>JANWYX010000070.1 GCA_025055055.1 Caldilinea sp. | reverse complement strand
GGCCGCGCTTTTGGGATCAAGCCTACGCTGAATCCGACACATATCCGCTGACTATCCCGACCGATGCAAGCAGTGGACTCTACTATCCGCGCGTTGGATTCTATGATTACGATGATCTGGAACGTTTCCTCATAGAGGCGGATGGTGGGATAGAAGACGGACTCGATCTGACGCCTATCAAAATTGTAGCGCCTCAAAAGGTCAGTCCCCAACGTGCTCTGCACGTAAACTATGGAGACTTCGCCCGGTTGTTCGGCTACACCTTGACGACGGAGACGACGAAAGTGCAACCAGGGTCCTCGATCACGCTGACGCTTTTCTATGAGGGGCTCCGGCCTGCCGAGCGGGCATATACACAATTTTTCCAGCTCTATGCGCCTGAACTCGGCATGGCTGCACAGATCGACCAACCCCCTCTTCGGGGCGGCAACCCGACCAACACCTGGCAATCAGGCGAAGTTATCGTCGAGCAGGTGGTGCTCATGGTAAATCGAGACGCTTCACCGGGTGAATATATGTTGAATATCGGCATGTACGCCCCGGAGAACGGCGAGCGCGTGATCTTGACGGATGATAAAGGAGCCCCTCTCGTGGATCGTCAGATTGCGTTGGCCCGAATCCAGGTGAGTAAGAGCGATAAGTAGAGGAACCCGGCCGGCGGCTTTTCACCTATCGCTCAACCGCTATGCCGGCCAGCGCAAACCGGTTGTCCGGCAGCGGCTGACCCGTCGCATTGCGCAGCATTGCTCGCTCCCCGCTTGCCGGATCATACATGCCAAACCAAACCGTATACTCTCCTTCCTGTACGTCATGCGGAACCGTTAACGCAACCGTCTCGACAATCTGCTCTCCTGTAACCCATGAGCTCGTCGGGTTGCCGCCGTTGAGCGGCGGCGCATCCTGTTGCGCCGCCATGCCCAGCACCGGGTTGTGCACATGGATAAAGCGCGTGTAGTTAAGCGGAGCAGGACCATCCGCACGATAAAACAGCGTCAACGTCAGGACATCGCCCGGCGCCACGGTCGCAGTATCCGGGGCCATCGTGAACCCCTGCAGTTCTCCCCAATCGCCGACCCGCACGTTGACCTTCTGTGAAGGCGCAGCCTTTGGTTGGACGACCACCTTCACCGGCGGCAACGCCAGTTCAGTTCCGAGCGATTGCCCTTCTGCGTCAATGATAGGCAATCGCTGGCCGTCTCCGAAGCGATACAGGCCGACGATGGGATGATAGAGTCCGCCGGGCGTCTCTTCGCCGATGACAAGCCGATACCCATCCGGCTGTGGATAAAAGGCATTCCATAGCCGAGAAGGCGCCGACAAAGAGCCAGCCGTCTTGTCATATTGGAGCACGGCCTGCTTCGTATGATCGAGCAGATGGACAAACCCATGATAGTTCTCATCAACGACGTCCTCCGCCCGCCAGTAGAAGGTGTACTCCAGCGTTTGCCCCGGACGCAGCACAAGCATCTTCACAGTGTCGTCGGAGGCAGGGCGTCCATCCACGCGCGCGCTCCATCCATCCAACAGGATGGACGAGCCAAAGCGCAGGTGGAGCGGCTGCATCGACGGCGACTCCGTTTTAGGAACGCCGGACAATCGAAGCGCTCCTACGGCGGCGAAGATAGGTGTTTCTCCGGGCGCAGCGACAGCCACTTCTAGCATATACTCGCCCGCCCCCAACCCAGGCGGTAACGCCAGTTGATACGCATCGTCAAAGAGCGTTCGCGCCGGGATGCTGGCCAGTCGAACCGTATTGAAAAAAGCATCTCCGCTCGCCGACGTCGCTGCGCGTCCTTCGGCGTCGACGAGCCGCCAATGGATTCGCCCATCCATCGAGGAGCGCACGAACCAGTAAGGGAAGAGATGCAAAAATCGATCCTCTTCCACCTGATAGCGAACGCCAAGTAGCTCTAACGCGCCATCGCCGACGTCGACATGCGTCGATAGCCAAGCTCCGGGCTGCGGAACAGGTTGCAGCGCCGTGTACAGCCCCACCGCCAAACAGAGCGCCGGCACCGCCGCCAACCGGCGACGGTTTGCACCCTTGATCCAGACGCCGATCACCAGCGCGGCCAGCGTCGTCAGACTCACCCAGGTCGTTGCGCGATACAGAGAATTGCCGACGTTGCGGATTGCGATGGAGTGCGTGCCCGCCGGCACGGTGACCGTCTGCATCCCTCGCGCCACGTCAGGATGCAGCGCAGTTGCCTGCTCGTCGATGGTGGCAGACCAGCCGGGAAAATAAAAATTGGCGATCTTCAAATCAATCGGGAGGCTGGTGGTAACGGCAAATCGCATTTCGATGGGCGATCCTATCTCCAGGTGAATCTCAGGGGCCGGCTCAATTTCGTCCCCCTTTGCTGCGTCGCCAAAAAGATCGCCTCCCGCCCAGCGCGGCAGAAACTCGCTCGATGAGCTGGTGCCATAGGCGTGGGTCTGAAACTCGAATTGCGCGACCGCCGGTCGTCCAATTGTGGTTGGCTGCTCGAGCAACGGTGTAAAGGCAGTCGTTATAGGCCGTTGACCGACGAGAATCAACGCAATCAATGCTGCAGCGCCCGCCATCGCTGCCCATCGGGGGCGAATGCGTGCAACGATGCCGGCCGGGAAGATGGCCAGGGGCAGACTGATCACCGCCAGCATTCGCCACGGGAATTGCGCAATCAACAGCACATCGCTGTTGAGCCAGAGGGGCAACGCCAAGGCCGAAACCATCAAAGCCGCTCCAAGTGTGATGGCGGCCAGCATCCACCACTCCACAGAGCGACGCGGCGTCGCCGCAAAGCCAACGATCGCCAGGGCCAACTGCACGATCCCCAATCGGAACGGGATCGCCGTCGAATATGTGAAGGGAATGGAGCTATCAAGGAAATTCGACCACGCCCAGGTGTTTTCTCCCACGTAGCGCGCGGCGATTGCAAAGGCCGTCGGCGCAAGCAGGCTGCGTTCCAGCAATAACGGCGCCCAAAAAAATGCGCTTGCGCCCAGCGCGGCTGCGCTCGCCGCCGCCGCAACGCCGAGGCGCGACGGCAGCGGCCAGGGCAGGCTGCGCGCCTGCAGTGTCACCGCAACGGCGTAAAGGGCGATCATCGGCGGCATCAAGATCAGCGAGATGTTGTGCGTCAGCGCCAGCAGCGCCGCACTCAAGGCAAATCCCAGACCGGCAGACGTCGGATTGGCAGCGTAAAAGATGCGACGCAGGAACCACAAAATCCACGGCAGCAACGCCTGCGCCCCCACTTCCGCCACCGCCCCCCGCGCATACACGTTGAGAAGCAGATAAGGCGCATACAAATAGGCGATTGCGCTCACCATCGCCGCAGCTCGACGACGCCGGCCTTCCATCCCTTCCCATAAGTCATACGCGAGCAGATACGTGCCTGCGCCGGCAAGCAACAACAGCGTGGCGAAGGTCAAGGCTAATGCCGAGGCAGGAGTGAAGCCCAAGAATACAAATAGGCCGGCCAAGTAATAGGTCGCCGGTCCGTAAAACGCAAGCAACGGATAGCCGTATCCCAGCACCAGGTCGGGCATCCAGCGCGGATAGAAAACGCCTTCACTCTGATGAATCGTCAGCAGCGCAATGCGCAAAACATGCAACATGCCGTCGGCGGATTGCGTCAACCCCAGTTGCAGGAGAGGCCACAACGCCGGCAGCGCAGCCAGAAGCAACACCGCCGCCGTCAGCCCTCCGGCAAGAAATCGCCTTTGGCGTTCGGAAAGCATGACGAATTTAGACGGCGCTCGCATCCATCACTCAATTCCTTCAATGATGAGAAACGTCGCCTCTTCCCCCTGCTCCGGTGTCTTCACCGCCAACTGACGACCGCTCACCGGCTCGTAGAGGCCGATGCGCAGGCGATAGCGCGCCGGGTCGAAATCCGACGGCAAGGACAACAGCGCCGTCGAACGCACCGTCTCTCCGGGAACCCAAAGGTGCGTGGGGTTGGTCTCGCCGCCCGGGGGAAAGTCGTGCTGGCTGACGATGGTGCCCTCCTCGTCGAGCAGGTGCACGAAGGCCGTGTACGCCGTCGGCGACCGGTCGAGGGCGCGCCAACCGAGCTCGACGCGCAGCATCCCCGGCTCGTCCGCCGGTCGCTCGCTGCGGACGCCATCGAGCGCTATGCGACCCTCAAAAACGGCGCCGACGGGCGACAGGTCATCGAAGGCCGCCTTCGCAACGCCGTTGCACAGTTCAATCGGGCCGAAGATCACCTGATCGCCGCCGATGCGGCCTTCGGCGTCCACAATGCCGGCGCGGCGGACGACGCCGCTGGAGGAAAGCCAAAAAAGCCCGGCTTCAAAATATCCTTTGCCCGGCGTCAGATGATCCGGCAACAGGAAGGTTCTGCGATCGTCAATAACGTCATCGTTGCGCCATAGCGTCAGCGGATAGCCGTTGCCTAAAGGTCCGTTGTCCTGAAGCTGCAGCTCGGGCAACATCAGATGGGCAAAAAGCAGCGCCTCCATGTCCTCCCCCCTGTCTACGTCGCTATGACGCAGATAAAGCGTCAGCGGCAGCTCTTTTCCGGCCATCTCGCATGGCGCGGCCCCCACCGGCAGCGCATAGCCGACCAGCTCGATGCCGTTGGTAAAACGCGCGGTCAACGGATACTGGATGCGCTCCGGCTTCAGGATCAAAGCCGGCGTCTCGCCGGTATAGAGATGCGCATGCGGAAGATAAGGGGGGCCCTCGACCGATTGTTGCAAAAAAAAGGACTGTCCTTCGACAACGGCGGCGATGATCGATCGACCGTTGGCGTCGAACGGAGACAGCTGCATGGCGGTCAACGCGCCGTTTGCTTGTCTTTCGAGGAGAAAAAGCGGCTGCGTCGGATCGGCGCCGTATTCGATCAGATAGTGCGCGCCGGCTGCGATTGCTCGCCATTCGTCCTCGTCGGCGAGGCGCGGGGCCGCTCCTGGCAAATCCGGATTCAGGAGGCGCATCTGGGCAGACCGATAAAGCCGCCGCGTAAGCAGGATCGCAGAGACGTTCTCGTCGGCTAATAGAACGCGCACGGCCGCCGCAGCTTCATACCGATCGGCGTCGAAGACGCCGGCCAGCGTCGGCCATTGCGCCCATCTCACAAAATAATCGCGCGTCGTCAGAGCGCCGCTCACCACCAGCACCGCCGCCAGCAGGGCCGCAAAGAGGCGAGCGGCCTGCATCCGCCGTCCCAGCGCAGCCGCGATCGCCTGTGCGCCGGAAGCATAGAAAAACACCAGCGGAGGCAGCGCACCCACCATGCGCAACCAGTGGGGCGCCTCTAGGCTCAGCAGCGTTGGCGTCAACATCACAAGAAACCAAAACAAGACCAGGCGATGTACCGGTTGCCGCCAATGCCCCAGCGTCCGGACAAACCCAACGATGAACAACCCGGCCAGCAGAAGGTCATTGACGGGGCGACCCGGCAAATTGTGACGCGGGTTAAGATCGCCTGTTACAAAAAAAGCGCCCGCCACCCGCAACGCATTATTGAGTAAGCGCTCTGCCGGTGTTCCGGGAGCGGTGACGCTCTCCGGTGTAAAAATGGAAACATCCCCTGTGCGCGCGTTCAACAGATCCGGCTGTCGCCAAAAAGTCCACAGCAGCGGCGCAGCCGTCGTTAGAGCGACAGCCAACAGCAGGCCGACGCCGGGAAGCAGACGATGATCCAGAGGCACGGAGACTTTCGCCGCTTCTTTGCGCCGACTCGTCAGGTGAAACAGCAGTTCGATCACGATATACCCTACAACCACCACCGGCAGCAGCCGTGCGGAGATATACGTGTATTGGGTTGCGCCCAGCCAGAAGCCCGCTAGGGCAAAATTCACCTGCCGACCCTCCCGCCAGGCTTTCGCCAGAAAATAGACGGCGAGAGCGCTTAACAGCGGCAGTAAAATGACCCGAAATCCCAGGCGGCTGAGGCTGACATGCCAGTAGGAGACGCTGAGGGCGGCCGCGCCGATTAGCGCCGCCCACGTTGCGTCTGCTCTCTCTGCACCCTGCGCCCAATGCAACAGCCGGCGGATGAGCGCCCAAATCACCGCCACACTCAACACCCCGGCGAAGGCGGCAGTTAGACGCAACGAATAAGAAGAAGCGCCTAACAGCGCCACCGTCAGCGACTGTAGATAAATAAAGAGCGGCTCGCGTCCATTGTTGCCGGCGAAAAAGAAAGGCCGCGCCAAACCTTCGATGACGCCACGCGCATCGATGCCATAGTATGCTTCGTCGAAAAAAAGGCCAGGCGGCAATCGATGGAGATCCCATGTACGCAGGGAAAAAGCGGCCAGGAGGATGAGAAGAAGCCACGGCCGATAGGAGGGGCCGAGGAATGGGGTCGACGTCGCCTTCGGCCGATTTCTCGGTGAGAACTCCATGCGCTACAGTCTACTACAAGGGATCACCTCTCGATAAATCGGCTCTCAAATAATACAACTCTCAAATAAGAATTCTCAAATAAGAATTCTCAAATAAGAATGTCCGCTCGCTTGAGCGGACATTTCCATCGATCAAGAGTCGCCAACTGACGGCACGTCTGTGGTTGGCTCGAGCGCAATTGTGGTTGAGCAAGGTTGTGGTCGGGGAGAGAGGATTTGAACCTCCGACCTCTTCGACCCGAACGAAGCGCGCTACCAAGCTGCGCTACTCCCCGACAATCAATGAAAAGTATACTCTGCAGATGCATTTGCGCCAAATTCATGAGCACGGCAAAAACACTTTGACCCAATTGCAAGGTGTGATATACTCTACAACACTCTGGCGATTGTTCGGATCGTTTTGCCCATGCGTTCGTGTGCAGCACAATTTTCTCTGCAATTCACGTTTGACGCAGGCGGACGATTGAGTTGGTTTCCACAGGAAGAGGAGCCATGATAGAGGTCACGATCGACAGCATCCGGGTTAGCCTCTTGTCTCAGAACCGGATCGTGGTGTTGAAAGAGGAGAAGAGCGAGCGCTTTCTGCCGATCTGGATCGGTCCTTTTGAAGCAGACGCCATTACGCTGCAGCTTCAGGGCATGGAGGCGCCGCGCCCGCTGACGCACGACCTGCTCAAATCGGTGATTGAAACGTTGGGCGCAGAGGTGCTCCACATTGTGATCAACAGCCTGGAACGCAACACCTACTACGCCCGCATTGTGCTGGAGATGAACGGCGACACGATCGAGATCGACAGCCGCCCCAGCGACGCCATTGCGCTGGCCGTGCGCGTCGGCGCACCCATCTACGTTGCAGAAGAAGTCATGGAACAGGCAGGCATGGTGCCCGAGGAAGAGATGCCGCTGTCGGAGGAAGGGGAGCACGCCGAATACAGCGACACATCCGGCGAAGACCTTGGCGCATTTAAGGATTTTGTGGAAGGGCTGGATCTGGACAACCTGCTCGGCAATTGAAACGTCTGCAATCAAATCGTGGTTATTCAAGAGGCTCGCATACGGCGAGGCTGCACATCGGCAGCTTCGCCGTTTTTGTCATCGAAAACTTATCCCCAGAGTTATGCACAGGTTCACAAGAGTTTTCTGTTGTTGACCCCGTGAGTTGCCGATTCAAGCGTCATCTTTTATCGTGAGTCTTATCGTGAGCGACTATGGTTTTCCTACGGTCTCTATCGTTAACGATAACTTTATCGCCAATGACAATGGTTTATCGCCAATGACAATGGGTGCAACGGTGATCGTGAACAACTATGGCAGTATTTGAAGAAAGATCGGGCCGAGCGGACGAGATCACAGAATCTCCGGCCAAGGGCATTCCGGCCAATCTGGAAGCGGAGCGCGCCGTATTGGGGTCGCTCTTGCTCGATCCGGATGCGATCGTTAAAGTAGCCAACTTTCTGCGGCCGCAAGATTTCTACCGAGAACGCCATGCCTGGCTCTACGAAGCAATGCTGGCTCTCCATGAACGTCGCGAGCCACTCGATTTTGTCACCGTCGTCGATGAACTGGAGCGGCGAGGCCAACTGGAGGAGATCGGCGGCCCCGCCTACATCACCGATCTGATCGCCGGCACTCCCTCGGCGATGTACGTCGATCATTACGCGCGCATCGTCGAGCGCACGGCCCTGCTGCGACGTCTAATTGCGGCCGCCGGCCAGATCGCCGAGCTCGCCTACGACGACAGCCAAGACATCGAGGAGGTGATCGACAAGGCCGAAACACTCATTTTCGGCGTCAGCGAGGCGCTGATCCACCGCGACCTGACGCCGATTCGCTCGATCATGACCCAGGTGGTCGATCGCATCGATTTCCTGGCGCGCAACCCGAACACGCTGATGGGTGTGCCCACCGGCTTCACCTTTCTCGACCGGTTGCTCGGCGGCCTGCAAAAGAGCGACCTCATCATCCTGGCCGCCCGGCCGGCAATGGGCAAGACCAGCCTGGCGCTCAATATCGCCCAGAACGCCGCCAAACGCTACGCCGCACGCGTCGCCATCTTCAGCCTGGAAATGAGCAGCGAACAGCTCGTGCAGCGCCTGCTTTCGATGGAGACCGGCATCGACAGCCACCGGCTGCGCCTGGGGCAAGTGCACGACGACGAATGGCCGATCCTGATCGAGGCTGCTAGCATGCTCGCCAACACCGCCATCTTCATCGACGACACGCCGGCCGCCACCGTCAACGAAATTCGCACCAAGTGTCGTCGCCTCTACGCCGAGCATGGGTTGGACCTCGTGCTGATCGACTACATGCAGCTCATGTCCGGCCAGGGAGGCGGACGCGAGGCCAACCGCCAGCAAGAGATCTCCTACATCAGCCGCTCGCTCAAGGGGCTGGCGCGCGAGCTGAATGTGCCTGTGATCGCCCTGAGCCAGCTCTCGCGCGCCGTTGAAAGCCGCAGCGACAAACGCCCGATGTTGTCCGATTTACGCGAAAGCGGCTGCCTTGCCGGCGACGCCCTTGTCTACCTGCCTCTAAAAGGACAGTATGTCCCAATTCGAGATCTGGCGGCGACAACTGAGGAAATTATAGTCGCTTGCCTGGATCAGGAACATTGGGAATTGACCTGGGGACCCTGTGTTCGCGCTTTTTATACAGGTGTTAAACCTGTATTTGAACTTCGCACTCGCTCGGGGCGGTCAGTCCGCGCAACGGCCAATCATCAGTTCCTGACAATTGATGGATGGAAGCGATTAGATGAGTTGAGAATTGGCGAGCATATTGCGACTCCTCGCGTTCTTGCAGGGCCGGAGCAAGCAACGATGAGCGATTTTGAACTGGCGTTGCTCGCGCATCTCATCGGCGATGGCTGTACGTTGCCTCGCCATGCGATTCAATACACCACCCGTGACCCGCAACTGGCTGAGTTGGTAGCGCGTCTTGCTGCGCAAGTTTTTGGAGAAAAAATCGCACCGCGTATCGTTGAAGAGCGTGGATGGCTTCAGGTCTATTTGCGTTCCATGAAGCCCCTAACCCTTGGCAAGCGCAATGCAGTTGCGGCATGGCTAGATAAATTGGGCGTTTTTGGACTCCGAAGCTGGGAAAAGAAAATTCCAGACTGCGTCTTTGCTCAGCCCTCTAGCAGCATCGGATTCTTCCTGCGCCATCTCTGGGCTACAGATGGCTGCATGAAGATGGTGGCCGGGAAACGTCCTCGGCCTGCCATTTACTATGCAACGAGCAGCGAACAACTGGCGCTCGGCGTGCAATCACTCTTGCTCAGGCTTGGCATCAATGCGCTTGTCAGGCAAGTTCCACAGAAAAATAAAGGCCGAGATCAATTTCATGTCATTGTGAGCGGTCGCGAAGACATTTTTCGCTTCAGCCATTCCGTTGGCGCTGTAGGTGCACAACGCACTGAAGCTTTAGAGAAGATCCTTGCGTGGCTTGAACATCGAACTTCAAACACGAACTGCGATGTAATCCCCAGTTCAGCGTGGAGATTGCATGTTGCGCCTGCCATGCAGCGAATCGGAATGACGACTCGACAAATGCAGACCTCATTGACAAGCCAATCTTGTGGCACATCGTTATATAAAAACGGTCTGGGTCGACAACGTGCAGCAGCTGTGGCGAGCGTTGTACGCTCCACCGAGCTAAATCGTCTGGCGCATAGCGACGTCTATTGGGATCCTATCGTTACAATTGCGCCCGCCGGAGAGGAGCCGGTGTATGATCTCACGGTGCCTCGCCATCACAATTTTGTCGCCAGCAACATCATTGTACATAACAGCATAGAGCAAGATGCAGATGTGGTCATGTTCATCTACCGCGAGGACTATTATATTGAGGACACCGATCGTCAGAATATCGCAGACGTGATTGTAGCCAAACATCGTCACGGTTCGACGGGCACCGTCAGCCTCTACTTCCGCAAAGAGTTGACGCAGTTCCGCGACCTGGAGGTGCAGCGCACCGAACTGGACTATTGAGGCCGCGAGGTTCACTATGCCCATGCAACCCAAAGGCTTCATCGGCTTTCCCGACGTGAAAATGAAAGCGGTGAAGATTCCCGACTTCTTCTTTACCCATCTTCTGCCGATGATCGACGACCTGGCCGAGCTGAAGCTGACGCTGCATTGTTTCTGGCTGCTCAACGAGCAGGAAGGCCAGCTCAAATATTTGCGCGGGGTTGATCTGCGCAGCGATGAGGTTTTGCTGCGCAGCCTCAATCTCGACAACGATCTCCGCACGCCGCAGCAGGCGCTCGCCGACGCGCTAGAGCGCGCCGTGGCGCGCGGCGTGTTGCTGAAGCTGGAGATCGAGACGCACGTCCATGAAAATGAAACTGCGGTAGAGGACTGGTACTTCATGAACACGGTCAAGGGACGGCAGACGTTGGCGCTGGTGCGTCAGGGCAGACTCGACGAGCTGCGCCACGTCTTGCCCGACGAGGCGAGGTTGAAAGTCGAGCGGCCCAATGTCTTCGTGATGTATGAACAAAACATCGGCCTGCTGACGCCCCTGATCGCCGACCAGCTGCGCGACCTGGAAAAAAGCTATCCCCCCGAATGGATCGACGAGGCGTTCACCATTGCAGTCGCCAACAACAAACGCTCGCTGCGCTATATCCAAGCCATCCTGAAGCGATGGGAAACGGAAGGGAAAGATGACCGAACCCGTGAGACGAGTGGACGAGATACTCTCGAAGAGCGTCGGCGAAAATATATCCCGGATGAATACTCCGACGTCATCATCAGCTAAAGCAGCGGCCGACGAGGCCGCGCGCGCTATTCGCCGAGCGCGCGCCCTGCCGGAGACGCAACGCAAAACGATGCCTTCCTGTCCTATTTGCGGCGGCCTTGGATTTGTGGTGCCCGACCTGCCGATCGGCCATCCGGACTATGGCCGCGCCGTGCCCTGCCGCTGCCGTGCGCAAGAGCTGCAGGCGCGACGGATGCGTTCGTTACAGTCGATGGGTATGGCCGAAAGCCTCAAACGGCTCACCTTCGAGAACTTCCACCCGGAGCCGTCCCATCTGCCGCCGGATAAACAGGTCAACCTGCGTCGCGCCTACGAGACGTGCGTCAACTTCGCCGCCAACCCGGAAGGCTGGCTGCTGCTCACCGGCGGCTACGGCAGCGGCAAAACACATCTCGCCGCTGCGATCGTCAACGCGCGGTTGGCGATGGGGCAGCCGGCCATCTTTATGGTGGTTCCTGACCTGCTGGATCACCTGCGCGCCGCCTTTAGTCCACAGAGCGAACTCCCCTATGACGAACTCTTTGAAGAGCTGCGCAACGCACCGCTGCTGATCCTCGACGATTTGGGTGCGCAGGCCGGCACCCCCTGGGCGCAAGAGAAACTTTTCCAGCTGCTTAATCACCGCTACAACACCCAGGCGCCCACGGTGATCACCACCAACCAACGGCTCGACGAGCTTGATCCACGCCTGCGCAGCCGCCTGCAAGATGTCGGGCTGGTCAATCACGTATTCATCCTGGCGCCGGATTTTCGCACCGGCAAGGCCAGCGGCCAGAGCGATCTGAGCACCTTGCATCTGCACCGCGACCAAACTTTCGAGAGCTTTGACGCCACGCGCAAGGATCTCTCGCCCGAAGAACGCGCCAACCTGCGCGAAGTGATGAGGCGCTGCCTCGACTACGCCGAGTCGCCGCAAGGTTGGTTGGTGCTGATGGGGCAATCGGGCTGTGGCAAGACGCACCTAGCGGCGGCTATCGCCAACCGCTACGTCGAACGCACACGCACGGATGTGATGTTCGTTGTGACGCCCGATCTGCTGGACTACCTGCGCTCCGCCTTCAACCCACAGTCGGTCACGCCACTCGACCGCCGATTCGATGAAGTGAAACGTGCGCCGCTGCTCGTGCTCGACGATCTGGGCGCCGAAAGCGCCACACCTTGGGCGCGCGAAAAACTCTTTCAACTGCTCAATTTCCGCTACACCGCGCTGTTGCCCACCGTTATTACCACCAGCGCCGATCCCAAGCAGATCGACCCCTGGCTGCGCACGCGCATGATGGATGTCAACCGCTGCCAGTATCTCGCCATCATCGCGCCGGGCTATCGGGGGACGACGTCGCAGCAAGAGGCTCGCGCCAGAAAGACAGTGCGGCGTTGAACTGCGCCGACGGTCGACGAACGTGAAAATCTACAGCTGCTGAGAGACGTATGACTGTTTCACGATAGTCCATGCTACAATAGGGATCATGGAGTCATCACAACAAAATTCGCAAAAGCAATCTTCCGCAGTAGAGTCGAGGGATGAGCCACGCTTGCCTCTGCTGATGGAAGGATGCCGACGGCTGCAGATTCCCCTCTCCTCGACGGCGCTCGAAGCGTTTGATCGTTACTATCAAGAGTTGGTCACCTGGAACGAACGAATCAACCTGACCTCAATTGTCGACTACGATGAAGTGCAGACCAAACACTTCCTCGACTCCCTCGTCAGCCTGCCGCTGCTGGCCGAAGAGCTAGGCGCGCCGCTGCCCTTGTCTTCGCTGCGCCTTCTCGATGTCGGAACCGGAGCCGGCTTTCCCGGAGTGCCGCTGAAACTTGCGTCGCCGGCGCTGCAGCTCACTCTGATGGACGGCACGCAAAAAAAGATCGCTTTTCTCGAACATCTTGTAAAAGTTTTGGCGCTTGACGGCGTGACGTTGGTGCATGGCCGCGCCGAGGAGCTTGGACGCACGCCTCAGCATCGCGAGCAGTATGACATCGTTGTGGCCAGGGCCGTGGCGCCGCTCAATACGCTTGCGGAGTATCTACTGCCCTTGGTGCGCAAAGGTGGGCTGGCGGTGTTCTATAAAGGGCCTTCTGCACCGCAGGAGTTCATGGAGGCGCGGCGCGCTATCAAAGTGCTGGGAGGAGAAGCAGTGCGGTTGGCGCCGGTGGAAGTGCCCTTTTTGCCCGAGCGCCGTTTTATTCTGCTGGTGAAAAAAATTGCCGCTACGCCGTCGCTCTATCCGCGCGGGCAGGGGCTGGCGCGCAAGCGCCCGCTCGCCTGAGTGCACTGCGGTTATTCTTCGATGCAGCCTTTTTCTAGATAAAAGGTCATGTGCTGGAAGTAGATGACGGGGTCGATGTATTCCACGCGAATATGGGGTGGAACCGTCAACGTAATCGGCGCATAGCAGAGGATGCTTTTGATGCCGGCTTCGATCAGCTGCTCGGCGACCTGTTGCGCCGCCGAGGCGGGAACCGCAAGAATGGCGATTTGACAGCGATGCTGCTTAACCGCCGAGGGAATTGCTTCCACAGCCTGAACGGTGATGGCGCCGATCGTGCTGCCGATTTTTGCGGGGTCGTTGTCGAAGACGGCAACGATGCGAAAGCCACGGTGCTCAAAACCGGTGTAGCTGGCGAGGGCGTGTCCCAAATAACCGGCGCCCACCAGAATCACAGGCCAGACGCAATCCACTTTCAAAATTTTCTCGAGTTGATTGCACAAATAGGCGACGTTATACCCTGTGCCTTGTTTGCCGAATTCACCGAAGTGACTCAAATCTTTGCGGATTTGCGCCGAACTTAGCCCGAGAAGCTCGCCCAACTCCTGGCTAGAAGTGACTTCCACCCCCTGATCTTTCAGGAGACGCAACGTGCGTAAATAGATGGGCAGACGGCTGACCACAATATCTGGAATTTGAGACAATACAGGCGTAGATAAATGATTCATACCGATCAGTCGCCAAAAACTTCAGTTTTTGCGATCGATTGCTCTCAGAATAAAGCAGAAGGCTTATTAGGCACAATATTCTTGATCATTTTATCACAAACAGTCGGGTCCTCGCCAGTTATGGAACAAATTTTTGCACCCATTTCGTAATTATATTGCATCGATTGGATTCAGAAGATCGACTTCGTGCGTGCACACGATACATAAGGAATTAAAACGCCAGCGCTTCGTATCGAAAGCGCCGGCGTTGTTGGAGAACTCTGGATAGATAAGTCTAAACCGTTTGGACGATGTGTTCCGATTTTGGTGAATCTTGGATTAAAAACCCTTCTCGATCGATCTGATTGCGTTGCGGCAGACAGTATCCCTGCCCACGCACGGTAAGCACGTAACGAGGATTGTCCGGGTCGGGCTCGATCTTGCTGCGCAGACGACGCACATGCACCCATAAGGATTCAACGGTGCCCCGCCGCGTGGGATCCCACACTTTGGATAACAGAAAGCTAGGTGACAATACGCGGCCCCGATTGTGATATAGAATACTCAAGATGCGATTTTCGGTCGGAGTCAATGGAATTTGGCGATCATCCATTACAGCATATTGTTGAGCGAAATTGACGCGCAGTCGGTCATCGATCGCCAGTTCTGGTTCAAGCGAGCGTTCGGGGGCGACCCGCATCAACACGCGACGGATACGAGCCAACAATTCGGAGAAGGCGAACGGCTTCGTCACATAATCTTCGGCGTACCGATTCAAACCTTCGACCTTGGTGTTCGTGTCGGACAATGCGGACAGAAAAATGATGGGGATTTCGCCGGCTTGCCGCAGTTCGTCCGCAAGGGCGAAGCCATCCATCCCCGGCATCATAATATCGAGCACGGCCAAATCGGGCAGGCCCTCTTTTTTGACGATTTCGATTGCTTCCTGCCCGCTGCCCGCCGCCCAAACGATATAGCCCTCACGCTGAAGACGCAAACTCAGCATCAATCGCGTGTCGGCGGCGTCGTCAACGACCAGGATCGTGGTGTTGTTAAAATTTGCTGAGGTGGTTCGAGTTCGCTCGCTCATAGGTTATTTTGTTCCTTACCCGGCTTTTACGATGCACCAATTTCTCTTAAGCTTGCAGAGGAATTTTTTCGAGGAGGACGGCCATCAGACGCCCAAAAATTGCACATAGCAGACCAATCTCAGCCCAGGTCAACTTCACCGATCCATACAAATCTCGCTTCAAGGCATACTCACATCGATTTACGTGAAAAGACAATCTTACGCTTTTCTTATCTTATCATCATCGGATCGATTGTAAGCTTACACATTTCTGTCAAATCGGTAAGTTAAAGATTGGAGCATTATGGGCAAAAAGTCAAATTGTCAGATAAAGCATGTTTTTGTTGTTTTGTTGCTGCTGGCTGCTCTCCTGACTGCTTTCCTGGCCGGCGCAGTGACCGGTCTTGCCGCGCGCCCTGCGTTCGCCGCAGAACGACCGGGTCAGTTCGAGATTTTCTGGGAGGTTTGGGAGCTGGTCGATCGCTACTTTGTCGATCGAGACAAGATCGATCCGCAGCGCATGACCTACGGCGCAATTCAGGGCATGCTCGCCACCCTTGGCGATCAGAATCATACGGCGTTCTTCTCACCTCAAGAGGCGCAACAACAACAGAGCGCTTTGGACGGTTCTTTCGAGGGTATCGGCGCCTACGTGGAGAGCACGGCAGAGGGTTTTCGCATCGTTGCGCCGATTCACGGATCGCCGGCAGAGCAGGCGGGCATCCTTCCCGGTGACATTGTCCTGCGCGTCGATGGAGAAGATATTACAGGGTTGCCCGAATGGGAGGTCATTTCTCGCATCCGGGGCCCTGCCGGAACAATCGTCATCTTGACCGTTCTCCACCCAAACGCCGATGAACCCGTCGATATTGCAATCGTGCGCGGCAAGATCGATATCGAGAGCGTGACATGGGCGCGCATTCCCGGCACCCATTTCGTCTATCTGCAGATTTCTCAATTTGCAGCCGACACGGGCGATGAGCTCCTGGCCGCGCTCGAGGCACTCCAGGCGGAGGAGGATACGGTGGAAGGAATTCTGCTTGACCTGCGCAACAACCCGGGCGGCTATCTTCAAGAGGCGCTGCGCGTCAACTCCCAGTTCCTCGAGACGGGCAAGGTCATCCTCCACGAACGCGACGCTTCGCAGCAGCTGCGCACCTATCGCTCCGTGGGCAGAGGGCTGGCGCGCGACTATCCTATGGTGGTTCTGATTAACCAAGGCACGGCCAGCGCAGGCGAGATCACGGCGGGAGCGCTCAAAGAGAATGAGCGCGCCAGGCTCGTCGGGCAGCCGACGCTTGGAACCGGCACCGTGCTCCAATCTTTCACCTTAAGCGACGGATCGGTGCTGCGCCTCGGTGTGACGCATTGGCTGACGCCCAACCGCAACCTGATCAAGGGTGAGGGTGTTGCACCGCACCTGTTGATCGAGCAGGATCCGGCGACGCCCATGGTCGATGCCGTGCGGCTAAAGGAGGCCGCCACCCTTACAGAAGTGCTGGCGCTCGGCGATAAACAATTCAATATGGGGTTGCTCCAACTCCGTATGCGGACGCATCGATGAACAACGGCGCAAGAGGAGACGAAGGTTCGCCGCCGCGTGCCCTTTCACTTTATGCGCACACGCGGCGCACCCTTGCTCCCAAACATCGCCTCTAGCCGCGATACAGGTTGTGCTTGAGGATATACGCCTCAACGCTGCGCGGCACCATGTGACGAATCGGCTGGCCGTTGCGCACGCGCTGTTGAATCACGTGGCTGGCAATTTCCAGTTCCGGCATGTCCAAAATGATGACGCGACTGCGGATGCCGGGCAGGGCCTTTTCCAGGGACTCCCAGTCCAGCTTGACGTCGTGACGGCTGAGGGCGACCAAGCGGGCGTGCTCGACCAACCAGGCCGCCTCGTGCCATGTGGGCAGATCGCGCAGGCTGTCCATGCCCATCAGAAAGTAAATCTCTGTGTTGGAGCCGGCTTCAGCCTGGATCAGGCGCACCATATCAGAAGTGTAGTGCGGGCCGGGACGGTCGGCGTCGATACGACTCACGAGGATGTAGTCGATGTCTGCAGTTGCAAGCTCTGCCATGCACAGTCGGTCGCGCACCGGCGCCAGTTGCCGCCCCTGCTTATGCGGCGGATCGCCGGCGGGCGCCAGATAGACGCGATCGAGTTGAAGCTGAAACCAGGCTTCTTCTGCCAGGATCAGGTGCCCGATGTGAATAGGATCAAAGGTGCCGCCGAGGATTCCAACACGGCGCAGGCTGAGCCGTCGTTGATTCATCACTCTCCAAACGCGTTTTCGTAGCCCCAGACCAGCTCAACGTCGCCGATGTGCACGACATCCCCCTCTGCTACGCCGGCTTCAATCAGCGCCTGTCGAATACCGAGCGCATTCAGCACCCGCTGAAATCGGAGCACGGCTTCGTAGTACTCCCAGTTGGTCATCCGGGCGACCTTTTCGATCTCCGCGCCTTCGACACGCCATACACCCTCTTCGAGTTGGTCGATCCAGAACGCCTTGGGATCCGGCTTGGGCGCCAGCACCGGCAGCGGCTCCGCGATCTCTTCCGGCGGAAGTTGGTCGAGCATCGTCTGCACCTGGCGCAACAGCGCCGTCACGCCCTCGCCGGTGACGGCGCTGATGGCGAAGGCCGGCAAGCCGTAACGGCGAATGGCTGCTTCCACCGCCGGCCAGAGCGCCCGAGCGTCGGGGAGATCCATTTTGTTGAGTACAACGATTTGAGGCTTGTCCGCAAGCGTAGGATTGAAAAGCGTTAGCTCCTGATTGATCGCCTCGAAATCTCCGATCGGATCGGGGCTGGCCCCGTTGAGCAGATGGATCAGCACGCGACAACGCTCGATGTGGCGCAAAAACTCCAGACCCAGCCCGACTCCTTCGTGGGCACCCTCGAGCAGCCCGGGAATGTCCACCAATACGATCTGGCGATGATCGACCTCGGCGACGCCCAGCATTGGCTCCACCGTCGTGAAGGGATAGTCGGCGATCTTGGGGCGAGCTGCGCTGACGCGACTTAACAGCGTCGATTTTCCGGCGTTGGGGACGCCGATGATGCCGACATCGGCGACGAGTTTCAGCTCCAGCTCCAGCCAAAGTTCTTCACCCGGTTCACCCTTTTCGGCGATGCGCGGGGCTGTGTTGCGCGCAGTTTTGAACGCAGCGTTGCCCCGCCCGCCTCGTCCACCCTGCGCCACGATGACCTCTTGCCCCGGATGCACCAAGTCTGCCACAACGGCGCCGGTCTCGGCGTTGCGCACCACCGTTCCGGGCGGGACAGGGATGCGCAGGTCCGCGCCGGAGGCGCCTGTACGATTGGCGCCGCCCCCGTGCGCGCCTCGTTCTGCACGATGATGCACCTGGTGCTGGAGATGATAGAGCGTGTTCAATCCAGGGTCAACGTACAGGATCACGTTGCCGCCGCGGCCCCCGTTGCCCCCATTGGGTCCGCCGCGCGGCACAAATTTTTCTTTCCGGAAGGAAACGACGCCATTGCCGCCGCTTCCTGCTTTGACATAAATTTTGGCTCGATCGTAGAACATACCCGTTTGGATGAGCTCAGTTTAAAACTCTCAGCTCATAAATAATCAGCGCCCGCAGGCGAGTGTGCCGCCGGGCGCTTCCTTGTACATTCGATGCCGAGATTCGGTGACGATAATTTAACAGCTATAGTTCGGCAGTTATATTTCAGCAGCGATATTCAGCAACAATGATGGAAAATAGCCCGCCGCTTAGGCACTTAACGACTTCAGATGCACTCGGCGTTTTCCTTATACAAAGGCAAGCGCCGACGAGACAGAGCCGTTGAAGGGACTCGAACCCTTGACCTGCGCATTACGAGTGCGCCGCTCTACCGGCTGAGCTACAACGGCGTTTTGATCAAGCAAATAGTATACCCAAGACGCAAAAAATCGACAAATATCGCTCTCTGCGAGAGCAAACGAAAAAGCGCTGCATTCTCGGAGTCAATGCTTAACGCGTGTGACGTACGCGCCGTTGCGGGTATCGACCCGCACAATGTCGCCTTCCTGCACAAAGAGAGGCGCCTGGATGCGAAGCCCTGTCTCCAGCTCGATCGTTTTGGTCGGCGCGTTGGCTGTGTCTCCTTGAACGGCCGCCTCTGCCCAGACGACGCGCAGATCGACGGCGGTCGGCAATTTGATGCGAAGCGGTTCTCCCTCATAACTTTCCAGGCTCACGACGGCGTTTTCCACCAGATAGTCCTTGACATCCTCCATGAGCTCCGGGCCGAGTTCGATCTGCTCGAACGTTTCGGTGTTCATGAAGTGATATTTTTCACCGTCGTAGTATAGGAACTGGACATTGGCTTTGTCCAGCTCGATGTCGTTCAAACGCGTCCCGTTGTTGTAGGTCTTCTCAACGGTGGCTCCGGTGCGCACGTTGCGCACCTTGAGGCGAATGGTGGCGCCGCCGCGTGCCACCTTAATGTGTTGATACTCCAGCACGCGCCAAAGTTGATTTTCTTCCTCGTAGATGCTGCCTTTGCGCAGCGTCTGCACTTCCGCCATGGTGGCTTCCTCGAGTTTATGCTCGCTTGACCTCTTGTTTAGATTGGCCTCATCGTCTCAAAGACGCCCGATGTCGCACTGCTACGACGACAAGGACGGAAACATTATAGTGTCGCCGTCGAGAAGGGGCCAAAACAGGCCATCTTTGTCTGGGGAAACATTCATCCGCCGAAGCTGCTCAGCGCAAGGCGAAGCCTCTCTTCGATCGTTGTGGCTTCTTTGGGCAAGGACTGAACAGCGCGCTGCGCCTCGATGACGCTGTATCCAAGCGCAACGAGGGCGTCGATGACCTCTGCGTCCACTGCGCTGAGTTGCGCCAGCGCGTCGACGACGGAGCCGGGCGCCTTGATCTTATCCTTTAGCTCGAGCACGATTTTCTCTGCGGTGCGTTTGCCGACGCCGGGCACGCGTGCAAGGATGGCCGGCTCGCCGTTCGCCAGCGCCAGTCGCAGCGCGTCGGGAGAGAGGGTGCTTAGCGTGCTCAGGGCAACCCGTGGGCCAACGCCGTTCACGGTCAACAGCAGCTCGAAGAGCGTCAGCTCCTCTTCGCTCTCGAAGCCATAGAGGGTTAAGGCGTCTTCGCGCACCTGTAGATAGGTGTGCAAGCGAACGGCGGCGCCTTCTACAAAACGCGCCGCCGTCGGTTCAGGCACTGAAATTTTAAGACCGATTCCACCTGCGGCACTGCCGACGTCGACCACCAATACATCTTTATAGCGGGAGACGACGACGCCGCGAACCATGCGCACCATTGTGTTTCACCCGGTTGGCACCGGTGAGCAAACGATGCACGGCCGGACATTCACACGGGCAATTAGCCCGCTTGTTGCACTCCTGCCGTGTTGAATTTATAGCCGGCGCCGCGAACCGTCACCAAGTATACAGGCTGAGAGGGATCTTTTTCAATTTTTTCGCGCAGCCGACGCATGGCGACTTCGACGAGATTGGTTCCGCCCGCCAGGTCATATCCCCAAACTTTTTGAAAGAGCAGATCTTTGCTGATCGGCCGATCCGGCGATGTCATCAGATACCGCAGGAGCTGATATTCGATGGGCGTGAGATGCACTGTCTCCCCGCGCACCCTGACCTCATGTTTGGCGTCATCAAGCACGATCTCGTTGGCGACCAGCAACGTAGGCTCGCTGCGCTCGTGATTCCAGTAGACGCGGCGCAGGATCGCCTTCAGGCGCACTTCCACTTCGCGAAAGGTGAAAGGCTTGGTGATATAATCATCCGCCCCCAGGTTAAACCCCTGGACAATGTCGTCGGGACGATTGAGCGCAGTGAGCATGACGATGGGAACATCGCTGCGCCTGCGCAGCTCTGCGCATGTCGCAAATCCATCCATCTCCGGCATCATAATGTCGAGCAAAACCAAGTCGATCTTGCGCGTCGACGCAATCTCCAGCGCCTCCCGCCCATTGCGCGCCACTGCAACCTGATAACCTTGTTTTTGCAACGATATTTGCAGCAAATTGCGCAAAGGCTCTTCGTCATCGACGACGAGAATGCACAGATTGTTCGCCGTCGTGGTGGATTGAAGCAGGGTTGGGGTGGTCATCATCATGATTGGCATAGTCGGTTTCCAACTGAACAGAGCTTTCCGATTCATCTTGCGAGCAGATCTACATCTACTCGGATGCGAGCACACTTTGCAACTAGGAGACTTTGATCTGCACCGCTCTCGCTTTCAGAACATCCCTCCACTCAGTTCGTCACAATGAATGCACCGGATTTGAGTGCGCCATTGAATGCGCCGTTGCCAGCTCGCTGTCGTAAAGTATAATCGTTGAAGGAGGTGCAAATCCTTCGCTAATTGTTTTGAAAAATACAAGTTGTGAATACATCTTTTGTTTGAATGTTAAAGGTCATGGCAACCGGTTGTAATCGATAGTCT
>JANWYX010000014.1 GCA_025055055.1 Caldilinea sp. | reverse complement strand
AGAACATGCATAATACCTACACTACCTTTATTTATTCATCCAGGGAGAATGGACGACTCACTCCATTCTCTACCACAAACATTGCAACACGCCAGGGGCTTGCAGGAATCGTTCTGATTCCCGTCGCAGCCTCTAGCGCCGCCCGTGTGGCCTCATAGGTCAGAACCGCAGCAGGAGTCATTGGTTCATGGCCCATCACATGATCAGTATAGTGGGAATTCGACCACGTCAACCAATACAATTTCCTGTCAGTTTTGAGCCGTTCTGTCAGCACCGGATCGCCGCCGACCGGCCCCAACCAGAACGGTGCGTCGGCGCTGGAGGAGGGCATCGCATTCAGGAAGGCTGCGGCTTCATCTGCAGCGCCAAGCCAAAAAATTGCTTCATCCGGCCTCAGGGAAGCGCTGTCGTTAGGAAGAAAGCGCGTAGGCACACCCGTCATCGCCGACCAGTGCGCTTCGTCCCAGGCAGGCCATCCGTTGGAGTCGCCAGCCACTGCGAGCGAGACGGCTCCCTGCCGCTGGACGGCCATCCCCACCGCCGCAAGCAATCCTTCCGCCCAAGCTGTGGAGTGAAGCGCAGAGGCAAAGCCGCCTTCCGGCTCCACTGCGTAGGGAACGAACCAGAAGACGCCGGCGTCGCTCAATATGTCGGCGACGGCAGCGGTCAAGGCAGGCGTGAGAGGCCCCACGATGGAGCGCACCTGAGGATCGACTAGCAGCTTCTGGGCTGCACGTCGTGAGCGTTCCGGGGTTGCGCTGTCATCGAGCGCCAAGGGCACAACTGCAATTTCGTGCGACGGCGCCTCGGCGATGGCCTGACGCATCGCCGTCAAGACCTCGTAACCGGTGCGGCGATACAGTCCCTCAAACGGAGCAATCAGCCCGATTTTAACGACCGGCCGCACGTCCCGGCACGCTGCCGCCAAACTGGCGATGACGAACAGCATGAGGAGCACAACTCGCCACAGGCTTCGCATCAAAAAGGTGCGCTCACCAACGTCCAAAAATCTTTACTTCGGATTATATCCATAAATTTGCAGATTTTGCTGTTGTTCTGCCAATGTTTGCACAAATATATGCCTACCATCTTCGCCGGTGGCGACGAAGAAGCAGTAGCCGGTGCGCGCCGGATTGCGCGTCGCTTCGATGGCGCTCAACCCTGGGTTGGAGATTGGACCTGGCGGCAGCCCAGGATAGAGATAGGTATTGTAGGGGCTTTGCACCAGCTTGTACTCTTCAATTGACTGAGGCTTCCACCACCAGTTGCCTACCGTGCCGCGCGCATATTGCACCGTGGGGTCAGCCTGCAAGTAGGGGCCGCCTACTTCCGGACATTTGTTGTTCAGACGGTTGAGATAAACGCCGGCGATGATCGGTCGCTCGTCGGCCAGAACAGCTTCTCGTTCCACGATGCTGGCCAGCGTGATGAGGTCGCGTCCGCTCAATCCGCTGGCGCCGCCCGTCAAGCCTTTGGAGCCGACCCGTCGCTCGAAATTGTCTAGAAATGGGCGGATCACCTGTTCAGGAGTGGCCGCCAGCACCGGGAAGCGATAGGTGTCCGGGAAGAGGAAGCCTTCGAGTGAGGCGTCCGGCGGCAGGCTCTGTAGAAAATCATAGCGGTCGAAGATAGTCAAACTGCGCGGGTTGCGCACCGCTGCCAAGAAGCGATCTGCTTCGATCACGTTGGCGGCCGAGAGGCGCTCGGCGATCTCCTCCGAGCGCATCCCCTCGGGGATAGTCACCAGCGCCTCTTCAAAGAGGGCGTGTTGAAGGGCCTCGGCGATTTCCGGCATCGTCATCGTTTCGGCCAGCATGAAGTTGCCGGCCTCGATCTTGCGTTCAAGGCCGGTGACGCGCAGGTAAAGGTTGAACAGATCGGGATCGGTAATAAAGCCTTGCGCGGCGAGTCGAGCGGCGATAAAGCGCGCTGCCTCGCCAGGAGCGACGGTGAACGGCCGCGGACGAGGATTGTCGCCTGCGGGAATGTAGAGTTCATCCTCGCGCAGGCGCAGGCTAATCGCCAAGATTTGCCGCTCGATCGTGTCCGGATCAAGCGAAAACTGGTTGGCGGTCGGGTCGAGCAGACCGGCGGTGTGCTGGGGTGCGGCGAGCAATTGTTCGTGCAAATGTGCGCTGCTGACGATCCAGCTTCCCCCTAGCACGGCGATCACCATCAGCAATGTGCCGATTTTCAACAGATTCCACAGCAGCGTCGGCCCTCGCCAGTGCCTGCGCCGGTCTGACGCTTGTTGCGCCAGTTGCGTGCGGCGATAGAACACTTGCTGTTCGCGTTCACGAAAAGTCATACGTCCTCAAATCTCAATGCGACCGTAGTCGATCTCGTTCTCGACGCCTGCCTGGACCGCTTTGCGGGCATCCAGGTAACTTTGCAGGATGACGGCGGCTGCCACTGCATCATCGGCGCTCCGGGAATTACGTCCTTTGCGCCGCCGGCTTCTGTCTTGCAAACCTGTGAAGCGCGCGCTATGGGCGATTGTCATCTCGGTTTCCTCTCCCCAAGAGCGGGCAGCCAATAGCGATTGCGCTTCGTAACTGCTCAGGCGCTCATCCCAGAAAAGAATGGGAGGTGCAGCGCCCAAAAGTTGGTGCAGCGCCTGCGCAAGCCGCTGCGCCCAGCGGCGCACCGATTTCGCCTGGGCGCCTTCGCTGCCGTCCATATGGAGCGGCAGGCCGCAGATGATCGCCTGGGCGCCTTCTTGCTGCAGGAGCGTGGCGAGAGCTGCGAAATCTTCCTTGCGGCTGCGGCGCTGAATCACCGTCAACGGCCGCACAGCCAATTGCAAGGGGTCGCAGACGGCTACACCGATGCGCGCCTGTCCGACGTCCAAGCTCATCAGCTTGCCGGCGGGCGTCTGCTGCTTATTGGTGGGTTTGTCGACCTCGTCGGCGTCATTTGCCATCATCGTCACGGTCCGTAATCAATGCGCACCTGCATGCGGTTGATCAACGAGGGGAGAACCCCGCGCCACGCCGGGTCGAGGTAGATGTCCGGCTTGCCTTCGATCAACCATTGTTCTCGGATTGTGCGCTCCGCCTCCGCCGGCGTCATACCTGCCACTGCGCGCCGCAACTCGTCCGGGTCGATCGGCGTCGTATAGTCGGCCGAAACCGTCATCGTGAAGGTGACACTGGTGGTCGTCGCCTCGCTTCCCGGCCGGCGTTGAGCGCGGATGCTATCGAGCACCAGCCTGCCGCGTTCGGGCACCTGGGACTCCAATTTTTTCAAGATCAGGTCGGTGGCCTGTTGTTCATTGACGGCCAATCCCTGTGCCAACACACGAATCGATCCGCTCAACTGCTGCGCCGCTTCGTCGTTGTACTGGTCGAACGACTGCGCCAACACAAAGGTCTGAACCGATTCCGGCGGCAACCATTCCCCCGCCTGTAACTCCTCGCGCAGCCGGTCGTAGGCTTTGGCGCGCGCCGATTCGAGCAAAATTTCCACCAGCCGATCGCGGTCCGCCTGAGAAACCACCGGCACCAGCTCGGCGCCTCCGCCGGAGGTAGGATTGGGGTTGTTGACGCGCAGGCGAAAGCCGAGGGCGCCGACGACGGTGTTGATGGTGTTGGCGCGCACGTTGCCGATGATGCCCGGCTCTACCGCTTCGACGGGCACGCTGACGCGTTGACCGGCGCCTCCCTCGACTGTGGCCTCGCGCAAGGTGCGAAACTCGACCGGGACGCCGGCGCTCGTGCTCACGCGCGTGTTTTCGGGAATGGTCACGGCAACGGCGCCCAGATTGGTGAAGACAACCTCGCCGACGGCGCGCGTGGTGGGTTTTTGAGCGGTACCGCTGGTGGGCACTGCGCCCTGCTCGGTCAGCTCGACTTTCACCAGCCGCGCCGGCAAAAGCGCCTCATCGGCGTCAACGGCGTCGATGCCGATCAACGCCGTCATCCGCAGGTCGGTCTGCAACGGCAGTCGCCCCGGTTTGACGGTGATCGTGGCGGCGGGCAAGACATAGAAGGAGAAGCCGGCCAAAACGGCGACGATCAGGGCGCTCATGATGAGGTTGCCGGCCAGCCGCATCCACATCGGCGTCGGTTTGCGATAGGCGGTCTCGCTTTCGATGCGGCGTTGCCGCGCCTGGCGTTGCGTGGGCAAGGTCTGGCGCCTCACGATCTCCTTGCGCCGCCAGGGGGGAGGCTCCGGCAACCCGGCCGCAGGGTTGCGCGGGTCGATAAGCGGCAGCAGCGGTTTCATCCGCCAACGGTCGTTGGCTGCCTGCTCGACATGGGCAAAGACGGGCACGCCCACCTGTTTGGCAGCCAGACGCGTTGCCGGCTCACGCGTGATCAGCGCAATCTCGTTTTTCTGTATTTGGGCTTGGCGCTGCAAAAGCCGCATGCGCGCTGCGTTATTTAGTTCGAGCCAGCCTTCGGGCAATTCGAGCGCAATACGCTTGTTGCGCCATTGCCCCACTGCGCGTCGCACGGATTCAAGGCTGGCGTTCGGTGGAACTTGATAAAATTCAGTCATGACTGCATTCGTGTTGCGTAGTGCGTGGCTCGTGTCTCATATTCAGCTTTCGTGTCCCGTGTTTTTCCAATACCACATTTTCACGCAACACACCTTACCGTCTCTCTCACTTCAAATTCGTCTTCACCCATTTGGCGATGCTCTGCAACGCCTCTTCCAGTTTGGCGCTGTCGCGTCCGCCGGCCTGGGCGAGCGTCGGGCGACCGCCGCCGCCGCCGCCCATCACTATGGCGG
>JANWYX010000457.1 GCA_025055055.1 Caldilinea sp. | reverse complement strand
CGATGCACTTTCTGCCGCTCGAACAGCTGATCGCCGCCCACCTCGACACGCTCTTCCGCGGCATGGAGATCGTCGCCGCTTTCCCTTTCCGCGTCACGCGCAATGCGGACCTGGCGCGCAACGAGGAGGAGGCCGACGACCTGCTCGACATGATCAGCGAGGAGCTGCGCGAACGTCGCTTTGCTCCGGTGGTTCGGCTGGAGATCGACGCCAACGCACCGCCGGAAGCGTTGCCACTGTTGCAAAGCCAATTGCATCTCGAAAACGATGACGTCTATTTCGTGCACGGGCTGCTGCGTCGCCCCGACCTTTTTGCGCTGGCGGAAATCAATCTGCCGCACCTGAAATACGAGCCATACACGCCGACCGTTCCGTCCAGACTGGTCGGCATCAGCAGCAAAGGGCGCACCGGCGAACTTTTCAGCGCCATCCGTCAAGGCGACCTGCTGGTGCATCACCCGTATCACAGCTTCCAGTCGACGACGCAACTCTTCGTCGAGGCTGCCGCGCGCGATCCGCAGGTGCTGGCGATCAAACAGACCATCTACCGCACCTCGGACAACTCGCCTATCATTGCGGCCCTGATCGACGCCGCCAGCCGCGGAAAACAGGTGGCGGTGCTGGTCGAGGTAAAAGCGCGCTTCGATGAAGCGAAAAACGTCGAATGGGCGCGTAAACTTGAGGAGGCGGGCTGCCACGTCGCTTATGGGCTGGTCGGCCTCAAGACGCACTGCAAAATGTCGCTGGCGATCCGAGAAGAGGAGGACGGCTTGCGCGCTTATTTCCACATCGGCACCGGCAATTATAACGCCAAAACTGCCTCCACCTACACCGATCTCGGCCTGCTGAGCTGCAACCGGGAGATCGCCGCCGATCTGATGGACCTGTTCAATTATTTGACCGGCTACAGTTATCAGGTGGATTACCGCAAGCTGCTGGTGGCGCCCGTAAATATGCGGCAACGCATCCTGGAACTGATCGACCAAGAGATCGCCCACGCGCTGGCCGGCCGGGAGGGTCGCATCATCGCCAAGATGAACGGGCTGGAAGACTCGAGCATCGTGCGCAAGCTCTATGAGGCGAGCCAGGCCGGCGTCAGCATCGACCTGATCGTGCGCGGCAACTGTCGACTGCGCCCAGGGTTGCCAGGCGTCAGCGAGAACATTCGTGTGATCAGCATTATCGGCCGCTACCTAGAGCATTCGCGCATCTTCTATTTCGCCAACAACGGCGCCCCACTCTATTACATCAGCAGCGCCGACTGGATGCGCCGCAACCTCAGCAGCCGCATCGAAGCGGCGGTGCCGATCGAAGACCCCAGGCTTCAAGAATACTTACACATGATCCTGCACAGCTCGCTTAACGATTGCCGCCATGCCTGGGAGCTGTTACCGGACGGTCGCTACCGGCAGCGGCAGCCGTCGGTGGGCAACAACGCACTGGAAGCGGGCGGCGTGCAGAACTATCTGATGCAACATACGCGCATGACTTCTACGATTGTGGGGTAGCGTTCGATCGACAGCTTCAGCGCGTTTCAGGATCGGCGGCGGACACGCAGCGTCGCGCGCCCAGATAGAGCGTCCAGACCAACCAACAGATGGCGGCTGCCAGCAGATGCCAGGGGAAAGGCAGCAGAAACGGCGAAGGAACCATCAGCGCGCCGGCCAGCACGGCGATGGTCACCCAGCGCTTCTGCAGCGGGCTAGAGCGCATCAGATCGAGCGCCACCCAACTCGTTGCGACTCCACCCAGTAGCGCGGCCACGCCCAACAGCCCTAGCGCCAGCCCATCCACCAACGTCAACAGTTCGTTCACCGACGGCAGCCGCAGTGCAGCCGGTAGCGCCGCCATCCACACCGCAAAACCCGCAAACGCCAATGCTGCAGCGGTCAACAGAAGGCCAAACTGTAGCATCGTCGAGACGCGGCCGAGAGACGCATACGCGCCCATCAGCGAGATGAGCACCCCCACCCAACCGACAATGACGGCCAGCCACAGCCACAGGCCTAAGCTCCACAACAAAGGGTTTTCCATAATCCACGCCTGCCGCGGAAACGAAACGCCGACAATGCGCAGGCCAGGCCTCATCACCCACAGCGCATAGAACACGGCCACAGTAAGGGTGACTGCAGAAAGACGACCCGCCACATGCAAATTCTTCGCTTTCATTGCATCCCTCTTCACGACCAATCACTTTTTTATCGGCGCACGACACAGATGCACGACAAAAAGACGGCAAGGATCGAAATTTTGGGGGTTGAACTTATTTCAAAATGCATTACAATATGCAATAGAAATAGCAACTTGCATAGCAGAAATGCTCGCATGACCACCGGGACAGCAGCGTTTCCGCAGCCGGCGTTATTGAAAAGGAAGCTTTGCTGAATGCGGCTCACTTTTTTGGGTGCAGCAAGAGAAGTGACCGGCTCGATGCACCTGCTTGAGGTGAACGGCGAGCGGATTTTGCTCGACTGTGGCCTGTTCCAGGGACACCGCGCCGAAACCTACGAGCGCAATCTTCACCTGCCGTTCGACCCCGCTACAGTGAGCGCTGTAGTGTTAAGTCATGCACACATCGATCATAGCGGCAATCTCCCCAACCTGTGCAAACAAGGTTTCCGCGGCAACGTCTGGTGCACAGCAGCCACGCGCAACCTGTGCAGCTACATGTTGATGGACAGCGGTCACATCCATGAACAGGATGTCGCGTATCTCAACAAACAGCGCCGCAAGCGCAATGAGCCGCCGGTTGAGCCGTTGTACACCCAAGCAGATGCGCTCGCTTCACTAGAGCAACTCATCGGCGTCGGTTTCCAGCGGGCCGTTCGCATCGCCGAAGGGGTCCAGCTCACCTTCGTGCCGGCCGGGCATATTCTTGGCGCCGCCTTCGTGCAGCTGGATATCCGTGAATTCAACAGCGGCAAGTCTTGGCGGCTGATCTACAGCGGAGACATCGGCCGTCAGGACAGTCCAATTTTACAGCCGCCCCAGAACTTTGACGAGGCAGATATCGTCATAATGGAGAGCACCTACGGCGATCGCATCCATGAGAGCTACGCCGAGGCGCGCAAACGGCTGCGCGACGTGGTGAACAGGACGGCGCGGCGGCGCGGCAAGGTGATCATTCCCGCCTTCGCCGTAGGGCGCACACAGGAGCTCGTCTATGCGCTCAATCAGCTTGACGCCGGCGGCGATATTCCCGTCATGCGCGTCTTTGTCGACAGTCCGCTTGCTGTGAACGCCACCGATGTTTTTCGCATGCACCCTGAAGCATGGAACGACGAAGTGCGTCGGTTTCTGATCGAGGGGGATCGACGCAGCCCGTTCGATTACCCGCTGATCGAGTACGTGCGCGACGTCAGGCGCAGCAAGCAGCTCAACAACCTGAGCGAGCCGGTCATTATCATCAGCGCCAACGGCATGGCAGAGAATGGACGCATCTTGCACCATCTGAAAAACAACATCGAAGACCCGCGCAACACTGTGCTGATTGTGAGCTTTCAGGCGGAGAATACGCTGGGGCGTCGTCTGAAAGATGGCGAAAAGCGAGTGCGCATCTTCGGTGAAACTTACGAAGTGCGGGCAGAGGTGGAGTCGATTGAAGGGTACAGTGCGCACGCCGATCAACGTGAATTGTTGACCTGGGTCTCAACCCTGGACCGGCGAAAGCTGCAACGGCTCTTCCTGGTTCATGGAGAACCACTCGCCATTGATACGTTGCATCAACTCCTGCAGGAAAAAGGCCTCCGTCAGGTCTGTGCGCCGGCGCGCGGTGACTTCTTTGAGTTTTAAACGTCATCAATGTTGAAGCGACCGAATTTCTGATTGGATTCAACGAAGGTTCGGCGTCCAGTTTGGAGACCATCGGAAGTATGCACGTCGACCGCATTGCGCATACAACTCGAAACACATCGAAGTTGAACACATTGAAGTTGAACACACAACTTGAAGTTGGGCATATATCTCCGAACAACAGGCATCTCAAGATTGGTCAAGGAAAGGAGTCGAAACTATGAAGCTGTCTCCAGCATCGTTGCGTCGTCTAGGGCGCACCTTGCTGGCCTTCATGATGGCGCTGGCTCTGCTTGGCGCGTTGCTTCCGGGTGCGGCGTTGGCGGCGCCCCCTGAGTCGGCGGCGCACTCCACAGCACAGTCAGGATGGGGTTGCACCTGTTACCATACGGTGCGCTACGGCGAGACGCTCTCCCGCATTGCCGCGCAGTATGGCGTCACCGTCCAGGCTATCATGCAGGCCAATGGCATCTGGAATCCCAATCGCATCTACGCAGGACAACGGTTGTGCATTCCCGGCCCTGTAACGCCGCCGATCGGCGGACCGGTGTGCGCCTGCCGCACTTGGCATCTCGTCCGTCACGGCGAAACGCTGAGCGGCATTGCGCGCTGGTACGGCGTGAGCTTGCAATCGATCGCCCAGTGCAACGGCATCCGCAACTGGAATCACATTGTGGCCGGCACACGCCTGTGCATCCCAAGCGGATATGCGCCGCCACCACCGCCACCACCGCCGCCACCACCGCCACCGCCACCACCGCCACCGCCACCGCCGCCACCACCACCTCCACCAACGCACGGGGTGTGGTTCGGTGAATACTACGCCAACAAGGACTTTGCGCCGCCGCCTGTCTTTGTGCGGCAGGACAACGCCATTGCGTTCGATTGGGGAGCCTTTGGCCCGGGCGGCGGCATGCCGGCGACCAATTTCAGCGTCAAATGGACGCAGACCGCCTGGCTGACGGCGGGAACCTATCGCTTCTTCGCAACGGTCGATGACGGGGTACGCATCTATGTAAACGACCGGCTCGTGGTGGATGCTTGGCGCGTTGGGCCGGCGCTCAGTGTGTTTGGAGACGTTACGCTGGACGCCGGATGGCATACGATCCGGGTCGAGTACTTCCAGGAAGGAGGCGTCTCCGTGATCTATGTGAGGTACGCAAAGCTGTGAAGCGATAACGCAATAGGCATTGTATGAACTTTCCAAAACCCGGAGGCTGGAGGCGAGTCCTCCGGGTTTTGGTTTTCAGTCCGTCATGGGCTATACGGCGACAAAAGGCAAGGCAACAACCACTGCCTCGACGTCATTCACGGCGACCGTCGTTCCGGCGGCATTGTGCGGCCTCTTGACGATCGCCAGCGCCACAGGCGCTTGCAGTTGTGGGCTGAAGGCGACGCTGGTGACGCGGCCGACCTCACGCCCATTCGCCATGACCGCTGCGCCCGGCGTCAATGGGAGTGCGCTGCGCAGCCCGACCAGCGTACGCGTGACCTTGTCATAGGTGATCTGTCGGGCGATAATCTCCTGACCGGTGTAGCAGCCTTTGTTCTCTGCGCAGACCCAGGCCATGCCCGCCTCCAACGGATTGTATTCAGCGGTCAACTCTGCGCCGGGGGCAGGCCGTCCCAGTTCTACGCGTCGCGCCGCATAGGTGGCTTCGTCCAGCAGAGGAGCTTGAAGCTGCTCTAGGAGCGCATCGACCCGGTTCACCGGCGCAATTACCTCATAGCCGGGCAGGTCGTAGCTTTCCTGCTTAAGAACGATCAGACCGTCGAGCTGCTTCCATTCTCCTTCTCGCTGCGGAGGCGCAACAAAGCCGATCCGAGCAAGCGCTGCCTGCACCTGAGGCCCGATCAACCGAAAGCGGACAAGGTGCGCATCCGCTCTGCGCACGCGCACCTTGTCCATAAAAAAGATCTGCCCGCGCAGATGGCGTTCTAACGCAGCTGCGTCGCCGGGCGCAGGCAAAAGCCATAGCACTTCTGCGTCGGCCAACACCGTGAATACGTGTACAATCCTAGCGGTGGGGCCGGTCAGGACGGTGACGCAACTTTCGCCGACGCGCAGGCGTTTGATATCGTTGGTCGTCATGCGCTGAAGAAAGTCAACGCGATCGGCGTCTTCCAGCAGCAGCGCCTCGGCGGAGGTAGGCTTCCAAACCACAACGTCGTGGAGCAGCGCATCATATGTAGGTGCAGAAAATGTGATGGACGACTCGCTCATGGCCTCTCTCCGTATCGCTCAATAAAATCAAGGATCCTATAAAACATTTCGCGGCCGGCGTCCGTCAGATCGGCTCCGATGCCGAGATAGTGACTTTCATCCTCGTAGTAGTACGTCTCCAGCGGAACACCGGCCGCAGCCACCGCCTCCGCCAGAGCGTATGCCTGCTCGATGCGCAAAATCTCGTCAGCCGCCGTGTGGATGATCATTGTGGGCGGCAGCTCGCCGGCGACGTAGACCGGTGAGAACATTAAGAAGGGCAGCGGATAGAGGTTGGGAGGGCCAAGCGCAGGGACAAGCAGCTCAAAGGGGGGAGGGATAGAAATGCGCCCCGTATAGAAATCGTGGGCGGCGGTGAAGGCGTTCGCCAACCCACCGACCGTCACCCATCCGGTCAGCTCGTCACCGGCGGAACGCAAGAGCCGCGAAAGGATGGCGCTGCTGAAGCTGCCGCCCATCGCCATGGGGCGGTTGTCGCCCACCGCCGGGCCGAATGCGCCGCGGCGTGCCAGCGCCAGTGCCACGCGTGCGTCCTGCGCGTGCGCCTCGGCGTCAACACCGCGCGCTGCAGTTGGGGAGATGGCTACAACGGCGTAGCGTTCTGAAGCGAAAGCGACGCTCACATCCTGCCAGTTATCGACCGGAGAGGGATAGACCATGAAAAGCAATGGCAACGACGCATCGTGCATGTGGCCCATCGGCAGATAGACGCGCAGTGTATCGACGACAGCGCCTTCAAAGTCAAAGGCATAGGCTGCGACGTCGGCTGCGGCGTTTTCGGGGAATGTGGCCGTCGCAGTGTAAACGGCGGTCTGCCGCAGGTGGATGGCTTCGGCAAGATTCTCCGGAAGCGGCGTCGGTCGATAGGGCTTCAGCGTGAGCGCCGGCGCCTTGGTGACGACATTCGACTGAATCGTCACCAGTTTAGGAAGACCGAAGAGACCGGTCAGCGCCGCCTCAGCAAAGCCCGGCGCCACCGCAGCCGGCACATATTGCCCCGGCGGGATGCCCGCAATGGAATACACGCCATCGGCGTCGGTGAGGGCGTGATGCGGCAGGCCGTCCGGCTGCGCCACGATGACCGAAGCGCCTGCGATGGGCCTCCCCGCCTCGTCCAGGATGCGGCCGACCAGCGCACCCGGCGGTGCACTGCTGACCGGCGGCGGCTGCGTGCCCAGCCATGTGGAGATCACATAGCCCAGCACATTCGACTGAGGCGAGGGTTGGCAGCCGGCGATCCAAAGCGCGCAGAAGAGGAGCACATGACGCAGTCGATGGAACGGGTGGGCTCCGAAACAAAAGCCAGTCTTTTTCATGCGCGCCGGTGACAGGACATACCATGCTTCAGACTGAGGAAGGTTTCTCAGTTCATCGTTGTGCGAAATTATAGCACAAAGAAAGAGCGTTATTGTTCACTCCTCAGATCAAGCGGAGATCATGGCTTTGAGAGTGTTGCAGTGCAGCGCCTTGCAGAGCTTTCGAGAAGTGAAACGCCCGCCTAAATGCTTTGGGTTTTAGGCGGGCATCTGCCCAAAAAATACACGTTGAAACCGAGAGGACGCCTTTTGCAATCTTCCAGAAAGCTTCAAAACTTCCCGGAAAATGAAAATAGACGCTTCCATGCTTGTCACCATGATGGTTTGTGCATGTCAACATAATGAATGTCAACATGAACACTTGAGCGACGTCGATTTCTGTGCGTTGCGGCTATCGGCCGACGGCCGGCAGGTAGACCCTGAGAGTGAACTGAGTGACCGATCTGGGAAACGCCGGCCCGGTTGGCTTCCACGAGAGGTTGAAACCAACCGGTGCTGCAGTGAAGTACACCGTTCACGCTGTTGTTGCGCACCACAACGCCGGCGCGGTTGCCGGTCGCCCGCATATCGCCTGCCACCCGATTGCGCGTCACCGTCAGCGCGCTGTCGTTGGACTCAAGCTGCAGGGTGCGTCCGACCCACACTCTGTCAAGCGTGGCGCTTTTGCTTTGCCACACCTGAATGTTGCCATCGACTACAGTGTCATGATTCAGCGTAACAAGGGCCGCGCCCTGCGCTCGCACATCGCCTGCAACTTTGATCGCGATCCCCTACAGCGTTGCGTTTGCGCCGACGGCAATGTCTCCTGCGACGCGCGTGCCCTGCAGAATACAATCGGGGTCGTCGGAGACGCTCGGATTCGGAACCTGTTGCGCGCCGACAACTCCTCGCCATTCAACCCCGCTTAGGTCGCGAGTCGACGCCGACGGTGACGAAGGCGGCGCCTTCCGCCTGGATATTGCCGCCGACGACGATCTCATCGGCGGTCAATGTAGCATTGTTATAGACTTGAATATTGCCAATATTGCCGTCGATGCGCGTGCCGTTCAACGTACAGGCAGCACCCCCAACATCTCCAGATTCTCGAACCGTTGCACGCCGATGACGCCGGTGCAGGTTGCATCATTCTCATAGAGGACACCCTACATCTCCAAAGCGATCCCTGCTGCGACGGGCGCCGGCACCCAGAACTTAACATAGTTTGGCATTCTGTTACTCTTTTTTCTGTGCAACGCTTTGTGAATTGGCGTTTAACTTCCAGCTCAGTCGGCTCAAACCATCTTATTCCGACACCTCTGCGTCATCCACACAGAGCGGGCCTCCTTCTCAAAAATACACCTCTCAATGCGTTGACATCGTGATCTGCGCGTTGTATGATTACGTTGACTTCGCATATTTGTTCAGCTCGTTGCGCCTGAGAATTGCGCTTCCGCGGAGGACGACACCATGACGGAATCTTTTTGGTGGCAGCTCCTGGCCGGTTTTATCCTCGGCTTTGGGGTGTCCACCATGTGGGAATGGCTTTATTTCCGGCGTAAGCGCACAAGGATCCGCGATCGGTATGTCGCCGAGTTGGAAGCTACCGTGCGCACCTACGCAGCGGCCACTTCGCAGTTGAACGCCGACACGGCGGGCGATTGGAGCGAACCTCGTTTTGAAAAGCCACCTATTTTTTTGGAAACTGAGGAAATCCTTTCGCAGCCGCGCTCACCGCAGGAAAAACCATCGGTTGCCTCGCCTTTTCCTACGAGCGCTTCGCATCCACAAACAGCTTCCGGAAGCGCAGGGAGCGCACCGATTCCTGCGACGTCCATGAACTTGAAACTCGATCGGCGCGAAATTCCACCGGCTCACTCAGCCGCCGGGCCGACGCATCCCCAGGCTGCGACGCCCCCGTTTCGTTCTGTCGCAGTGCAACAACCGGCGCGGGATTCGGATCTGTGGCATGCTCCTGCAGCGACGCAGGATGCAGCTCAAAAGTCATGGCCTGAAAGCAGCGCTTCGGCTGAAGCCTCCCGACATGTCGTCGAAGCTGCACCGTCGAAACGTGCCGAATCCGCCCCTCCCTCTCAGCGGCAAACGGACGCAGACTCGGCCGCAGCTACACAACCGAGCCGAGTCGAACCTGCGCCTTCTCCCCCTGCACAGGCGGGCTCGAGCTTCCCCGAGGATGCGAAACAGAGGCGCATCGGCTCACCTCCGCTTTCCGCCCGGCAGGAGCGACCAAGTCCTGTTGAGAGTACATCATCGCAGCGCGTCGAACCGTTGACGTCCTCCCTTTTCCAGGCGCTCGACTCACGCCTCACCGAAGATATGCAACTGAAGCGCGTCGAGCCGGCGCCTTTGTCGCATCCAGAGTTGTATGCGGCCCAATCCGAAGCGGCGCAACTCGGAAGCGTCGAACCCGTCGCCTCCTCTTCTTCAGAGGTGCATGTGAGTGGCGCCGAAGCTAGGCCACCAAGTCAGGTCGAACCCTCAACTTCCCCTCTTGCCCAGAGGGACTCGAACATCGACAAAGATGCACGGTTGAAACACGGCGAACTTGCAACCTCCACTCAACCACAACAGGAATCAACTCCTGCCGCAGCCGGGCGCCCGACACCTATTGAAGCTACAATATCCGCTCCTGCGCAGGAGCGATCGAGTATGGCGGAAGCCTCACAAGTGGGGCGTGCTGAGTCCGTCTCTTCCGGTGCTGCTTTTGCCCTTGCTTCTGTTCCAGGCCAAACGCCTGAACCTCAGGAGCTTCCGCCCTCAGAAGATGTACAGCATGGAACAGCGCGCCAAGCTGCTGCCCAGACGGAGCCAACCTCAGAGTCATCGTTCACCTCTCGGACGAGCAGAACAGAAGAGGAAGCGGTCCGGCAGCCTTTTGCCACGCTGCGTGTCGAACGAACGGGCGCAGCGCCTGCAACCGACAATCCACCACAGGTCTCATCGACTTCTATGGACGAACACCGAGAGGCCGCCCATTTTGTGTTTCCAAACAGGTATCAAGCGCCCTCCGAGGCGTTGCAAATGGAGCCGATCGAACGCAAGGAAGCAGCGTCTTGGGAGCGACCTCAGGAGACCCTTCCACCGACACAGGACGGCGGGGTTGCGCTCCGGCCTGAGATAAAAGCCTCTGTCTCGATAGGCGAGCAAGCGCAGCCTCTCCTTGCAGAAAATGCTCCGGCCGAGGCGTCCGAAGCAACGGCGACAAACGAGCGCACAGACATGCAGAAAGAACGCCTCTCGGCGACCGAGGGCAGCGTCGCTCAAAGAGGGTGCGAACCATCTCCCCCGAGCGAGGCTGCCCGGCAGCGTAAGGCCGCCACCCCACCGGTGCGGCGGGACAAAGTCTACACAACGATCATCACCGGTCGGACAGAGTGGGTGCTGGTGCGGGTTGTGCAGGCGATGGTGCAATTTGTGCGTCAGGTGCGCAGCGCCATCGCCGGCGAAGACGCGCAGCGACCTACATCTCGTCCGGCGGACGATGCTGCACTGTGCGAGGATGATCTTACGCAAATTGCGGGTCTGACGCCTGCCCACGCAGAGCAGCTCAAAGGCGTAGGCGTTACGCGATATTCACAGCTTGCTGCACTCACCGTCGATGAATTGCGAATGATGACGTTGACCCTGGATGCAGCAAAGCCGATCGACTATGAGCAGTGGCGCCGGCAGGCGGCCACCTTGGCGGCATTACAAGAAAGAGGGCGACGATGAGCAAGAACTTTTTCCATCGTCGTCCGTATATCGACCCCGGCGTTGACGGTTGGAAAGTTGCCGTATTAGCGCTGGCCTTTTTGCTCCTCGTGGCTCTGACACTGTTCCAATCATAGCTTTGCTTCCATGTAGTCATCGCGCATGCGTTTTAGCCGCGCAACGCTGCGCGCAAATCCTCCCGGTCGGTTGCGCGCGTGCCAGATCGCCTCGAATTCCGGCAACAATTTGTCTGCTTCCTGTAGCAGCCACTGCCGCAAGGCGTCATTCTCGACGTTGCGTTCGATGTTCAGCGCCCAGAGCGCGCGCCAGCAGGCGTGACGCAACATGTCGGCTGCCCAGGTGAACTCGCGTTTGATCAACTCGGCGTCGTTGCGCTGCATGGATGCGTTTTGGAGATTGCCCATGATGCCGTCGATGGCGTCGAGCACGGCGCGCAGCCGGCGTGGCAAGTCATCGACGGCGTTGGCGCGCAACCATTCGACGATCTGCGTCGGTGTGGCCTGGAGAATGCGGAAGAGGATGCTGGCGTTATGCATCGTTACGCCGGTGAGACGATACACATCGCCGAGATCGTAGGCAAGCCTCCCCATGATGCCCGTCTCGTCGCGAAAAGCAAAGCGGCTGAGCGCATCCTGAAGGGAAAGGTCGCAATTGGCGTCATGCGCCCAAGCGTGGGCTGCGCCAACCGCCAATCCCAGATAGCTCACCGGCAACGGCTGCCAGTGGCCGTGGTCGCCCCAATCGGTGTTCAGCAGACCGATTGCGCCGTGTTTGAGGCCATTGGCAGCGGCGTTGCGGATGTTTTCGATGGCGTTAGTCGTGCGTCCGGCGATGGAGTTCCAACTCGACGTTCCAGGGCAGACATAGAAGGGAATGCCGGAGGCGGCGAAGAGCGCTCCATGCTCGTCGAAGGGGTGGTTGGCTTCGTAACCCCACTCGAGCGCAACCATGTCGCGCGGCAGCTCGGCCACCAGATCCGGATGCTCGACGATGATGTCGCCCCAAAATTGCATTGTATAGCCGCGACTTCGCACCTCCCGATGAATCTTGCACAGGAAATGTAGATAAAGCCGACCGACGCCGATTTCCTCTGCCAGCGCCTGGCTGCGACCTTTTCCGAGATCGATAGTCTCGTCGCAGCCGACATTGAACTGGCGGCTGCTAAAGTTCGGCAGCAGTTCATCGTAGAGCGAACGGAGAAAGTTCAGGCTCTCTTCCGTCGGCTGCAGGCTGAACGGCTTGTCGCGCGGCCCCCACGGCGTGTCGCATCCCTCCGGCGCCTCGGCGAGGTGGATGTACTCGGGTCGCACCAGCCATTGCTCAAGATGGCCGAAGGAGTTCTGGTTGGGGACCAGCTCGATGAAACGCTCTCTGCAGAAGCGATCCAGCTCCACAATTTCTTCGGCAGTGAACGGCGAATCTTCTTGCCAGACGGTCGGATGGTTGCGATAGGCAAAAATATGCTCGAAATAGAGCTGGAGCTGATTGATCTTCCAGGAGGCGAGCAGATCCACCAACTCCAGCAGCGTCGCCATCGTGGGGACCTTGTCGCGGCTGACGTCGAGCATGACGCCGCGGTGGGGGTAGTCCGGCCAGTCATTGCAGCGCAGCGCAGGGACCTGACGGCCGCATTGGGCAAGCAACTGACGCAGCGTCTGCACGCCGTAGAAAAGGCCGGCGGGCGTGGATGCGACCAGATGTATCGCCTCTTTGGCGACGGCGAGCTGATAGCCTTGTGGGTGCACGGTGGCGAAAGGCATGACGGTGAGCACAGCGCCAATTTGCTCCGCCGGCGCAGTCGCCCCGCCGACGATCTCCCAATCCAGTCCAGGGATAGCGTGGAGCGCCTGCTGCAACTGCCGTGCAGCCAACAAATTTTCATGAACCGCCGGAGCCTGGACGCAGATCAAAGCGTTTGCTTTTAACGGAAACGCCTCACCCAAAAATTCGAGATGCTGCGGATTCGGCAAAAAGACGAAATCTCGGATCATCGTGTGTTTTTCCCCGATGCGATCTTTCAGGTGACAGGGCTTTCAGGTGACAGGAGCGCCGTCTGCTCCGCCACCATGGCGATGAAGTTGCGCAGGATACGCAGACCGACAGTGTGACTCTTCTCCGGGTGAGGCTGCACGCCCCAGGCATTGCGATAACGCACGATGCTCGGGTAGTCGATGCCATAGTCGGTCGTCGCCAACACAGCTTTCGGATCGGCGGCGTCGCAGTAGTAACTGTGCGCAAAATAGGCGTAGGCGCCGTTCGGCACGTGGTCGAGCAGCGGGTCGCGCTGGCGAAGATGGAGTTGATTCCAGCCGATCTGGGGCACGCGCAGGCTGCGTCCTGGATGGGTGGGATCGGGCATATTGTCTGGAAAGCGTCGCACTGCGCCGGGGATCAAATGCAATCCTTCATGCTGGCCCATCTCCTCGCTTGAGTCAAAGAGGAGCTGCATTCCCACACAGATGCCAAGCAGAGGCACGCCGCTGTGCACGGCTTCGAGCAGCGGCTGTTCAAAGCCTTGGCGACGCAAGTTGTTGACGCTGTCGCCAAAGGCGCCCTGGCCCGGCAAAACGATCGCCCGCCAGCGGGTGAAATCGGTCGGTCGCTCGACAATGTCCACCGCAATGCCAAGCGGTGCAGCGACCGTCTCGAACGCTTTGTACACGCTGCGCAGGTTGCCTACGCCGTAATCGATGATAGCAATCATAATTGAAATCCCTTCAAGCTATGCGGCGTCGTGGTCCGGCGTCATGAGCGCCAGATTGCGCACAATCGGCGGCGGGAAGCGTTTGTTGGCGATCGCCATGGTCAGCTCGCGAATCTGCTGTTCCGCGTGCTCCGCCTCGACCGGCGAAAGAAGGCCGGATTTCACCGCTTCATCGAACTCTTCTTCATGCAGGACGGTGACGCGCGCGTCCTCGGTGATCCACAGCCCCAGCAAGAGGTTCAACATCGTAAAACCGCGGCCTCGATGCGGCAGCGCCATCCCGATGCGCGCGTACATGCCGATCACCCGTCCGAGGTTGTCGAAGTACTTCTCGATGACATGCTGCCCGTTCGCCAACCAGAAGCGAAACCAGACATAACCGGGCGCGCCGACGACATGCTGGTTGATGCGTTGAACGGCGATATTCGAGGCGCAAGTGGCGCGTTCGACCAGGAGATCGCTCAACCACTCTGCGCGGTAGTCGATCAGCCCGGGATAACGATTCCATTCACCACTGGCGATCATTGTCAACGATTGGCCCATGATGTCGCTGTCGTCATGTCGCTGTCGTCATGTCGCTGTCGTCGGCGGCCTTCCGGCCCTAATATTTGCGCACAATAGCGCGATAGGCAAGCGGCTCACGGTATTGAATGAGCTGGCGCTCCTCGCGCACGACTCGCACTTGATCGAGATCGATGGTGGCGACGGCGTAGCCCTCGATCGGCTGATCGAGCACGGTGTAGATCTCCGCCGAAGGGCCGACCAGCAGACTATCGCCCATGAAGCGCATGGTCGGCTCTTCGCCGACCCGATTGGCGGCGCCGACAAAGATAGAGTTTTCGCAGGCGCGACTGATCAGATGTGCCCGCCACGAATCGGCGTACTGCTCCTCCCAGTTGGCGCTCAGGGTCACCAACTCGGCGCCGTCGAGGGTCATGCAGCGGGCCGCCTCCGGGAAAGCCAGGTCCGTCCCAATCATCAATCCGAAGCGCCCCCATTCGGCGTCGATGATCTGGAAACGGAAGCCGTTCCGATAGACTTGGCGCTCTTCACCTAGCAGGTGAACCTTGCGGTAATCCGCCACGACGTCGCCCTCCGGTCCCAGGCAGACGACACCGTTGTAGAGGATGCTCTCTACCTTCTCCTTGATCACCATGCCGAAAACAACATAGACGTTGAAATCGTTGGCGCGTTTGGCCAGATAGTTGGTGGCATGGCCGGGCACGCGTTCGGCCAGGTCGGTGGCGCGCAGACCCAGCTCTGCGCCCGTATAGCTCAGTTCAGGGAAGACAATCAGATCCGTGCGCTGTTCGGTGCAAATTTTTTCAATAAAGTCGCCCATTTTGCGCAGGTTCGCCTCTGGGTTGGCGAGCTCCGGCGCCATTTGCACCAGAGCGACGGTCACTTCACGCGGCATACAAATCACTCCTGAAGGCCTGGTGGTATTTTGAAACATTGCATGCGCCCGCCGCTTGCGGAAACAATCCTACGGAAGGGATGCAATAATTTCACGATCATAGCACAAGATGAAAAATTCACCACTTTGGCGCATCTGCGGTACAATGCTTGCGATTGGTTGCCGGTGCTTGCGATCGGTGGCCGACGCAAACAAGCGCTGTGAAAGAGTTCAGGAAAAGCGAAGAGACGATGCACAACAGATTGACACATTGGATGAGCAGAGCCTGGCCAGTGCTGTTGGTGGCAGGGATCGTGATCGCGCTCGATCAGTGGACGAAGGAGCTGGTGCGCCGCTCCATCCCGGACTATGCGTCGGTGATCCCCATCCCTGCGTTAGGAGAATATTTCATCTTTGAGCATGTCCATAACTACGGCGCAGCCTTTGGCATTTTGCAGAACATGGGCAATCTGTTCATCATCGTCGCAATCGTCGTCGTGGTCGGCATTCTCGTCTATGTACGCCATCTGCCGACCGAGGAGTGGCCGGTGCGCCTTTTCCTGGGATTGATGTTGGGCGGAGCAGTCGGCAATGTCATCGACCGCATCACGCAAGGCTATGTCACCGACTTTATCAAGATGGGCATTCCCGGCGTGTACTACTGGCCTAACTACAACATTGCCGACAGCGCCATCGTCATCGGCGTGATCGGGCTGGGTCTCTATGTCATCATCGACGATATGCGCAGACATCGCCGGCAGAAGGCTCAAGAAAGCATTGAGGAAGTCATCGAACGCGGCTAACACACCGATCTTCCGTCCACCTCCGACCATGTCCGCTGCAGAGACCGTAGCGCCCTTGCTGTTTCAGGTCGAGAGCGAAGCGGGCCGGCGCATCGACCGCTGGCTGGCCGATCGCATGCCGGAGCGCAGCCGCAGCGAAATTCAGCGCTGGATTCGCCAGGGCCTTGTGCGCGTCGACGGTCAAGCGGTTAAAGCAGGCCAACGCGTCGAGCCAGGGCAGCAGATCGTCGTCGAGGCGCCACCCCCTCCAGCAGAAAGTGCGCTGGAGCCTGAAGCCATCTCGCTCGCCATCATTTATGAGGACGACGACCTCCTCGTCATCGACAAACCGGCGGGCATGGTAGTTCACCCTTCACCGGGACATCCCAGCGGCACCCTCGCGCACGCTGTGCTTCACCATTGTCCGCAGCTCGAAGGGGTCGGCGGGGAACAGCGGCCGGGCATCGTCCATCGGCTTGACAAGGAAACCTCTGGCCTGATCGTCGTCGCCAAGCATGACTATGCGCATCGCTATTTGCAGGCGCAGTTCAAGGAGCGCACCGTCTACAAGCAATATCTGGCGCTGGTCGAAGGACGCCTGACCCCTACGCGCGGTCGCATCGACGCGCCCATCGGGCGCCATCCCACCCATCACACGCGCCAGGTCGTCTTGCCGCCTGACGCTCTTTCCGGCGTTTCATCTGGACGCGAGGCGGTCACCGACTACGAAGTGCTCGCCGTCTATGTTGCGCCGCTGCAGGGCGCCGGCAACGCAGTCGCCACCTTCTCGCTGGTGCGCGCCGAGCCGCACACCGGCCGCACACATCAGATTCGCGTTCACTTTGCCTGGCTCCAACATCCGGTCGTGGGCGACGTCCTCTACGGATTCAAGCGGCAGCGATTGGTCGTGAACCGCCACTTCTTACACGCGCACAAGTTGCGCCTGCGCCTTCCCGGCGACGGCGAAGTGCACGAATTCACGTCGCCGCTGCCGCCCGATCTTCAGGCCGTGTTGGATCGATTGCAGAAGCTCTGAAGGTTGCACTGCCCCCAGCTTGCACAATGTTTTTCTAGAAAGCCTGGAGCTTCTCGAAAACCGGCAGAGAATCTCCTGGCTCATAAGGTGGCGAGCAAAATCCCGGCGACAACGCACAGGATGCCGAGCACCGTTTTCCAGGTCATCGTCTCATGCAAGACCAGGGCGGAGAGAATCAAGACCAACGCCAGACTTGACTTGTCGATGGCTGCAACGACGGCTGTCGGACCACTCTGCAGGGCCCGGAAATAAAAAAGCCAAGACAGGCCGGTGGCGACTCCCGATAAGACCAAAAACAGCAAGGTGACGCGGTTCACCTCGCCGAGCTGATGAATTTCACCCGTAGCCGCTACCCACCCCCACGCAATCAGCAGAATCACGATGGTGCGCACGGCGGTCGCCAGGTTGGAGCTGACGCCCTGAACGCCTAACTTGGCCAGGATCGTCGTCAGGGCGGCGAACAATGCAGAAAGAAAAGCGAAGAAAAGCCAAAGATTGCGGCTGTCGATCATGAGAAATTTACTCCTAAGGCGATGTGGAGGTGGCGCAGGAGATGGGCACGGCCGCCGGCGAAGATGGTTCCCCAGGAGGGGGTCGGCGGTCGCACGCCAAGCTCCGGAAATGAGCTCGTTGCCTCCAGGATAACACCTCCGACGCCGAGCGACGTCAACACGATCACCGGCCTTATGATGTGAGAAACCTCTTTCTTTTGTAGAATTTGAACAGAGTCTACAAACAATAGGACAGGCTGTCAACTTGTGGCAAAATTTGTGGTGTTTGTGGTACTCTATGCAATCAAACAGATTTTGCAGCCGTCCGAACGCCATCTTTATCAATTTATCAAGCACAGAACTTCTGAATCAACGGTGACCTTCTATCAACGACGACCTGCGATCCGATAGAAAGGATTGACGCCCGTGTCTGTTCCCGTGCTCACTCACCTATGGCTCGAAGCGCCGATCTCGGACGAGACGCTGGCGCGGCTGCCCGCCGGAGTACAGGTGCTTTACGCCGAAGACTCGCCCCCTATCTATCGCAACGCGGCGCCCGCACAGGCGATCATCGCCTCGTCTCAACTGCGCTACGATGCTACGGTGATGGATGCTTGTCCCAATCTGCGCCTGATCGCCCGCACAGGCATCGGCGTGGATAACATCGACCTGGATGCGGCCACGGCGCGTGGCGTCGTCGTCACCAATACGCCGGATGGCCCCACCGAATCGACGGCGGAGCATACGGTCGCCATGTTGCTGGCGCTGGCAAAACGGCTCAAACAGGGCAACGAGAACCTGGCTGCCGGCAAATGGGGGCCACGCACGGGCATTTTGCTCGGCGATGAAGTGCAGGGCAAGACCCTAGGGTTGGTCGGGCTTGGGCGCATCGGCCGCCGCGTCGCCGAAATTTGCCGCCTTGCCTTTCAGATGCGCGTGCTCGCCTATGACCCCTATCTGAGCCCCGAGACCGCCGCAGCGCTCGGCGTGACGCTGGCGCCGCTCGATGAGGTGCTCCGTCAGGCCGATTTTCTTTCCTTGCACGCGCCGGCGACTCCCGAGACCATTGGACTGATGAACGCCGAGCGCATTGCGCAGATGAAAGCGGGCAGTTATCTCCTCAACCTGGCGCGAGGTGCGCTCGTTGATGAGGCAGCGCTGCTCGATGCGCTGGATCGCGGCCATCTCGCCGGCGCCGGTATTGACGTCTTCGCCGTCGAACCACCGCCACCTGACCATCCGTTGCGCAATCATCCTGCGGTTGTCGCCACGCCGCATTTTGCATCGGTCACCAAAGAAGGGCGCCTGCGCATGGAGCAGATGGCCATGGATCGCCTGTTGGCCTTCTTCCGAGGCGAAAAACCGGCAGACATCGTGAACCCCGCCGTATGGCCCGTAGTGTAGGCGCATCAAACTCGATCTGGGATGGAGTCTTGTATGAGCGCTCTTAACGATTACCTGCAACGCAAATCCGCCGTACTTGCGCAACGTCGGGCGGACTTCACCGCCTCACCGGAGAGGGCCACGGTGCGTATTCAGGCCCGCTCGTGGGTGGCGGGCGACGCCGGCGCTCGCCCCGTTAAAATGGGTGAGACGCTTTTTATCACCGATTCGGCGCCTGCACTGGCCGGACATGGCCTGGGGCCCACAGCGCCGGAGATGCTGCTCGGCGCGCTGGCAAGCTGCCTGGTGCACACCTATCTGATCCAGGCTGCGCTGCTCCATATCCCGCTCGACGGCGTGGAGGTGGAGGTGCGGGGCGCCGTGCCGATGGGAGGCGTTGTGGGTCTGCCGTATGAAAGACCGCCGCAGATCGAGGAGATCGTCTATACAGCACACGTGCACTCTCCTGCGCCGTCTGAAACCATTGCGCGCATACATCAAGCAGTGGAGGAGACCTGCCCGGTGTTGAATACACTGCGTTTCCCGACTCGGGTGATGCGTCATGAGGTGTAGAAGGGGCGCTGCCGGGCGGATTTCGGCGGGGCGGCGGTGAGGGATCAGGTCAAGCCTTGCAGTGCAGCGCCGCCCACCCAAAGTCGACGCTTGAGAGCTCAAACCGACGCTGTATGCGACGGAGTTTCTGTCAAAAAGATCGGTTGGAAAGGAGTGAAAACACGGTATGGGCTGGTCAATCAAAATTGCCCGCATCGCCGGCACCGAGATTAAAATTCATCTGACGTTCTTCCTGTTGCTTGCCTGGATCGGGCTGGTTTATTATCTACAAGGAGGGCCGGGTGCGGCCGTTGAGGGGGTCATCTTCATTATCTTGCTCTTCGGCTGCGTGCTGCTGCATGAGTTTGGCCATGCGTTGGCGGCGAGGCGATATGGCATCCCAACGCCGGACATCACGTTACTGCCCATCGGCGGCGTGGCGCGTCTCCAACGCATCCCGGACAAGCCACGGCAGGAGCTGGTCGTGGCGCTGGCCGGACCGGCGGTTAATGTCGTCATTGCATTCCTCCTCTTTCTTTGGCTTGGCCGTGCGGCCAGCCTCGAGGAACTGACCCGCCTCGAAAGCCCCCAGCTCAACATGGCGGCCAAGCTGATGGCCGTCAATGTCTGGCTGGTGCTCTTCAATCTGATTCCGGCCTTTCCGATGGACGGTGGCCGCGTGCTGCGTGCGCTGCTGGCAATGCGCATGAATTATGCACAGGCGACGCAGATTGCGGCCAGCATCGGCCAGGGAATCGCCTTCTTATTCGGTTTTTTAGGTCTTTTCTTCAATCCCTTGCTCATCTTTATCGCCCTCTTCATCTACCTGGGCGCCTCTCAGGAGGCTGCGCTGGCGCAGATGCGCGACGTTGCCCGCAGTCTTCCGGTTTCGGCGGCAATGGTGACCGAGTTCAAAACGTTGCCTCCGAGTGCGACGCTCAACGACGCCATCGACCTCCTGTTGCGCACCTCTCAGCATGAGTTTCCGGTGGTCGACGCCACAGGGAGAGTGCATGGCATCCTGACCCGTGACGCCTTGCTGACGGCGCTACGCCAGAATGGTCCGGATACGCCGGTGCGCGAGGCTCTGCAAGGCCAGGGCGAACTTCCGCTGGTCTCCTGGCGCGCGCCCTTCGATGCGGCGTTTCAAGAGATGCAGGCGTGCGGCTGCCCGGCGCTTCCTGTGGTTGACGACTATGGACGTCTGGTGGGCCTGATCACCCCGGAGAACGTAGGCGAGCTGATGATGGTGCAGTCGGCGCTGAAGAAAAATGAACGGCTTGCATGGCGTCCTGCAGACGGCTGAGCATCTTTGATGCCTTCCGTCGTTGTTTTGTCGTCCATATAGGCGTACTCCATTAAGAGAATCGGTTTGTTCTTTTTCCCAATTTCCAAGAAAGATTCTGGTGTGTTAGACATGATTGACAAGAATGATGTGCTCGAGATTCGCGATCGTCTGGCAGACTTGCAGCCGCCGGTGCTATCACTTTATGTGGAGGTGAACCCGGCCCAACCTTACAATGCACGCCGCGCCTGGGCTATCCGCGCCAAGAATAGTGTCAAGGCGCTGGAATTGCCCGGCACGCTTGAAGCGGTGGTCTTCTCCGCCATCGAACAAGAGTTGGCGCCCGAAGCGCGTACACTGGCCATCTTCGCCGCAGTGGAAACTCGCAGCAAACGCGTCGAGATGGAGGTCGTTCGCATCCCGCTCCACATCGATCTACCCATCGTCGACCTCGCGCATGGGCGGGTGGAGACGCGCTGGGGGGAGCCGTACTTTGCACCTCTACTCTATGCACTGGATGAATACGAACGAGTTGGCGTCATCTGGCTGCGCGGCGAGGGGTGGAGATTCTTCGAGGTGTTTTTCGGCGAGATCGAAGAACACACGGAGGTCTTCCGCGAAATTGGGCCGGAAGTCTGGAAAGAGCTGCAGGAGTTTGATCCCGAGCGAGTGCGCGGTTTAGCGCAAGCGCGCACGTCTGGCAGCCGCGATCGCTTTTCCCAGCGGATGGAAACAGCCGCCTATCGCTACCTCAAGCGGCTGGCCGAGCTGACAGAGCGCGGGGTCGCTGCAATGGAGATTCATCGCCTCGTCCTGCTCGGCCGTGAAGAGTCGACAAAAACCTTTGTTCAGATGCTTTCGCGCAGCATGCGCGAGATGATCGTCGCTCAGATTTCCGATCTACCGATTCCGCAAGCTTCACCGGCGGCGGTATTAGAAAAGGTGCTACCCGTATTGACGCAGGTGGAACGAGAGCAGGAGCTGGCGTTACTTCACCAGATCAGAGAGCAACCCGGCGTTTGGGGGATCGATCCGACGCTGGATGCGTTGCAGGCGGGGCGCCTGAGCGTACTGGCGGCCCCATGGCAGCTCGATGAACAGGTCTGGATTTGTCCAAACGGTTTAATGGCCGGAACAAAGCAAGCAGCCGGCCTCTTTTGCGACGGCGAAGAGCCGCAGCCAATCGCGCTGCGAGACGTCATCGTGGAGGCATGCGCCGCCTACGCGACACGATTGGAGTTCGTATCCGGTCCTGCTGCAGAGGAGTTGGTCAACGAGATGAAAGGGATCGCCGGGCTTCTACGCTGGTAGGCGTTCAGGACGTCGAGACCTGCGCTCGAAAGCGTTCAGGCTGTTGGGGAGAGGACATTTCTGGAGCTTGACGAAGGGGCGGAAACCCGGTAGTATGCACCTTCCAGGCTCCTCGCATTCGCTATTCTGCTGGGCTTTCTAATTGTCATCTTGCATCAGGGTAAAAATAATCCATCTTCGATCAGGGTAAGAACAATCAGACAGATTTGAATTAGACAAACAGGAGGGAGCAACCATGGGCCGTCATTGGATAGTCGGATTCACCTTGATCATGGTCATTGCGCTGATTGCGGCGGCGTGCGCTGCGCCCACCGCGCCGTCGCCTGCGGCGACGGCTCCGGCGGCAGGCGAAAGTGCAGCGGCGAGCGAACAGCCTCTGCGCATCGTTCACTTCGTCAACGGTGTGTTGGGCGATAAATCTTTCTTCGATTCGGCGCAGCGCGGGGTACAACGCGTGGCCGACGAGTTCGGTGCGCAGACCAAGACGATCGAAGCAGGCATCGATCCTACGGGCTGGGAAGCCGCATTGATCGACGCTGCCGCCAATGAAGAGTTCGACATCATGATCGTTGGCACCTTCCAAATGGTGGAGTATCTGGAAAGACTGGCGCCGCAATATCCGGACAAAAAGTTCTTCTTATATGATGCGCCCGTGAACTATGAGGGCGAGGCGTGCGCCCCGAACAAGTGCGCCAACGTCTACTCCATTCTGTACAAACAGAACGAAGGCTCCTATCTGGCCGGAGTGTACGCTGCGGCGATGACGACGCAAGACATCGAGGGCATGAATCCTGAAGCGATTATCGGTTCGGTCGGCGGCCAGGAGATTCCTGTGATTCTCGATTTCATGGTCGGTTACGAGCAGGGCGCCCGCGACACCAATCCGGATATCCAGGTGATTCGCCAGTTTGCAGGTGGTTGGAACGACCCGGCCAAAGGCAAAGAGTTGGCCAAGGCGCAGTATAGCCAGGGCGCCGACATCGTCTTCCAGATTGCAGGTGGCACCGGTCAGGGCGTCTTTGAAGCGGCAGCGGAGGATGGGCGTTACGCTATCGGCGTCGACTCGGATCAGGCATTGATCATCGAGAGCGCCAACCCGGAGCAGGCGGCGCGCATTCTCACCTCCATGATGAAGAACGTCGACAACTCGATCTACCGCGGGGTCAAACTCCATCTCGAAGGAACGCTGCCTTATGGAACTGCGGAAGCGCTCGGCATCGCCGAAGGCGGCGTCGGTCTGGCGCGCAACAAATACTACGAGGCGATCACGCCGGACGAAGTGAAGGCGTTGGTCGACGAGGCAGAACGGAAAATCCTCAACGGCGAGATCGTTGTGGAAACGGCGTTCCGGTAATGTCTGTCGGGGGCGATAGGGTTCACCTGATTTCCAGGTACACGCCGATCGTTCGTCGCCATTCACCGGGAAGTTTGAAACTTCCCGGTGAATGAGGGCTTTACCTGGAGGTCAACATGGGTTTGGGAATGGAGGAAAACTGCGCATGGAGTTGCTCTATCCGACACATCCCACCGCCCTGACCCTCCTTCTCCCCCATCCTCCAATCCACGAATTCTCTACAACACAACTCAGCCGACCATTCGGGACTCGACTGCTTCATGGCCGCACTTGTTGAAATGAAACAGATCACCAAGGTCTACCCTAATGGCGTCGTCGCCAACAAAGGGGTGGACTTTTCGGTGGAGCAGGGGGAGATCCATGCGCTGGTGGGTGAAAACGGCGCAGGGA
>JANWYX010000450.1 GCA_025055055.1 Caldilinea sp. | reverse complement strand
TGTTCAGCTTTGGTAAAGCTGCCCGTATGCAGCCTCCCTCCCCCTTCTCTCGGATCTTCAGACAAAACATTCATCTTCCAGGAAGCTGCGCAGCTTCCTGGAAGATGGCGGCAAGGGTGCGATGCACACTAGCCACTTGACCAGTTCACAGACTGCTACCCTGACCAGCATTATTTCTCCCCAAGTGCACGACGTACCCTCACAGTGTATGGTTTACACTAATCGGCGTATCGCAATCATTTTTGATTTTTTGTCTCACATTGTTGTGAGCTGACGGCCGTTCAATTGCGAAGCTTTTTACCAAGGAGAAATCTGCGATGTCTGTACTGGTGAGAGAAGAACAGCCAACCGTACGCCCCGGTCAAAAACAGTGGGTTTTTCTGTTCGATGAACTGGACAAGGTGGAAGTCGCCTGCAACGCCAAAAGCTGGGATGACATCCGCGCCTTTCTGGGCGGCAAGGGCGCCAACCTCTTCGAGATGACGCGCCTGGGCCTTCCTGTGCCGCCCGGCTTCACGATCTCGACGGAAGCGTGCAACGCCTACCTGGAAAACAACCACGAGTTCCCTCCAGGCCTGTGGGAGCAGGAAGTGGCCGCCATGCACGCCATCGAGAAGAAGACGGGCAAGGTCTTCGGCGACCCTGGCAATCCGCTCTTTGTCTCCTGTCGCTCCGGCGCCAAGTTCTCTATGCCGGGCATGATGGACACGGTTCTCAACATCGGGCTGAACGACGAGACCGCCGAGGGATTGATTCGGCTCACCGGCGACCCGCGCTTTGTCTACGACTCCTACCGCCGCTTGATCCAGATGTTCGGCTCGGTGGTGATGGGCGTCGCCGACGAACCGTTCGAGGAGGTGATCGCAGAGCAAAAACGCAAGGTTGGCGTTAAAAACGATGTTGACCTGAGCGCAGAAGACTGGATGTACATCGTCGAGCGCTTTAAGGCGTTGGTCAAAGCCTACAAGGGCATGGACTTCCCCCAAGACCCCTACAAGCAACTCGAGATGGCGACCCGCGCGGTCTTCAACAGTTGGTTCGGCAAGCGCGCCGTAGATTACCGTAACGCCACCGGCATTCCCCATAACCTGGGCACCGCCGTCAACATCGTGACCATGGTCTTCGGCAACATGGGCAACGACAGCGCCACCGGCGTCGCTTTCACCCGCAACCCGGTGGACGGCACCAAGGAGCTGTATGGCGATTACTTGATCAACGCGCAAGGCGAAGACGTCGTCGCCGGGATTCGCAACACCTTGCCGATCGCGCGCCTGAAGGTCGACATGCCGGAGGTGTTCGAGCAGTTCGTGGAAATCTGCAACAAGCTCGAACGACATTTCAAGGACATGCAGGACGTCGAGTTTACCATCGAACGCGGCAAGCTATGGCTGCTCCAAACGCGCAGCGGCAAGCGCACGGCGCGCGCGGCCATCAAGATTGCCGTCGACATGGCGAACGAAGGGCTGATCACGCGGCAGGAAGCCATTATGCGCGTCACACCGGAGCAGGTGGATCAACTGCTGCATCCGCAATTCTCTCCGGAGGCGAAACGAAAGGCGCGCAGTGAAGGCAGGTTGATCGTGCCGAAAGCAGTCAACGCCAGCCCAGGCGCTGCGGTGGGCATGGCGGTCTTTGACGCCGACACTGCCGAGGAATGGGGCAAGGCCGGCAAGCCTGTCATCATGGTACGGCCCGAAACCAAACCGGATGATGTGCACGGCATGATCGCAGCCAAAGGCATCCTCACCAGCCGGGGAGGCGCCACCAGCCACGCCGCCGTCGTCGCCCGCCAGTTCGGCACACCGGCCGTCTGCGGCGCCGAAGAGCTCCAGATCGACGTTGACCATCGTATGATGTATGTCATCGTCAACGACCAAAAGATCGAAATCCGCGAGGGAGACTGGCTCAGCCTGGACGGCGGCACCGGCGAAGTCTATCTCGGCCAGTTGCCCACCCAGGAGCCAGATTTCGAGAATGAGGTCGAGCTGAATACGTTGCTCAAATGGGCGGACGAGATTCGCAAGCTCGGCGTGTGGGCCAATGCTGACTATCCGAAGGACGCCGAACGCGCTC
>JANWYX010000437.1 GCA_025055055.1 Caldilinea sp. | reverse complement strand
GCCGACGCCGGGACCGATCGCCGTCTATGTCAGCGGTGCAGTAGAGGCCCCCGGCGTCTTTACGCTGCCTCCGGAAGCGCGCATTGTGGACGCCGTCACTGCGGCCGGTGGATTGCGCGAGGACGCCGACCCTGCTCGCATCAACCTGGCGGCGCGACTCTTTGACGCGGCTCAGGTGCATGTGCCGGCCTTGGGGGAGCCAAGCGGCCACGGAGCGCCGGCTGGGCTCTCCGGCCTGCTGCCTACGCCAACCCCCCAAATGCGTTCGGTGGGCGTCGAACTTTCCTCGCAAGGCTTGATCGATCTCAACACGGCGACACGCGCCGAACTGGAATCGCTTCCCGGCATCGGGCCCAGTAAAGCACAGGCCATCATCGACAACCGGCCTTACGCCACGGTCGATCAGTTGGAGCGCGTGCCCGGCATCGGGCCGGCCACGGTCAACCGGCTACGTCCGCTGGTGACCGTCCAATCACAGCCCTAACCTACTTCCGAGAACTTCCCGTTTCACTGTTCTTTGCGCATCTCGAACATCTAATCAGAATTGCACCAGAATCCTGACAACATACAATTGTCAGCGCGACGGTCAGCATGACGCAATGTCGGCGCACATTGCTCTGCGCGATCATCGCCTTGTCTTCAACGCAGACGAAGGCGTTGGCAGTTGGATGCCGCGCCGGAATGCAGAACATCCACAAGTCAGAGGTTAAGAAGAGCTATGGCAGAGGAAGAAAAAAGAGGAATTGGCGAGCAGGCCAGAGAAGCGATCATCGATGTTCGCAATGAACTGATCGTACAAAGCGCAAATTTGTACCTACTGGTGCGCAAAGTGCTGCTGTCAAGCCTTGGCGCCGTCGCTCTGACCATGGATGAAGCAAACGAGATTCTGACGAAGCTGGTCGAGCGCGGAGAAGTGGCGGAAGCGGACCTGCAGCGCATGATCGATGAATTGCGCGCACGACGCTCCAAGCACGAAGCGACGGCCGCAACCATTCACAATGAACCGAAGCGCAACACCGAACCGACGCGCAACGCAGCAAGCACGCTGGAGGAAAGCGTCGAGACCATTCTGACGCGCTTGAACGTGCCCAACAAAAACGATATTGAAGAGTTGAGCCGCAAGATCGGTCAGCTCAATGATAAGGTGACGGCGCTAAGCCAGCATCGGCACAACGAGAAAAGATGAGGAAATCAACAGAGTCCGCAGTGAGCGAAAATAAGCCGGAGCGGCTTACTCGAATTGTTGCAAGGTTCGATCGGCTCGCGCCGCCATATTGACGGCTTTCGGAGAGCGCACGGAAAGTTTCCGTCGGATTTGGGGGATGCGCACCAGCAGCAAGAGGGCCAGCAGTACGGCGTAAGCCATCGGCTCCCAACGCTCGGCGACTTTGGCCTGCCAGAAAAAATGCAGCACCGCCAGCACGCCCACCACATAGACAAGCCGATGCAACTGCTTCCAACGCTTGCCCAACCGTTTCATCCACCCTCGCGTTGAAGTGATGGCCAGAGGGAGCAGCAGCAAGAACGCCAAGCCCCCGGCGAGGATGTACGGCTTATTAAGGAGGGCGTCCTGCACGATCAGTTTTAGGTTCAGGCCATAATCCAACCCTACAAAATTCAAGAGGTGCAAGGAGGCGTAGAGAAAAGCCATTAGCCCTAAGGACTTGCGGACGGTCAACGCCCTGCGAAACCCAAAAATTGCGCTCAAGGGCGTGCAGGAAAGACTGAGAAAGAGCGTAATTAGGGCGGCGCGACCGGTCACGTTGTTGATCGTGTTGACCGGATCGACGCCGAGACCACCGCTCGCAGCGCGCCAGAGCAACCACAAAAGCGGCGTCAGACCGGCAAGCGTCACCGACCACCAGAACCCCCCTCTGTGCAGAAACGTTATGGCGCCGGCGTAGAGGATCTTCATGGCTCCCCGTGTGTCCGCAGCTGCAGACTTTGCTGCTCAGTAGCTTCGCCGCAAGTCCATGCCCTTATAGAGATGGGCCACTTCCTCCGCATAGCCGTTGAACATCAATGTCGGTCGACGCCCAAACTCGCCGATGCGCCGCTCTGAAGCCTGTGACCAGCGCGGATGATCGACGGTGGGATTGACATTGGCGTAGAACCCATATTCATGCGGGGCAGCCGTGCTCCACGTCGTGGCCGGCATCTCTTCGGTGAGCTCGATGGTGACGATGGATTTGATGCTTTTGAAGCCATATTTCCACGGCACCACCAGACGAATTGGCGCGCCCTGCTGGTTGGTGAGCGGCTTGCCGTACATGCCGGTGGCGAGAATCGTCAGCGGATGCATGGCTTCGTCGATCCGCAGCCCTTCCTGATAAGGCCACTCCAGAATGTTCATGCGTTGGCCACGCATCTCCTCCGGACGATAGACCGTGACAAATTTAACATATTTCGCCGCAGATTTGGGGTCGGCATCTTTCAGCAGCGAGGCCAGCGGAAAGCCCACCCAGGGAATCACCATCGACCATGCCTCGACACAGCGCAGGCGGTAGATGCGTTCTTCTTGCGTGTAGCGTTTGTAGATGTCGTCGATGTCGATCACGAACGGATTGTTGACCAGGCCGGTCACCTTCACCTGCCAAGGATAAGGATTAAATTTTGCGGCCTCGACGGCGACAGCTTCTTTGTTGGTGCTGAACTCGTAGAAATTATTGTAATTGGTGATTTCTTCGAACTTGTTCAACGGGTCGCCCAGTTCGTCTCGATCGGCGCCGGCGGTCGGTTCGGTGTGGGCCAGAGCGGGCGGCAAATTCTGGGCGCGTCGCACCGTAGCCGCGGATGGTTTGTCCTCAACGATGGTGGCGCCACGGCCGGTGAGCGGCGCTGTGGAGCAGGCCGCAAGCGCCAGTGAACCAACGGCTGCGCCGGCAGCCGCCATGAATTTTCGTCGGTTCAGATAAACATGCTCTGGCGTGATTTCAGAAGGTAAAATTTTGATCATATGCCCTTCTCCCCGTTCAGCAGCGATGCCAGACGCATCCGCACGAAATGAAAGATGCGTGCGCCGTGCTGCAAGATGCCTGCGTAAGCATCAGCATACGACACAGATATTAGATATAACAGGTTTCTCGGCTTAGGGCTTTATGATTGCTTTCATCTGTTCCTGCTCTCCTGCGCTTCAGGATACAGAAGGAACGTGACAGATAAATGAAAAGGAGATTAGGCGTCTATGAATCCGTTTGGTCGTCCACTGTATAGCCAAACGCCAAACTCCGCCCCGCAGTCGCTCCCAGGCGCGGGACTGTCCACCCAGATGTAGCCGCCATGCGCTTCAACCAGCTTGCGCACGATCGCCAGTCCTAAGCCTGCACCGCCCGTAGCGCGATTGCGGGAAGGATCGCCTCGATAGAAGCGGTCGAATATATGGGGCAGATCTTCTGCGGAAATTCCCGGTCCATCGTCCGTCACCGTCAAAATGACATGCCCCTGACCGACGCAAAGGCGCACAACGACGGCGCCGTGATCGGGCGCATGGCGGAGGGCCGCAATTGTTGGAATCGGTGGGCGTCGACGTTCCTGAAGCGCTGAGCGCATTTGCGGCGGAGGCCGGCCAGAAGGCGCAATCGGCCATATATTTGGTGGTGGAACGGCAGGTGGTCGCCGTTCTTTCGGTAGCGGATGTGATTCGTCCGGAGAGCAAGGAGGCCGTTCGTTCTCTTCATCAGATGGGGCTTGAAGTCGCCCTGTTAGCGGGCGACAGTCGAGCCGTCGCAGAGGCGGTGGCCGCCGAGTTGAACGTCGACCATGTATTCGCCGAAGTGCTGTCGGAGCATAAGGTTCAAGTGGTCATGGAGTTTCAGCGCCGTCAAAAGCATGTGGCGATGGTGGGAGATGGCGTCAACGATGCGCCGGCGCTTGTGCAGGCCGACGTGGGCATTGCCGTCGGCGCCGGAACCGATGTAGCCATTGAATCGGCGGACATTATCCTCGTGAAGAGCAACCCGCTCGATGTCGTCAAAATGATTGCGCTCAGCCGGGCCAGTTATCGCAAAATGGTGCAGAATTTATGGTGGGCCGCTGGATACAACGTAATTGCCTTGCCGCTCGCCGCCGGCGTCCTGGCTCCCTGGGGCGTCCATTTGACGCCGGCGTTAGGCGCAGGGTTCATGTCGCTGAGCACGATCATTGTTGCCATCAACGCTCAATTGTTGCGCAACAATCGAGTCTTCAAGCATTGATACACCGGTGAACATCCTCTCCATTGCGCAGGTCTTCCAACCATTGCTCTTCACCGATTTTTTGCCTGAACGACAAGATTTGGGTACGCTTTTGCCGTCATGACAGAGGCGAGATTTGCCCGGAATGAGTCGACGATACACTGCAGCTTGTGCATCTTTCAACTCGTCCATCTCTCAAGGGGAGCGCAATGAATCTAACCCATCTTCATCCGGCCACCGTTCATTTCCCGATCGCCTTTTTGCTGCTCGCCAGTGCGTTGACGCTGCTTCACCTGTTTCGTCGTCCGGCATTCAATTTGAAGCCCATGATCTGGATGCTGCTTGTCCTCGGCTGGATCGGCGGAGGCGTCGCCGTGCTAACGGGGCTGCTTGCGCAGGCGTACTTGCCGCCGCAAGCGCCCTATCGCGCCGTGCTCAACCTTCATATCTGGAGCGGACTGGCAACGCTGGTTCTCTATGGCTTTTGGCTCTATCGAGGCTGGACCTATCGTAGCGCCCGGGCGCGTCAGCAGCGCATGCGCAGCGGCATATCGACCGAGGATTTGCTCGATGACAACACTGCGCGCTGGTGGCTTGCGCTGCTTGCGATCGCAGGCGCTCTCCTGATTGCGGCGACAGGCTGGTTTGGCGGTCGACTCGTCTATGAGTTCGGCGTAAACGTGGGGTGAGCTGCTCCGGGCGCGCCCTATGCAGTTGCCATCGATGCGCTGAGCCTCCTGACCGGTTCGCCGACGGCGCTTGGATTGAGCAGACCATCCACGATCTTGGCCGAAGAGAGTACGCCCGGCAACCCAGCGCCCGGATGCGTGCCGGCGCCCACAAAATAGAGATTTTCAAAGTCTTCCGAGCGATTATGCGGACGAAACCAGGCGGACTGCAACAAGGTCGGCGCCACCGAGAAAGCCGCTCCCAAATAACTGTTGAGCGTATCCTGAAAATGCAGTGGATCGATGTAGTGCTCGGCAATGATGTTCTGTTGTAAATCAGGCAAATAGTTGTCCTCCAGGAACTGCATAATGGCGTCGCGATAGGGTTTGGCCTGGACGGTCCAGTCTATGCGAGCGTTCAGGTTGGGCACCGGAGAAAGCACATAAAAGGCTTCGCATCCTTCCGGCGCCATGCTAGGGTCGGTCATCGTCGGCATATGCAGGTAGAGGGAAAAGTCCTCCGGCAGGTCACGCTCGGCGAAAATCTCGCGCAAGAGTCCTTTGTATCGTTTACTCAAAATGATGTTGTGATGCGCCAGCGGCGTGCCGACGTTGTAGCGCTTTTTCGTGCCGAAGTAGATGACAAAGAGCGACATGCTGTACTTCTTACTCTTCACCCAACGGTCGCTGTTTCTGCGGCGATGTTCTTTTGGAATTAAATTGAGGTAGGTCCATGCTACATCGGCGTTGGAGACGATGGCGTCGGCCGCGTAGACCTCTCCGTTCGCCAGACGTACCCCTTTGACGCGTCCACCGTCGACTAAAATTTCCTGCACCTCAGCGTTAAGATTCACCTGGACGCCTAGCTCCCGAAGCAGGCGCCCGAATGCATCGACGATGGCACCCGTACCTCCCAGCGCGTAATGAATGCCCCACTCCCGCTCCAGGTAGTGAATCAGCACATAGAGCGAGGCAGCGTCGAGTGGATTGCCGCCGATCAAGAGAGGATGGAAGGTGAAGCAGCGGCGCAAAAATTCATCCTCGATAAATTTGCTCACGTAGCCGTAGACGCTGCGATAAGATTCCAGGCGAATCAGGTCGGGAACTACGCGCAGCATGTCGCCGAAATGAAGAAAAGGTTTGTCGATCAGCCCCATGCCCGTCTCGAAAATTTCTTTCGTAGTGGCCATGAAGCGCGTGTAGCCCGCTCGATCGCGCGGGTTCCAGCGCTCGATCTGCTGCAAAATGTACTCATGGTCGCCGTTATAGCTGAAGGAGCGGCCGGTGTGATCGAAAATTTTGTAGAAGGGATCAAGCTGCACCAGCTTGAAGTAATCTTCGCGACGGCGACCGGCCAGCTCCCAAATCTCATCGAACAGCCAGGGCGCCGTAATCACCGTCGGACCGCCGTCGAACTTAAAGCCATCGATCTCATAGGTGTAGGCGCGGCCGCCGAGTCGATCCCGCTTTTCGAAGAGTGTGACTTCATGTCCGCGCGCCGCCAACCGTGCAGCTACGCCCAATCCGCCAAATCCACTGCCGATGACGATAATTTTTTGTTTCATAGCGCGTCCTCATTCAAAAAATGATGATGGGCTTCAGTAGGCTTTATATGTAGGGGTGAAAATATGTGAAAGAACGATTGAGATTCACCATTTTTCCAAATTCTTTGCAGCGATGGAGAGTTTGCTCAGATGCTTCAACCCGGCAGCTGCGCATGCGCTTTGCGATTCCGTAACCAAATGGCTGTTGCAATCAGCGCCAATAGACTTGCAATGGTCAGCGCCCCCCAGGCCACAAGGGGTGTAGCGCTTTGCTTTACTGCAATGCCAACCAGGGCCCAGATCAACACGGCAACGTAGGCAATGTCGTGCGCTTTCTGGGCAAAAATTACACCGAGGATGCCGGCGATAACGATCATCAGCAAGGCCCACAGCGCCGGAGACAGCGGCTCCCCATTCCACTGCAGATCGAGCAGAACGACGGCGACATTGGCCACCGTCGCCACCGTGATCCATCCAAGATAAATGCTGAAAGGGACGTCGACGACCCAGCGTTCCGTCTGCGAGGTGGCGCCGGGAGTGCTTGTTAGGCGCCGATAGATCAGGATGAGGCTCGCCAACAGCGTCGCCATCGCCGCCAGGCTCCATAGGAATTGGTTGTAGTGCCAGAAAAAAATCCAGGCCGAGTTGGCGGCCGCACTGACGAGATAGGGCAGGCGAATGCGATGCAGCCGAGAGTTCGTGCGCTGCGCAGGAAGCGCCTGATAGACGGCGTAGCCGATCAGCCCCAGATAGATGACGCCCCAAATTGAAAAGACATAGCCTGCAGGCGTAAAGAGCGAAGGAAATCGATCGGAAATCTCGCCTGTGCTTTGTCCGTTGAGCGGTAGAGTTGTGGCCAGTCCGTTGATAAGGATGGTCGTCAGCGTGGCGACCGGCACGAAAAGTTGAATCAGCCGGTCCCTGCGTCCGCTTGTTGTCTCCTGTTCGATCTCATGTATTTCCAAAGAATGATTCATGGTTTGTCTCCTGCGTCGTTTTGTACAGGTTTAGTCTAGGTTAAAAACAAATTTTGTTCGGTGAGTATGCTTGCTATTTGTGGAGAGAAAGTTATGGATGGAAAGTTGTGGATAAGAGGAGATTTGCAGGAAATCGGAAAGGTGGCTGAAAGGAAAAACTGTAAAATCAGGGTGGGGCGAAGAGAGGTGCGCCCCACCCCGAAACAGGAGCGCGCTTACTCAGGAAAAACGACCGAGATGTTGAGCGGCGTCGTTTGCAACAAGGGGGCAAACTTGCCCAGCTGGCGAAGCGCATCGAGCGAGCCTGGATCGGCGCCGGTGAGAACGGTGAGCACGCCGGCGTCCAACCCGAGCTCCACCAGGTTGGTCATTTGGCCGCTGTCCCAGCGGATCAGCGGCAGCGGGTTACCGTTGAGAGTGATGGCCAGTCCTTCCGGCTTGGTCTGCACGTTGATCGACTTGATGCCGAGTTCGGCAACCTGCTCCATCTGTTCGGCGTTCAAGTTGAGGGCGGCGAGTGCGTCCGGAGGCAAGAAGCCGGCAATCATTCCCAACCCTTCCAACGTCGCCGTCCCTGCAGCATCATATCGAATCGTCAAGGGGCCCAACGCTCCCAATAACCCGGTTGCGAAAGGTGGAATTCCCAGCTCTCCCAGCACCTGCGACGCCGCAGCCTGCACACCGGCCTGCAGGGCCGCCCGATCTGGCGCCGGACCGACCAAGGTGGGATTGTCGCCCGCGTCGGGGAAGAGGAACGCTACGCCCAGGCTCATATTGCGCACCAACGGCAACACCTTGACAAGGGTGTCAGAGTTGTCAACGCCGACGATTTCCAGCACCGCGCCCAAAGACTGCAATGTGTCTGCATTCCAGTCCAACGTCACCATTGGCCTGCCGTTGGCATAAAGGGCAAGACCACTCGGCCCCAGGTCCACGAATGCACTGCGCACACCGGCCGCTCTGACGCGTGCAATCTGCTCCGGCGTACGCGCCAGCGCATCCAACGCAATGCCCAATGCGGAAAGGTCGATTCCCTTCAAGGAAACCTGACCCTGCTCATCGTAGACCAGTGCAATCGCCGGAATATCCACCACCAGCGCATCCGGCGGCGCAGAGGCGGCCAAATTGCCCTGACCCGGGCGCGCCATACAGCCGGTGAGCACGGTGGCCAGAATCAACAGCATGGAGAGCAAAAGCGCCAGCCGTCTGTTCTGCATGAGGAAGCCTCCTTGTTTTAATTTTCGATCGTTTTAAATGATGAATACCTGAATGGGTGTCCCTGTGATTCCCCACACCGGGCGAATGGAGAAGGCGCCTGCAATGTACCGCAAAGGCTCCTGCGCGCTATTCTAGCACAGAGCAACGGTTTGTCCAACGCAAAAGCGAACTCGCACCTGGACGCTCTTTAGAAAGACCTGACAAAAGATCGGGGTCGGACGTATAATGGAATTGAAAGGCACTGTTGTTCGTCGCTTTTTGGTCAACCTTTGACGCAGCTCAGGACGCCCGACCGTCGAGAGTTTTCATTTTGTACAAAATGGGGAAAGGGGTTCACTCATGACAACGCATAAACCGATCGAAAAACGGATGTTCGGGCGCACCGGCCACATGAGCACGGTCACAATTTTCGGAGCGGTTGCGCTGGCCTCCGTTTCACAGGCGGAAGCCGACCGCACGCTCGACCTACTGTTGGAATACGGCGTGAATCATATCGACACGGCGGCATCCTACGGCGACTCAGAGCTGCGCATCGGCCCCTGGATGGAGCGTCATCGCAAAGAGTTCTTTCTGGCGACCAAAACCGGTCAGCGCACCTATGCAGCTGCGCGAGATGAGATTCGTCGCTCTCTGGAGCGCCTGCGCGTCGATGCAGTCGACCTGATCCAGCTGCATAACCTTGTGCATCCTGACGAATGGGAGGTGGCGATGGGGCCGGGTGGCGCCTTAGAGGCGTGCATTGAAGCGCGTGAGCAGGGGCTGGTGCGCTTCATCGGTGTCACCGGGCATGGGCGCACCGTTGCAGCCATGCATCGGCGCAGCCTGCAGCGCTTTGATTTCGACTCGGTGTTGCTGCCCTACAACTATGTGGTGATGCAAGACGAAGTTTACGAACACGACTTCGAGCTGTTGTTGAAACTTTGCCAGGAACGCAACGTGGCCGTGCAAACCATCAAGGCGATCACGCGCGGGCCATGGGCGACGGCGGAACGTACAAGCCCTGTCTGGTATCAACCCCTGGAGGATCAGCGTTCCATCGACCTGGCCGTGCACTGGGTGATCGGACGACCGGGCATTTTCCTCAATACGGTGGGAGACATTCATCTTTTGCCCAAAGTGCTGGACGCCGCCGCTCGCTTTGAACGTCGCCCGACAGACGAGGAGATGAAGGCGCTCATGCAAGAAGAGCGCATGTCGAACCTCTTTGTGTAGTTGCTCATCCACGGCTTTGCGTTCCCGATCGGCCGGCCTTTTCGTTGTACGCTCGATGTACGCTCGACAGGAAGCAGGCCCCGGTCAGGAGATTTTAGGAAAGCTCGACGGGAAGCCAAGGGATCGACCCTCTTTTAGGAGAGAAGTGGGCACAACGATGGCGAAGGGGCGGCCTTAGGATCGCCCCTTCAACGTCTGCATCAGTCTTCAATCTGCTCTCCGCCGTGAGGACGCACCATCAAAAGCGGCTTGTTGACGTGAGCGAGCACATCCTGTGCGACGCTGCCAAAGATCAGCTTCTGAAGGCCGGTGCGCCAGTGGGTGGTCATTGCGATCAGATCGATCGGGTGGTGTTCCACAAACTTGACGATCTCTTCCCCGCGATCGCCAAAACGCACTTCGACATCGACCTCATATCCCGCTTCTCGCAATAGATGAACATCGCCCGCCAGTTCGCTGCGCACTTCAGCCACCGCGCTTTCCCATTCCTGGCTGGCGTAGATCGGGTGACGCGCCAGCGTCGCATCGCGTTCCGAGGTGAACGCCGTCATGGCGACGTCGTAGCCTGTGGGTCGGGGCGGAAGCGGGGTGTGTCCTTCAGGCGGCGTGCCCACGCGCAGCAGAATTAGTTCAGCGCGTTCGGGCGGAAAAAATCTGATCAGATGTGGATAAATGTGGCGGCAAAAGGTGGAGCCGTCGTTCGGAACCAGGATGCGAAATTTGGTCATGGCGCAATCTCCTTTGATCAGCCATTGCAAACGTATGCCGGAAGCGCACATCCGTCTGCTGCGCTCTTGAGGCGCGCACTTTCATCCTCCCTTTTACAATAGCATGGTTTGTTCTCGATCGCCCTGTACGCATGTCACCCTTCAGGCATGACATCGCTCCCGATTGACGTAAGCCCACAGCGCATGGGCTTGCGAATCGGACTGCGCAACACCAACGAGCGATTGGGCTGCATCTGCGCAGCCCAATCGCAGGCTCCAGGGTGTGCTTCAGTGGACCGAGACGAACTGCTCCTCTTCCGTAGAGCCGCTCAGTGCTGTGGTGGATGCGGCGCCGCCGGTGACCGTCAATTGCACCTCATCGAAATAGCCGGCGCCAACGAAGGTTTGGTGTTTGACGGCGGTGAAGCCAAACTCCCGCTCCAGGGCAAATTCTTTCTCCTGGAGGCGCGTGTAGGCGGCCATTCCTTCCTCTCGGTAGGCACGCGCCAACTCGAACATGGCGCTGTTGAGAGAGTGGAAACCCGCCAGCGTGACAAACTGGAATTTATAGCCCATTTCCCCCAATTGCTCCTGGAAATGCGCAATCGTTTTTTCGTCCAGGTTGCGCCGCCAGTTGAAGGAAGGTGAGCAATTATAGGCCAGCAGTTTGCCCGGGAATTTCTCATGAATGCCCTGGGCGAACTCGCGCGCTTCGCCCAGGTCCGGTTTGGAGGTTTCACACCAGATCAGGTCGGCGTAGGGAGCGTACGCTCGCCCCCGTTCGATGGCGTACTCAATGCCGCCCTTGATGTAGTAAAAACCTTCAAATGTCCGGTCTCGACCGACGATGAACGGCTGATCGCGAGGATCGATGTCGCCGGTGATCAATTGCGCCGAATCGGCGTCGGTGCGAGCGATCAAAAGGGTCGGCGTCCCCATCACATCGGCCGCCAGCCGCGCGGCCACCAGCTTGTGAATAAACTCACGCATCGGCACCAACACTTTGCCGCCCATGTGGCCGCACTTTTTGGCCGAAGAGAGCTGATCCTCAAAATGGACGCCGGCCGCCCCTGCCTCGATCATGGCGCGCATCAGCTCATAGGAATTGAGCGCGCCGCCGAAGCCCGATTCGGCGTCGGCGACGATCGGCGCCATCCAGTAGCGATCGCGCCGGCCATTCATGTGGTCGATCTGATCGGCGCGCTGCAGCGCCTTGTTGATGCGTCGCACCAGCGTGGGTACGCTGTCAACCGGATAGAGGCTTTGATCTGGATAGGTCTCGCCCGCCGTATTGTTGTCCCCCGCCACCTGCCAACCGCTGACATAAATCGCCTTTAGACCGGCCTGCACCATCTGCACAGCCTGGTTGCCTGTAACGGCGCCCAAGGCGCGAATAAAGGGCTCGCTGTGCAACAGGCTCCAAAGTCGCTCGGCGCCCATGCGTGCAAGCGTATATTCGATCATAAAGCTGCCCCGCAGGCGCAGAACCTGTTCTGCAGTGTAAGGGCGTTCAATGCCGGCCCATCGCTGCAACGTCGTCCATTCTTGGGTCATCTGTGCGGCAAGATGTTGCTCATGCATAGCTTTTTCTCCTCTTGCTTTAAACGAAACGCAAACCCTTTGTCGCCACCGCCGGCTATGAAGCTGGACTAACTTGTGAACCGGACGAACAATGTGCGAGGCGACGTTTCAAAAAGTGACGTCGGATTGCGTCTATCTTGCAATCGAGGAGTTGCAATTCGGTTGCAGTGGAGTGAATTGTTTCAAGAGGATCGTTTCAAGGCGATGGCTCATTCACGACAAGCAGCCGGACATCTCCGGCTTGGACGCCGCGCTCGCCCTGTTGAACGGTGAATTCCACCAGATCGCCCGGACGGGGTGGACGCTTGCCCTGCACTGCATTGCGATGTACATAGATTTCGGGCTGACCGGCGCGAACGATAAATCCATATTGCTTACGTCGGTTGAACCACTTCACCAACCCGCGTTCACGCCCCGGCGCAGGCATGAGCTGGCGACAGCCCGGGCAGTGGCGAGGCGCAGCTGCGCCGGATTGTCTTTGTTCCTCTTGCGTCCACAGGAAAGAGATACCACACCGAGCACAGTATAGCTCTTCATCCCGCCATCCCAACTTCGCCATCTTGCCCTTTCCCCTTCCAATTTGACATTTCCTCGTTCGCTTGTTACCCTTAATATAACATGGCGACGTAGCCAAGTGGTAAGGCAGGGGTCTGCAAAACCCCGATCGCCGGTTCAAAT
>JANWYX010000418.1 GCA_025055055.1 Caldilinea sp. | reverse complement strand
ACAAGAGAGCAAACAGGAAGGCCCAAAACTGCTTGCGGAAGCGCCTGCGCCTGCAACGCCTCTGCAAGAGAGCAAACAAGAGAGCAAGAAGACAAGCAAAAGGAGCAAGAAAGGGGCTTCGACCCCTGTCGGTGCCGAGCAAGCGCCTGCGGCCGACGAACCTGCGGCGGACAATCTGCAAATCATCGAGGGCATCGGCCCCAAGATTGCAGAGCTGCTGGCCCAGAACGGCATCACCTCCTTCGCCGATTTGGCCGCCGCCTCTCCCGAAGATTTGCGCAAAATGCTGCTCGCAGCCGGACGACGCTTTGCCGTCACCGATCCCACCACATGGCCGGAACAGGCGGCCCTCGCTGCGAAAGGCGATCTAGAGGCGTTGAAGGCTTTACAGGCCAGCCTCAAGGGGGGACGTCGGAAGTAACGTGACTTTATTCCCCACCGAGCGACTCCGAAGCGGCGAGGGTGTTCACCTCGCCGCTCCTTCCGTCCAACACGGCCCTTCCAACGGCAGCTCTACGATCGACAGCGCATTGACGCCGGTCGGCTCCAGGCTGACGCGGTAACGCCGCCAAGGCAGGTAGAAGTAGGTGTAGCCGCGTAGACAGACTTGGCTGCGCACGGCGGTCAGGTCTGGCGTGGTCTCTCCCAAGGGGTTGGGGCTAAGCTGACGCAAATCTTCCAGGGCCAAACGGTGCACCCAGAGACCGGTGACCCCGTAGGTCACCTCGGCTGCACGACGCGCATTGGTCACCAGCCGGAGCTCTTCGCCGGTGGTGGCCGGCTGCGGCGGCGGCAGATAGCGCGGGAGAAAGGCCCAGGGAACGAGCACAAATAACAGGATCACCAAAATGCGCGTGCGCCATGACCATCGCTCCCAATCGAACAAGACGGCGCCGATGCGCCCCACCAGGCTGGCGACCAAGATCAACAGCCAAAGCAACAAGGTGTTGAGCAGCATGTCGAGCATGCCGATCTGCGTCTGTCCGTCAAAGGTGATACGCGCCACGGGCAATGGATACCCGCGCCAGCCCATGCAACCGGATGGACAACCCGCATAATATGGCGGCACCCAGAAGATATAAATGCTGGCGAACGCCAGCCCAAACGCCGCCAGAAAACTCACCAGGGCGATTCGATGCCAATGGCGAGTCTGTTGTCTCCACCAGACAATGGCCAGCGTCACCGCCAGCAGGCCACCAACGGCCAATATCAGGTCATTCCAGTCCGCAAAGTAGCTCCAGCCTTCAAGCAACGTGCTCTGTTGCATGGTTATGGTTGCCAGCAAAGATACAGGCGGTCCAACGGCGTGGGGATACGAAACAGAGGAAAGACTCGGTCGCTCCCTTCCCAGCGCATCAACTGTTGGACGCCGTTCTGTTCGCGCGTTAAGACGAGGATCGAGATGTTATCTAAGCATGCGGTAAAAGCCAAGGCGGATTGCTGCCGCGGCAACAGATAGGATCGAGCGGTGATCGGTTCGGCGGGCGAAGCGCCCGGAGGCGGCAACTCCACCTGCACCAGTCCAAACCAGTCTTCCTCTTCACCCGAGCCGGGTGCGAAACGGCTGCGCGCCAGGATCACTCGCTCCGACCCCTGCCAGGTGACTCCGGAGCCAAGGAACTCGAAGCGCGTCTCGGTGACGTAGGCTGTACGGATGGTGCTGGCGCCGCGGCCGGCGAGCGTTAGAATATTGAGCGTATTCGCTGGACGCACCACGCCTGAGGTGAGGCTTGGGTGAGTGGCGTCATAGGCGAAATACGCCAGGCGCGAGAGATCGGGGCTGAGCATAAGCGGACCGCGATAGGCGCCCCTCTCGAGGAGTCGTTGCGGCCCTTCTGTGACGACGCCACGGCCCTCTGCGTTCGTTTCCATGCGCAGACGAAAGAAGCCGGCGAACGGCTGTTGTGAAATCGCATCCTCCGTATCAATGAACAAATAGACGGCCGAGGGATCGCCCGGCGTCACCATCTGCACGGCCACGAGCGTCGGCCTCAATGAACTGCCTCTCCGATCACCTGCCGAGCCAAAAATTGCGCCATCGCCTTGCAGACGTAGCGCAATTTGGGCCGCTGCAGGGTCATAGTGCCAGATCTGCCAGAGATCGATCGCTGCGTTCGGCGTCTCGATCCACCACAACCCACCATAGGCGTCGCCTGCAACTCCACGGATCGTATAGAACGGTTGGGCGACGATCTGCAGGCCGGTTCCATCGTTGCGCATCCAACTGAAAGTGCTCAGGCCGCCTGATGTCGGCGGCTCGGTGACGATGAAACCGGCGTTCGGATCGCTGCTGAGCCAGCGGGCGACCGTTTCATATTGCCACACTTGTTGCGCCTGGCCGTCTCGCTGCAACAAAAAAAGGCCGGGCATTGCGCTTCCCCCAAGCAGCGCAATGGCCTGATCGGTTGTTGTCGCCGTGAAAATTTCAGGCAGGGATAGCTCCTTAACGCGCTCGATGAAAGGCGCAGCCACGATGCGCATGCGCAGCGCGCGCCAGCGCGTAGCGCCGCCGTTGCGGCTCGTTGCATCCGGTTGTCCTTTCATATAGACGACTGCGCCGGGCCATAACAGCGCAGCGTTGGCCGGCGTCCATTGCCCTTCTGTGGCGCCGAGCACTGCGCTCCAGATTTCAACGACGGCCTCGCGTACATCGATTTGGACAGGAGCGCCGGCGGCGTTCGTCGCTGCAAGCAATGTCATTGGATCGGCAGGAACGGCGTCGCCCGCCATCGTGACCACCTGTTCATCTGCTTCCGGCGCAGGGATATTGCTTGTGGGCGGCGTAACTATGCTCGGAAGACGGATCACCGGCGTGACCGGCGGCGTCGGCGTCGGCGTGGCGGTGGGCAGCGCAGCCAGGAGCGAAGCATCTGGGTTGGAAGATGCGCCCCAGGGCGGCGCATCTAGGGGAGCGCCGTCGGCGCGATAGCGCGGGACAACGCTATAGTCACCGTAGGGAATGACAAGTTGCGCCGCCACCCACCCGACGACGTTGGTGCGGCCATCATTCACAAAGGCTGCGCGAATGAGCAGCCAGTCGCCCGCCTCGGTGACGCCGAAAATGTCGACAGGCGTTCCGTTTTCCAAACCGGCGATGACGATATAGTCGGTGCCGGGACCGCCGCGCAAGCGTCCGGTTTCAGAGAGCAACATGTAGCCGGTGAGCGGAGGTATAGCGTCCGCCGGAATGGCCGGAATCGGAAGCGGTCTCTCTGTTGGCGTCGGCGTCGGCGTCTCGGTGGGCGTCGGCGTCGCGGTAGGCGTGTCCGTCGGCGTCGGCGTCTCGGTTGGCGGTGGCGTCGGTGACGGCGTATCGGTCGCCGTCGGCGTAAAGGTCGGCGTCGGCGTTGGAGTTGGCTCGAGAGTGGGGTTGAGCGGCGCGCTTTCTTCCTCTACGGGAAGCGTGACGGTGAATTCCCCGAAATCGGTGAGCAACGGCGCAGCGGCGACGGCCAGCTCGGTCGGCGTTGGCGTGGGACGCGGCGGCGCCGGTGTCACCAATCCTGCGCTGCTGGCCAACACCACGCGACCGATGGAGGTGAGGATATAGCGACCCGTCGCAAAATCTTCCTCGAAGGCGGCCTCGAAGCTGCGATTGCGGTCCGCGTTGTCGAAAAAGCGCAGACGCAACGAAGTGGAGCCATCCTGAATTTCGCGGTCAATCTCATTGACATAAACAGCCATCCAGTCGCCGGGCGTTGCCAATCCCAGGTCAAACATCTCGCTGAGCAGGTCGATGCGCTTGACCAGCGACTGCGCGCGACTGATCTCTCCACTTTGCAACCGCGCTAGGATGGTGGCCAACGTGCTGAGCGGGGTTGGCTCCACTTCCGCCTGTGCCAGCCGGTAGCCAACGATGCGGGGAGGCGCATTGGCGTCTAGCTCGCTTGCCAACAAAGGTCGCCATCGCGTCTGTAACCGTTGTTGGGCAAAGGGCGGCTGTTCGATGAACACGCCGGTGGCGCCTTCTTCTGTGCGAATGGGGCTGTCGGCGGGCAGAGGGCCGGAGATCACAATATCGGGCAAAGGCTCGCCTTCGTTGAATATAAAGCGAACTTCACTGCTGCTCGAGTCGAAACGCCACTGCGGCTCATCGTCGCTGCGCCAGAGCACCTCGAACGCCGCTCCCGACGAGGGCTGTCTCCATAGATAGGCGGTGAGGAGGGGGCGAGTTTCCGGGCGCTCAACCGTGAGGAGATAACGCGTTCCCTGGGCGTCAACGCCGAGCGCAGCCTGTCCAATGCCGGCGGCCAGTGCAAAATATCCGGCGTTGCGGTCGCTCAGGCGTGCAGCGATGTCGAGAAGAAGCTGTCCCTCGACGGCGTTCCCGGCTTCTGCGCTGCGCCAAAAGAACATCGGCAGCGGTGCGCCATCGGGAGTGCGCGGCGCCGTAAAAGCCATCCAGGGATCGGCGGCAATCTGGTAATAGCTGGCCGGCACGAAAATCAATCCTTGCTCATGCGCAAGTCGCTCAAGCAGGGCGCCGGCGCGTTCGGGCGTAAAATCGAGAGCGACCAGCGTATTCAGCCCTTGCATGGCCAGGTTGAAATAGCGCTCGGCCCATTCCGCAGCGCTGGCCGGCGTTGAAGTGGGCGTCGGGGTCAACGTCGGCGTGAAGGTTGGCTCCGGCGTCTCGGTGGGGATGGCGGAGGGTGGCGGCGTCAGCGAGAAGCCAAGCGCGCTGCGTATTGCTTCGGCGGTGGCAGCCGCTTCTTGGGCGCGAGCCAGCCCCATCGACTGACCGAGCTGAAAAGCAATGGCGGCGACCAGCGCAACCAGAAGCAGGCCGAGCAATGAGGCCGTTGCAATCTGCATCTGTCTACGTTGTCTTGAAGTGAGCTGCCGCCACAATTGAGCAATGCGATGCACAATCTTCCTCGTCCGGCTAATTTTCGATGTAGAGCGTCACCCGACAGGGATCGGGGTAGTTGCCCGTTAGGTCGACGACGGTCAATTGAAACGTCCAAGGGCCATTGGCGAAGCCACGTGAGTTGATGCTGGCCAGCGCGCCGTTGAAGACCGGACCGCGACCGTCGGCGAGATAGGTGAAGCCATTCTGTGCATTGGCACCCGGGGCAAACTCCACCTTGTAATAGCTGAATTGTTCATGCGTCGCAGTGCCGATCAGGGTGAAAACGCCGCTGACGGTGGCGCCATTCCCGGGCGATGAGATGACGGCGCGTGCATCGGGGCAAGCCGGCGGCGATCCCGCCTGGGCGACCGGAGCAGACTCAGGCGTCGGCGTCGGAGGCTGTTCAATCGTCTGTTGTTGGCCCGGCTGAGGCGTCGGCGGCTCTGGAGTCGGCGTCGCTGTTTCGGTGGGGGTGGGCGAAGGCGTCACCGGCAACGGCGTGTTGGTGGGTGTGATCGCCAGCGCAAACTGCGGCGGCAGCGTCGGTTCTGCATCCGGTGCAGCCACAATGGCCTGCGGAATGGTGCGGCTGGCGAAGTAGGTGAAGCCCATGATCACCAGCAGTAACATTGCCACGCTGAAGATGCCGCCGAGCTCGCGCACGGCGCGCTCGCGTTCCAGCATGAAGATGGCTTGGCGCCGTTCCTCGCGCACCTGCCAGAGCCGATAGAGTTGATAGAGCGCCGTGAGCCCGCAGATCAAGTAGATATACGGCGCATACGTCGCAATGATCTGGAACACGACCACCATGGCGTTTTTATATCATCCCGGTCACGCTCGTGCACATCCTTCGTGAAGCGATTCTATGCATCTCACAAGCTTTCAATCATACAATGTCTTCGTCGTTCGCTCCAGTTCCATGGTGGCCGGGGAAAGAGATTGGAGAGGGGAGCATCGCCCTTGATTTCTTGAGAAATCGAGGGCGATTTTTCGCATAGACAAAAGACACGTTTACATTTTGACAAATGGTTCGAGATGTCGTGCAAAATGGCAACACAGCGCCGAGCGATAGTCGTCGAGATATTGCGTCAGTAGGTTGCGCAGGTCTGCGCCGTGCGCTGTGAGGATCGAGCCAAAGGTGACGTGCAGCAACTGTCTGGCGTCGAACTGGTCAAGCAGGGCCGGGAGGTCGGCGGCGGCGAGCGATGAAGCCGGCGGCACGCGCTCCGGTCGACAGTCGAGGAAGTAGGTCTTTTTGTCCTTTTCGTAGTGTGTGCGGCCCGTTTCCAGCATCTGACGGAAGAGGTCGGGCGCACGCACGGCGGCGACGCGCAGCGCCTCCAGGTAACTGGTGCCTGCGGTTTTGATATGCACGCCGTGGCCTGCACGCCGTGCCAGGATAGGGTAGATGCTGAACTTATCCGAGCCGGTGTGGACGCTCAGCTTATAACGATTGAAATAACGCATCACAGCAACGTGGCGCGTCAGCTCCGCCTCGAATTCCGCCAGATTGCCCATGTAATCGACGCCTTTCTGGAACTTGCCCACGAAGCGCGGAGCGAGGCTGACGAGCGGAATGTTGCGGCGGAGCAGCTCATTGGCAATGAAGAAATGTTCGTGCGCCGAAGTTGGCGTATCGGTTTCATCGACCGACATCTCTAGGTCAAACGGTGTTCCGCCGAAGGCGGTGCGCAATGCGGCTGCGATGCGCACGGTGTGGGCGAGCGCGCGGCCGTATTTGGCGAGGCTGCGCAGCAGCGTCTCTTCATCAAAGTGGAGTGCCTCCCCGTCAAGGGCGATGGTGCGACCGTGATATTTTTCGTATAGTGATGAATAGGTCGTCTCTAAAACATCCCAAGGTAAAGCCTCACACTTCATATGCAACACAGTCAAATTATCTGTTTGCGCCCCGTTGTCTACATAATCGCTGGGGTCGACGGTGAAAAAGGTGTAGCCGGCAGCGACGAACGGAGCGACGTGCTCCGGCTCCTTGACGTGATCGGCGTCGGCGCCCCAGGGCAAGCGCCAATCTTCGGCAAAAAGGCTCCAGATGGCGGCCGTCATCACCTCTTCGGGTGTGCGGCGCAGTCGTTCATTTTCGCGGACAGATTGTTGTGCAAAGATCGGCGCAATGCGACCTGCAGGATCGACGCTGCGCAGCGCATCGATGTGGCCTGGGGTGGCCAAGCCGATGCGGTCGCCGAAACCGAAGGAGAGACGACTGCCCAGCGGCTGTGGCCTGAGCCAAGGGAGTCGTTCTTGCAAAGCGCGTGCGTTCTCGGCATCAAGGGGACAGATCAGTGTATCGTCCTGTCGCTCGCCGCGAAAGGCCGCCGAGTTTCCGCGCACGAAGAGGCGGTATGTTGCGTCGGTTGACGAACGCACCAGTGTATAGACGGCGTCGCCCGCCCGGACGACGCGCAGGATATGCATAGAAAGAGATGTTACGCTCATGAAATGTCTCCTGTCTTTTACAATCTATTGCAATCTATATGTACTTTTCGCCAGATCATAGGCAAGCGCCCGCACCATCGCCTGGGCGTCGATCTCGTCGATGATGTGGCGCACAAGCAGACCGGCGACCCAGTCCGCCGCTGTGCGTCGCCAGAGGTCATGCCGCGCGGGGATCGAGGGATAGGCGCGCGTATCGTCGTTGAAGCCGGCGGTGTTGTAGACACCTGCAGTCTCCATCACTGCGTCGAAGAAGCGACGCATGCCGTTGAAGCTGTCGAAGAACCACCATGGCGGCCCCAGCTTGACGGCAGGATAGTGGCCGGCCAGCGGCGCCAGCTCGCGGCTGTAGGTGCTCTCGTCCAGATTGAAGAGGATGAGTGTGAAGTTGGGATGGCTGCCGAAGCGATTGAGCAGAGGGCGTAGGTTGCGCGTGAATTCGCTTGCCACCGGAATGTCGGCGCCCATGTCCGGCCCGAAGTGTTCGTAGAGTTCGGTGTTATGGTTGCGGAAGGAGCCGATGTGAAGTTGCATCACCAGGCCATCCTCCACGCTCATGCGCGCCATC
>JANWYX010000404.1 GCA_025055055.1 Caldilinea sp. | reverse complement strand
TTGAACCTGACAATCGAGAGAGTGAATTTCGCCAATAGGCGACAATGATGGTGGGAGCGGCTCGCAGCTGCACGTTCTCGGTGGACTGTGCATCATCGATAGCTGTAGAATTTGTTGTATAATCCGCTACAACGATCAATCCGCTGTTCGATCCGTTCAGCATCGGACAAGGCGTAGGAACAAGCCCTGCGCATGGTAGGCCGCCTCGGAGAGAAAGTACACCCAACGAAGAGCCCAAGGAGAGTCCATGATGTCAGAAACACGCTACACACGGGTCGCCCTCTATCTGCAAGACAAACACCCGATTCGGGATGGCATGGAATATGCACGTTACGCTGAAGCCAAAGGCTTTGAAGCGGTCTGGCAGGCGGAGAGCCGGCTGGTGCGCGATGCCATCGTGCCGATGGCCGCCTACGCAGCGGTGACCGAGCGTATTAAGGTTGGCTCTGGCGTGATCAACAACTGGACGCGCAATATCGGCCTGCTCGCTGCCACCTTCCTGACGCTCGACGACCTGGCGCCTGACCGCATCATCTGCGGCATCGGCGCGTGGTGGGACCCGTTGGCGAAAAATGTGGGCATCGAGCGACGCAAACCGTTGACGGCGATGCGCGAGACAGTCGAGTTGCTGCGTCGGCTGTTGGCGATGGAGCGCGTCACCTTTCACGGCGAGTTTCATCACTTGGAGGGGGTGGAGCTGGACGTCGTGCATGGCCGTCGCGAGCCGCGCAACGTTCAGATCGTGATCGGCGCCACCGGACCGCAGATGATGGAGTTGACCGGCGAGATCGCAGACGGCGTTTTACTCAACTACTGTGTGCCGCCGGAATACAACCTCGAGGCGATGGAGCATCTGGAACGCGGGGCCGCCAAAGCAGGCCGTCGCCTTGAAGACATCGATCGTCCACAGCTCGTCGTCTGTTCGGTCCATGAGGATCGTCAGGTTGCGCTTGACGGCGCGCGCGAGCTGCTCACGCAATATCTGGCGCAGCAACCTCACATCGCCAAAGCTAGCGGCGTCAAGCCTGAAGTTGTGCAACAGATTCAGTCGATCCTGGGATGGCCAGCCACCAAAGAGCAGGTGCGCGCTGCGATGAAATACGTCCCCGATGAGCTGGTGCAGCGCATCACGGCCAGCGGGACGCCCGCCGAAGTCAAAGCCAAGGTGCGCGAGTACATCCGATATGGCGCTACCTGTCCGGTGTTGTATCCTCTGGGCGACGTCAAGTTGATGATCGACACCTTTGCGGATGGATATTGACGGGAGCATGAGTGTGTCAGGTGAGGTTGTATGGGACTAACAATTGGCGTCCTTGCGCTGCAGGGCGCATTTATCGAGCACGAGGCGATGCTGCAGCGGCTGGGCGTGCGAACGGTGGAGGTGCGCAAGCCCGAGCATCTGGCCGGGTTGGATGGACTGATCCTCCCCGGTGGCGAGAGCACCACGATGGGGCTGGTGGCGGAGCGTTGGGGACTGGTGGCTCCTCTGAAGGCATGGGTGCAAGCGGGAAAACCCATTTGGGGCACCTGCGCCGGCATGATCCTGCTTGCAAACCGAGCGATCGGCCAGAAAGCGGGTGGACAGCCGCTCATCGGAGGCCTTGATGTGACCGTCAGCCGCAACTATTTCGGTCGTCAGAACGAGAGTTTCGAGACGTTTCTGCGCGTGCCAAGGTTGGGCGAAGAGCCTGTGCGTGCTGTCTTCATTCGGGCGCCGGCCATCGTCGAGGTGGGGAACGATGTGGAGGCGCTGGCGCGCATCGCCGGCCGCGGCGAAGAGGTTGTTGTCGCCGTGCAGCAAGCCAACATTCTGGCGACGGCCTTTCACCCGGAGTTGACGGACGACCTGCGTTGGCATCAGCTCTTTATCGAAATGGTCGAGGCGGAAAAGGGGCAAGGCGAGTTGAATTTGAAAAGAGTGGAGCAGACCTGCTGACCGCCTGGGTTGGCTGCGGATCTTCCAGGAAGGCTCGACGCCTGGCCGCGTCGACACCGATGAAAACGCCCGTCGACCTTCTCAGCAGCCTAAAGAACGACTGGGAAGGTCGACGGGCGCCTCTGTAGCGCGAGGCGCTTCACTTCCCCAGGCGTTTCTTGAACTCGGCTGTCAGCGCCGGCAACACCTGGAAGAGATCGCCGACGATGCCGTAGTTCGCCTTCTCGAAGATGGGCGCTTCTGGATCCTTATTGATGGCGACGATCACTTTGCTGCCACCCATGCCGGCCAGATGTTGGATGGCGCCGCTGATGCCCGCAGCGATGTAAAGATCTGGTTTGACCGTCTTTCCCGTTTGCCCCACCTGATGCTTGTAAGGGATATAGCCGGCGTCGACGGCGGCGCGGCTGGCGCCTACGGCTGCGCCGAGCACATTCGCCAGCTCTGTCACCAGCGCAAAGCCTTTGGCCGGGTCTTGCGCAACGCCTCGTCCGCCGGAGACGATGATCGAGGCGTCGGTCAAGCTGATCTCACCGGTGTCTGTCGATCGTACTTCGAGCACTTTCTCCTTGACGTCGCTTTCCGCGAGGCCAGGGTCGAGCGTCCGGACCTCGCCGCCGGGAGCGCCCGGCTCTGGCATAGGGAAGGAGCGCGGACGCACGCTGACCACCTGGATAGGGCTGTTGAACATGACGTCGGCGAGGATGTTGTTGGAATATACAGAGCGCACGGCCACCAACCGGCCATTTTCGACGCGCAGATCGATGACGTCCGGTGCATAGCCGGCGTCGAGCTGACCGGCGAGCATGGCGGCGACTTCGCGACCGCGGACGGTGGCCGCCGTGAGCACGACGGTGGCGCCGGCCGCTTCCACTGCCTTGCGCAGCGCAGCCGTGTAGGCGCTCAACCGATAATTGGCCAGCACGGGGCCGGTGACCGCCAGCACCACATCCGGCCCGTATTGCCGTACAGTCTCGACGCCGGAGGCGCTGTCGCCGAGGATGGCAGCCACCGTCTGCGTTCCGAGGGCAGCGGCAATCTCTTTGGCTTTGCCCAACACTTCAAACGAATTAGGGACCACTCCATTCTGATTTTGTTCGATCCAGACCAGGACAGACATGCGTTCGTCTCCTATATCACCTTCTCGGCCAACAAGGCGTCGACCAGTTTGGCTGCTTTTTCTTCCACGGTGGCGCCCTCAATGATGACGCACTTTGTCTTGCGCTCTTCCGGTTTGCGAATGTTCGTCCATTGCGTCTTGCCTGAGCCCGAGGCGATGCCCAGTTCTGCAGCTGGCGTGGACGGAATCACGGCTTTGCTCGCTTTGCGGATGCCCATAAAGCTTGGGTAGCGCGGCTCGTTGATCTCCTTGCCGACGCTGATCACGGCGGGCAGCGGCACGCTGATGGTCTCTTGCGCTCCCTCCACCATGCGTTCAACGGTGATCTGTCCGTTGGAAATATCCACGATTTTTGTAACGGCGCTCACCATCGGCCAACCCAACTGCGCTGCCACGCCGGCGTAGACGGCGCCGCTGTTGTCGTCGACGCTCTGTTTGCCGGTCAGAACTAGGTCTGCGCCCTGCGCCTTCACGGCGGCTGCCAACGCCGCCGCCGTGGTCCACATGTCACCGCCGCTCAAGGCGCTGCCGTCGATGAGGGCTGCACTGCCGACGCCCATCGCCAGCGCATGCTTCAGCGCATCGACGGCGTCCGGGGAGCCCATGCTGATGGCGACGGACTCGACGTCGTACCGATCGCCGAGCAGGATTGCTTCCTCGACGGCGAACTCATCCCATGGGTTGATCACCATCGTAGCCTTGATCTTGCCGCTGCGGACATCCTCCGCCGACACCTTGGGGAGCTCGGCAGTATCCGGCGTCTGTTTCACTAGCACGACAACTTTCACGTTTTGACCTCCTGTTTGGGTCTTTCAAAAAAAGTTTTCGGACTGAAGGGCTGTTTTTTTGAAATCCATCAAAGATCTGCGCTTTGGTGAACAAAGGGCAGAAGTCACCTTGCACGCACAGAAGTCATCTTGCATGCAATTGAGACAAATCTGTAGGGACAGATGTCATTTCTGTAGGAACAGATGTCATTGCGCTACGTTCATTTCGTCCTGTTTACCCTGTGGAGAGCCGACGAATCGTCTCGACTTTTCTCAAGTATAGCGCATCGGGTTGCAGAGATGTTGAAGTGTTGTTGTAAGAGTCCGTCGTCGGAAGACCGCTGTCAGACGCCATAGAGAAAGCGACAGGCAAACCAAATCTCAAATCAAAATCAAACAAAAAGGAGGGAAAACGTCGTTGTTTTCGCCTCCTTTTTCAGAGAAGAATATCGATCTTCCCATTTATTGTGGCACTATACCATCATTGAGGGCGAATTGGCAAAGCAGGTGATGCATGGCGATTCAGGGTGAGTATGAGTTTTTTCTGATCGGTCTGTTTATCTTGACAATTTTCATCAGCTACTCGACGCTGGCTACTGCGCGGCTGCTGAAGCGCTGGCAGCCGCCCGACAACCCCTTGCTCGATCGCGTGGACGTGATCTTACGCTTTTTTTTGACCGCCTTGTGCATTGTTTTGGGGCTTGTCAGCGGGTTAGATGCTGCCACGCTGGGGTGGACATTTCAGCAGCCGCTGCGTCAGGCGCTGGTCGGGGTAGGGATTGGGGTGACACTGGCGCTTGTCTTGTTTGGGCTGTCCCGCCAAGCCGACAAAAAGGGAAGGGAACGCTTTGTATCTCAGCGGTTTATCGAAATGATTCTGCCTCGTTCCAGAGCCGAAGCCTACCGCATTGCTTTGGCGCTGGGACCGGTTGTTGTGTTAGAGGAGCTGCTCTTTCGCAGTTTATTGATCGGGGGGCTGTCGCCGCTCTTTCCTGCGCCGCTCTTGATAGTGCTCGTGAGCGTTCTCTTCGGCGTCTTGCATGCGCCTCAGGGGCTGTGGGGCATGGTGGGAGCAGGGGCTGCAGGCTTGATCTTCGGGGCGCTCTTCCTTGCCGAACAGAGCCTCATGGCGCCTGTCGTGGCGCACTACGTCGCCAACTTGGTGCAGATTGTGCTGGCGATGCGTTTGCGTGCCAAGAGGAAAGCGGATCAGCTTGCCGGAATTTCGTCCACTGTAGATTGAGGGGCAGGTAGGTTATAGAGACCGGCACGACCGTTGCGACGAATTTTGAGCAATTCGCGCACCATATTGACGGTGTCGTGCACAGGACGCACCCGGCTGTCTTCCTGATAGTGCCAGTGGATCGGCACTTCGATCAAGCGCAGGCCGTGCTGGCGGGCGATATAGAGCACTTCGACGTCAAAGCTCCATCCGTCGATCTGCTGCAGCGGAAAGAGGTGTAGCGCCGCCTGGCGGGTGAACATCTTGAAGCCGCACTGCGTATCTTGGATGCCCGGCACCGCCATCATGCGCACTAGGAGGTTGAAGACGCGCCCCATGATGTGGCGATAGAGAGGTTCGTTGTAGCGCACGGCGCCCGGCGCTTCCCGGCTTGCGATTGCGATGTCAAACATTCCCTGGCGTTGAACCGGGGGCAGGAATTTGACGATTTCCTCGATCGGCATGGCGAGGTCGGCGTCGCAAATAAAGCGGTAATCCCCCTGCGCCGCCAACATACCGACCTTGACCGCAGCGCCTTTGCCGGGGGAGCTGTGCAACAGCGCAAGGCGCACTTTATCTTCGGCGTCCTGATGCGCCTCGATAAAGGCCTGCACCACTTCCGTCGTTCGATCGGTGGAGCCATTCTCAACGACAATCACCTCGCTTTTATATGTCTGTCGTTGGAGGAAGGCGACGACCTTTTCCAGGGAAGGGGGCAGCCGCCGCTCTTCGTTGTAAGCGGGAATAATGATGCTCAAAAAGATCGTCTGGCTTGAATTGCTCACAAAAAAGGCATCCCCTCAAGCAATCAGGCTAACCAACGCCAGCAGCAAAAAAAACTGTACAACAATTGCGCCTCCCCACAGCATGTGCGCTGCCGTTCGATGTCGTTGACTTGCCAGCCAGACGCCGCCGATCGCATTGACAGCCCACGCCAACAACCCGATGAACACCAGCCGAAACAACACGGTTTTTTCGCGAATTTCGACCGGCAACCCTTGGCTATTGTAGCGAACCGCCAGAACGTCAGGCAAATCGGGGAAGCTGATTGTCAACACTGCAAAGAGCAAAAGCACGCCGATCATGCCGATCCCCAACAACCACAGGCCCTGTCGATCGGCGCCCAGCATTGTAGCGAGCCAAGTGCGTTGCACCCGCTTCGGCCGGACCTGCTGCGTAGCGCCCAGCCGATAGCGCTCTTGCAGCGCCTCAATGAAGCCCCCTTCATCGGACGGAGACAGCACATACGCGCCGGTCTCCGTCTTCAATGTAATGCATTCAGAGGGCGGGCGCGTGGCGCATAGATGAATCGACTGCGCCGACGGCTGCGCTTCGACGTCGAGAAACGGCATGGGCCAACGGAGTAGGCTGGCTTTGGGCGTTTCTGGCCATGGTGCCCCTCGCACGATCTCGTGCACACTTTGCATCGGAATGATCTGCTGAAGATGCGCCCAGCGCAAGGTCACGGCGTTACGATCGATCCAATACTCGAGCGAGAAAGCGGCCCAGGTGCGATAGAGAAGGTGAATGAGCACGGGAATGCTGAGCACCACCCCCAGAAAAAGCACAAACTGAAGCAGATCGATCGGGCGTCGCAGCGCCCAGACCACCATCAACAGATCGAGCAGAACAATCCAGACAATGACTGCAACGCCTTCCCAGCGCGCAGGCGCAGGTTTTGCTGCAAAAACCATCCTATTTCACCCCAAGCCCATCCGGCGAGAACGCCGGCTGTGTGACGCGCAAAGCTTCTAAAAACGCATAGTGCGTCATATCTAGGGAAATCGGCGTCACGCTGACGTATCCTTGTCGGATCGCTCCGACGTCGGTGTCCGGATCGTCTTCGTCCATTGGGCGAGAGCCGCCCAACCAGTAGTACGGGCGTCCGTAGGGGTCGCGACGCTGCTCGACCTCGCCGGCGTCATAGTGACGTCGGCCCATCCGCGTCAGGCGGACGCCGGCGGGGTCGCATGCAGGCACGTTGACATTGAGCAGCGTATATTCGGGAAGGGGGGTGTGCAGCACGTATCGCGCGATAGCGCAGGCCACCTCGCCCGCCCTGCGGCGCACGGCAACAGCGTCGGCGTCCTCTTCCTCGAAGAAGGATGCGCTCACGGCAATGCCGGGGGCCCCTTTGATGACCGCCTCCATTGCGCACGCCACCGTGCCGCTGTAGGTGATGTCGATGCCGAGGTTGTATCCGGCATTGACGCCGGCGACGACCATATCCGGGATCACCTCTAGGGCTCCGCCCATCGCTAACGCTACGCAGTCGGTCGGGCTGCCGCTGCTGCGATAGGCAAGACTGCCGTCGGCCAGCGTCGTCTTTTGGATGCGCAGAGGCTTGTGCATGGTTTTGATGTGGCTGGCGGCGCTCCAGTTACGCTCCGGCGCAAGCACAATCACATCGGCGAGCGACGTCAGCGCCTGCTTCAGCGCCAGCAGTCCGGGTGAAAAGACGCCGTCGTCATTCGTCACCAAGATGGTCGTCATATTTCGATCCTTGTCTATCGCTTGCGATGGCGCACATAGACCCGCACTTCTGCACTTTCTGCTCGATTGCCGGCGGCGTCGTAGGCGATCGCTTTGAAAAGATGTCCTTCAAAATAAACGCCGCCGTTCGTGACGATAGCCTGGAAGCCGCCGGGATAGGTGACGACCAACCCAGGTTGCACCTCCGGATCGTCTGACTGGAACCCAGGCCATGGCTGCCCGCCCGCCGCCGAGTTGAGATCGCGCATGGTGATCTTCCAACGCTCGTTATACGGCGCCACGGTGCTTGTGACAAAGACGCTGCCGTCGATCATAAACTCGACGCGATCGATGGCCAGGTTGTCGTTGACCAGGGCGTTGAGGTTGATCTGCTCGTCCGTCTCCATGACGAAGAGCTGATCCGGTCGCGGCTCTGTCAGCACGATAGTCGGCGGCGTGTTGTCGATGGTCACAGGGATGGCGACCTGGCGCACGCCGTCCCCACGATTGACGGTCAGCCGCACCGTGTACAGCCCTTCGGCTAGGGTGCGCGTGTCCAGCCGCTCCAGCACGCCGTTTTGGACCTCTTCGCCGTGCTCCGGGCCGATCTGAATCCATTCCGTTGGATCGAGTCCGGCGCCAATCTCCAAGCGATAGGGGCCGCCGCGCGCGTTGCCGATAAACTCCACCTCGCCGGAGATGTAGCTGCCTAGCGCCGGCCGAATGATGGCGATGTCCGGGTCGAAGTCCTCCGGGCGCAGCGACGCCATCGTGGTGGGCGGCTGCGGAATGCCATTTTCCGCCACCCAATCGGCGGCCTCGCGCGGAAGAATCATGTAGACGCGGCGCTCGATGCGATCGGGCGGCGTCGCCGGCCCGGCCAACAACCCGGTCTCCCGGTCGATCTCGAATTCCTGCCAGACGTTGTCGAGCATGGTGGGTTCGGTGCCGGCCACGAAGATTTCGGTGCGCTGCTCTTGACACTGCGGCGTCGGCAGCAGCCCGCTCGGCATGCAGACGACACGCTGAATCACGCCGGGCGGCATTGGATACCAGCGCGGGGGTTCGTTCTCATGATATTTGCGCATCACTGCGTTCCAGATCGGCGCGGCGCCGGAAAGCCCGGTCACGTTGCGCATCGACTCGTTGTCGGTGTTGCCGACCCAAACGCCGACGGTCAGTTGTGGCGTAAAGCCGACCGTCCAGTTGTCTTTGAAGCCGTTGGTGGTGCCGGTCTTGACGGCCACCTTGCGGTCGGGCAAGGTGAGAGCCGTGTTGGCGCCGAAGGCGGGCGCGCGCGCCACGTCGTCGCTCAAAATATCCTGCATCAGATACGCCACCTCGGCGCTGAAGATGCGCTCGGCCTGGGGCTGCTCGTATTTCTTGAGGATGTTTCCTTCGCTGTCGCGAATCTGCAGGATCGACACCGGATTGAGCGTTCGGTAGCCGCTGCGCAATTGGCTCGGCGGAACCGGCTCGCCCACCATGACGCCGCTGTTGGCGAAGACCGAATAGGCGTAAGTGTGATCGAGCAGAGAGACCTCGCCTCCGCCCAACACCAGACTCAGGCCGTAGAAGCTCAGCCCGCGGTTTAGGCCGTTGATGCCCATGCGGTGTGCGGTGCGCAGCGCCTCGGCTACGCCCACCTGTTGCATCACGCGGATGGCCGGGATGTTGTACGAGCGCGCCAGCGCATTGCGCAGTGACACCGGGCCGTGATATTGCCGGTCGTAGTTCTCCGGTCGATAGAAGGTGCCGTCCGCCTGGGGGAAAGCCGTCGGCACGTCGAGAATCATGGTTGCCGGCGTCATGCCCTTCTGCAGCGCCGTCAGATACACATAGGGTTTGAAGCTGGAGCCGGGCTGGCGTTCGGCCAGTGCCACGTTGACCTGCCCGTCGATCTCGCGATTGTTGTAGTCAAGCGAGCCGACCATGGCCAGAATTTCGCCGGTGTCGTTTTTGATGGCGACGACGGCGGCGTTGCTGGCGTTCTTATCCTGCTCCTGCAGGATGCGCACCTGTTCGCGCGCCACCTGCTCGGCGTATTTCTGCAGCTCCACATCAAGCGTGGTGTAGACGGTCAACCCTTTGCGCCAGATGAAGAACGGATCATCCGTCGTGTTGTATTGCTGCTTCAACTGATCGAGCACGTAGAGCGCAAAGTGGGGCGCCGTCAGGATGTCGAAACGCTCGGCCACAGACCTGCGCACCGAGAGCTCCTCCTGGAAGGCGGCGTCCGCCTGCGCCTGCGTGATGAAGCCCGCTTCGACCATTGCCTGCAAAGTGACGCCCTGACGCCGCTTGGCGTCTTCCGGGTTGTCGATGGGGTTGAGCGCCGGGAATTGTGGGATCGCCGCCAGCATGGCCGCCTCGGCAAGCGTCAGATCGCGTGCACTCTTGCCGAAGTAAACCTGGCTGGCCGCTTCGACGCCGTAGGCCAGGTTGCCGTAGAAGTTGTAGTTCAGATACCATTCCAGCAGCTTTTCTTTCGGGTAGCGCCGCGTTAGCTCAAGCGCCAGCACGACTTCTTTAATTTTGCGCGCATAGCTTTGCTGGGCGCGCTCCTCGGGTGGGATAAAGATGTTTTTGACAAGTTGTTGGGTGATGGAGGAGCCGCCCTGCACTGCACCCCCCTGGAGATTCGAGACAAAGGCGCGCAATAGGCCGCGCATATTGACGCCCGGGTTCTCGAAAAAGTTGCGGTCTTCGAGCGCAACCGCCGCCTGCCAGATGTAGGGGCTCATGCGGTCCAGGGTGATGAAACGGCGGTCGCCGCCAAAGGGACGCGGATCGACGCTCTCGTATAGGAGGTGCTGACCGGTGCGGTCGTAGATGCGCACCGTCTGGAATTGGTCCTGCTGTTGCTCGATCACGCTGACGTCGGGCAACTGGGCGGCGTATTCCTGGTAAACGCCGAACACAGCAGCAGCGATGACGCCGGTGAACGCAGCCAGCGAGGTGCCAACGACGAAAAAGAAAACCAAAAAGAGTTGGGTGAGTCGCAGCCAGATTCTTGGTTTTGTCTGCTCGGCTCGCTGCCTGCGTCGCCGGGCCATGAGAATGGTGTCGTGTCGATCTAATCGTTTTGTCATAACTCAGCCGTGTAGCGTAACACGTTTTGACCGATCCTGCCAAACAGCTTTCGCATCAAGTTTTTCAAATCATTTTAGACATACGCTTTTGCACTGGAGTCAAAGGCTCTCCTGCTGAACGATTCTTTCTACAACGAGCAGATGGCTCAAACCGAAGATGCAGAGCGGAGAACGCTCCATCGCATAGGTGAGACGACGCAACAGCCTGCCCAAGGCCGGACGGCGTTGCACGAGGTTGTCGTATCCGGGAAAAATCCGGCTGTGATGGACGATGCGCACCGGTTGACCGATAAAAAGGCGGCGCAGGCCGGCGGCCGTGTACGCGCGCACGTGCGGCGCCAGCCGATTGCGCAGGACGTCCGGCAGGTAGTTGACCAGCGGAACGTTGCCGAAATGATAGACGCCGCGCCAGTAAACGCCGTGCGTCTCGAAGGGATAGAGGCGATTGGGGACGAAGATCACGGCGCGCCCGCCGGGGCGCAGCACACGCACCATCTCGGCCGCCGCCGCCCGATCGTCGGCCACATGTTCGAGC
>JANWYX010000384.1 GCA_025055055.1 Caldilinea sp. | reverse complement strand
GCCGGTTCCCCTCGGCATCCTGATCGGCGTTCTCACCGGCTCCACGGCAGGGTTGATCAACGGCCTTGTCATCTCCCGCATGCGCGTTCCGCCCTTCATTGCAACCCTTGGCATGATGATGGTGGCGCGCGGTCTTGCGCTGGTGCTCTCCACCATCGAAACCGGCACGGTCAAGCCGATCTATTTCAACGACACGCCGGTTTTCCGCCAGATCATGATGGGTTCGATTCTGTCGCCGTTGATTGCGCCGATTGCCCCGAATTTCAACATCCCGAACGCCGTGGTGATTCTCTTTGCGGCGGCGTTGATTGCGGCCTTCATTCTCTCCAAAACGGTACTGGGGCGTTACACAGTGGCGATCGGCAGCAACGAAGAGGCCACACGGCTTTCCGGCGTCAACGTCGCCAACTGGAAGACGGCCGTCTATGCATTGGGGGGGACCTTCAGCGGCCTTGCCGGCGTCATGATCGCCTCGCGTTTGAATTCGGCGCAACCTGCGCTCGGCGTCGGCTATGAACTAGAGGCAATCGCCGCCGTGGTGATCGGCGGCACGTCGCTCAGCGGCGGGCAGGGCACGATTCTGGGCACCATCATCGGCGCTTTCATCATCAGCACGCTGACCAACGGCCTGCGCATCATGAATGTGCCGCAGGAATGGCAGTTCGTCGTGACCGGCTTAATTGTGATCCTGGCGGTTTATCTTGACATTCTGCGCCGTCAACGAAGCTGAGGATCGCGCCTTCCTGGAAGCTTCCTGGCTTCCAGGAAGATCTATGTCAAGATAAACCCGGCCTTTCTCAACATCGATCGCTGTGCGCATCGGCGGTTATTGCAGCCGCGCCAACACCCATTCCCCGACGCACCTGCCCTGCGCCAGCCCTTGTTCATTCCCCGAACGAAAATGGATCCCGCCGTACAGCCGCGACATCGACGCCTCTTGCGCCGCTTCCCAGAAAGAGGCGTACGTGCGTGGGGCGAAGCCAAGCCGTTCCATGCTGGAGTCGGTGAAGCGATATTCCTCGCCGAAGAGGGCAGCCAACACCGTTGCCATGGCGGCCGCCTCCGTCGAGTGGCCGGAAGGGTACTCCGGGAAGGGCGGCGTGATCAACGGATCGGTGACGGCGGTTGCGTTCCAGCCGGGGTCGATGACGTTGCGGATGTAGGTGATCGGCCGCAGATAGTTGTAGCGATATTTATCGCGCCAGCAGGCGATGAAGGCGTCGGCGATGGCGACGCCGAGATGCAGGTAGACGTCGGCGGCGCGCGCCAGCGAGGCGTTTTCCTGCCTTAAAATCTGTGTGGCGATGGCCAGCGAGTGGCCGGGTGGCGTGGCGGTCAGCACCGGGTCGTCGGCCCAGTAGAGCGCCGTCTCGCGCTGCCAGGGCGTAAGGTTCTTCACCGTGACGTACACTTCCCAGGCCTCCTGATACAACTGCGACGAAGGGTCGGTCGAATAGGGAGGCGGAGGCGGCAGCGCACAGGCGTCGGGGGACGGCAACGCCAGCGGGCGGTTCATTCCCCAAGAAGGTTGCAGGGCGCGCAGATATTTGGGCGGCGTGGGAACCCAAAGCCCATCCCCCTCTGGCGGCCGATAGGTGCGCGGGAAGTTGTAGAAGTACCCTTCATGGCCGCCGTCGTGCTTTGACCACTCGAAGATGGCCGCAGCCACGTCGCGGCCGCGCCGGATCGAACGGCGCAGTGCTTCGGGTGACGCATCGGCCTCGTAGCGCGTACGGATGCTTCTCTCCAGCAGGTCGATGGACTCGCGCACGGAAGCGCCGCCATGCGCAAAGAGCCGACGCAAGATCGACGCCAGCGCGCTGTTGGCGACCAGCGGCCAGTGATATGCCGCGCCTTCTTCGACAGGCGGCGTCCATTCCAACTCGTTGAGCCGGCCTGCCAGCGTGCGACCATGCGCCATGCCGGGCACGATCGCCTCGTAGAGCGTCGCAGCAGTGTAGCCAATGGCGCGCGAAGCCACCGGCGGAGAAAACCCAGGCGCCTGGCGGATGAGGTCTTCGAGCAGCGCAAACCACGCCGTCGCCACGCGATGATCGTGCTCATCTGCGCCGGGAAGTGCAGTGGCCGCATGCTTCTCGGTTGGAGAAGCGGACAAACCCAGCGCAAAGGCCGGCGGCACCTGTACTGCGATCAGCGCAAACAACAGCGGAACCGTAATAATTATTTGCCAAAACTTGCGAAGTCGCATGATTTGTCCAGCTTCACTCTGCGTTCTTGCGCTCCTCTACACGTAAGTTTACTTCTTTTAAGCGCTCAGCGAGCAAATGCGCGCCAAGGGTTTTTCTCCGTCAGCTGACGGACGGTGGCATCATCGACGCCAGAGGCGCGCAATTTGGGCAGGAAGACTTCACTCAGGTAGGTGTAGGGCAACTGCGTCCCGCCGTTCGGTTTGGAAGGATCGTACCAACCGCGGTCGTGGCTTAGCAGCAGCTGCTCGCCGAAGCCGGCGTCGAGCAGGCGGTGAATACGATCGATAAACCACTCATCGCCAAAGCCGTCGCTGCCGATGGCGTCGTATTCCAGCCAGCAGCCGCGCTGCGCCATCTCGAGATGAAGGTCAAAGTCCGGCTCCGCCTGCGTATGAATCCAGAGGAAACGATCGGCGCGATAGCCGGCCGCCTCGAGGATGTCGAGCTGGTCGCGTACGACGCGCCCGCGGATGGTGTGGCTGCCGATCAGCGCGCCCGTGGCCTGGCCGGCGCGCGCCGCCGCGCGGAGAATCTTCGCCTCCACCGGCGTGACGCCGTCGTCGCCGGCGCTGAGCTTGATCCACGCTGCGCGCACGCCGGTCTCCTCGACACCCTCGCACAGCTCGCGCACCATCCACGCCGTCAGCTCCTGCTCCGAGGCGGCGTGCACCCACGCCGGAACCCACGGCTCGCGATAGACACCGGTCGCCACAACCACAGGAAAGCGAGCGGCGTCGGCCACTGCCTTAACAATGTCCACGCGGCGTCCGACGCCCACCGGCGTGCATTCGACCAGAGCAGTCACCCCTGCCGCGCGCGCCGCCTCGAGATAGGGCGCCATCACCGAGATCACCTCTTCCGCACGCGCGTGGCGATAACTTTCCTCCTCGATCGGCCCCAGATCGACAAAAATGTGCTCGTGCGGCAGGATCAGGCCGAGCGCCTCCTCGTGAAGCGGGCCTTGCGTCGTCCAGAGTTGCTTCGTCATTTCCTCTCTCCTATTCTATTGCGCCTTTGCGTTGGCTCTATCTTCACCTGAAAAGCTGGCTGCTTAGTCGCCTGGGATGCGCATTTTCATCCACGGCGCCGTATTGTGGAAGTTGGCGATTGCGCTGCCGGGCGGGTTGACGGCATCGCATACACGGCGCAGTTCGTCGCTGAGGCGCATTTCCAATACAGGCAGCGCATGGCGCAGCTGTTCGACGGTGCGCGGGCCGTAGAGCGGTGCAACGACGCCAGGCTGCTCCTTCACCCACAGCAATGCAAGCTGCGCAGGCGAGATGCCCGCCTCCTGCGCTAGGGCGACGAAGCGATTGCCGGCCGCCACTGCCTGCGGGGTGACGCGTTCGGCGTAGATGCCGCCGCGCAGCGCCGCGCGGGAATCCGGCGGCGGATGGGCTGCGTTCTGATAGCGGCCCGCCAGTATGCCGGCCGCCAGCGATCCCCAGGGCAATAGCCCCACCCCATGCTTGAGCGCCATGGGAACCAGCTCATTTTCGATGCGGCGGTCGAGCAGATTGTAGGGCGGCTGCTCGGAAACAAAGCGAGCCAGGCCGCGACGCTCGCTCACCATCAGCGCCTCTATCACCTGCCAGGCGGGATGGGTGGTGGTTCCGATGTAACGCACCTTGCCCGCTCGCACCAGCATGTCGAGTGCGTAAAGCGTCTCTTCCACCGGGATCTCCGGCGAGGGGCGATGAAGCTGGTAGAGATCAATGTAGTCGGTCTGCAGTCGGCGCAACGAGTCCTCGCATGCGGCCAGGATATGTCGCCGGGAGTTGCCGCGATCGTTGGGCCCCGGCCCAACCGAATAATGCACCTTGGTGGCAAGCACCACGGCGTGGCGGTTGCGTCGACCCCGCAGCCAGCGCCCGATGATGCGCTCGCTTTCGCCGGCGCTGTAGCTGTTGGCGGTGTCGATCAGGTTGATGCCGCCCTCGACTGCAACGTCAAGGATGGCGTGCGCCTCCGTTTCGGTGAGCGGATTGGCGAAATTGTCTGCGCCCAGCCCTAGCGGCGCAACTTTCAGGCCAGAACGGCCCACCGTTCGATAGTTCATCGCTGCGTCTCGACTGCGTCACCGTTGCATTGCAAGCCGCCTGCGCTTTTTCGCAAACGCTGCGCTTCCGTTAGACTTCGTTTGTGTAGGCGTTGTTTGTGTAGGCGTTGCACTCTTTATCCATCATTTTCTGCTATCTGCGTTGAATATGCAACAGACGACGATTAAAGTTTCTACGCCTGCGTTCAGCGGGCAGGCCTATGCCCTCTTTGCTGCGCTGCTGGCCGTGGACAGCTTTCACTACATCTTTGCGCGGCTGCTGCTGCCGCACATGCATCCCACGGCTTCGGCCTTTTTCGTGCTGGCCATTGCGACCGTCCAGGTGGTCGGCTACGCCGCTGTGCGTCAGGCGCTGCACTGGCGCACAGCGCAGCGCCACTTCTGGTTTTTTGCGTCGGTCGGCTTTCTGATTGCGGCCTCTACGGTGCTGAGCTATCTTTCCATCGCCTACATCGATCCGGGCACGGCCTCCATGTTGGGCAAGGCCGGCATTGTATTCAGCCTGTTGCTTGGCCTCTTCTGGTTACGCGAACGGCTAAGTCGGATGCAGACGATAGGCGCCGCCTTGGCCGTGATCGGAGCCTTCACCATCAGCTATCATCCCGGCGCAGTGATGCAGTGGGGCGCGCTGCTCATCCTGCTCTCCACATTTTTCTATGCGTTACACACCGCCATCGTCAAGCGCTGGGGCGACGCCATGAATTTTCTGGACTTTTTCGCCTTTCGCCTGCTTTTCACCTCGATCTTTCTTTTCTTCTTTGCAGTGGGCGGCGGTCATTGGCGCTGGCCCGATGCGCCGACCTGGCTCCTACTGCTCCTGACCGGCACGGTCGATGTCGTGATCAGCCGCGCCCTCTACTATAAAACGTTGCGCCTCTTCCCGCTGAGCATCCACACCATCATCCTGATGCTCAGCCCGGTGGTGGCGATTGCGGCATCGTTGGCGCTCTTCGGAGAATTTCCCGGAGTCCAGGAGCTGGTCGGCGGCGCCATGGTGCTGGTGGGCGTGTGGGTTGTGAACCGCGCTTCCAACAACTGATGTCCTGGTGTACAGGGAATGAAATTCTAGCGTTCTGTGCATCGCAACTGCCTGTGGTATCATCCCTAACTGTGGAGACGCTTTCAATGCAGTGGACGCCTGCGCAACCTGCCTTTGTTGCGCTACTCAATGCGTTCGTCGATCTCGTCGAGCCCGTCTACATCGTAGGCGGCGTCGTACGCGATATTCTGTTGGGGCGCACCGACAAGCTCCATGATCTCGACGTGGTCGTCCAAGCCAACGCTAACGCCGTGGCTCGGCGCGCGGCGGATCGCCTTGGGTGGGCCTATTATCCTTTGGACCCAGAGCGCGACGTGGCGCGGCTCGTGTTCACAGCCGGTCGCACGCCGCTGGTGTGCGACGTTGCAGCCATGCGTGGCGGCGACCTGGCAACAGACCTGCAGGCGCGCGATTTTACGGTGAACGCCATGGCCCTGCGTTGGCGCCGCAACTGCACCGCAGAGATGATCGACCCCGGCACCGGTCGCAGCGACCTTTCGGCGCGTCTGCTGCGCCGTATGACTCCATGGAGCCTGGCGGAGGACCCTGTGCGGTTGCTGCGCGCAGTCCGGCTGGCCGTTCAGCTTGATTTCGCCATCGAAGAAGCCACGCTGATGCAGATGTTGCGCTTGGGCGATGTGCTGCGCCTCGTCAGCGCCGAGCGCATTCGCGATGAGCTGTGGAAGATGCTGGCGCTTGCAGAGCCGGACAGGACGCTGGAAATGTTGCGAGAATTTCATTTTTTGCACATTGTCCTTCCGGAAGTGGCGCAGATGGAAGGGGTCGCCCAAAGTGTGCCGCATGACGCCGACGTCTACCGGCACACGCTGCGCGCCGTGCGCTACGCCGTTGCCCTGCGCGATTGGCTCCTCGGCGAGCGCGCCATCGACCACACGTTGGCCGGCGCAACGCTCGCCGAAGCATTGACGCCCTATCTCGGCAAACTTCGCCAAACGCTGCTCGAAATCGTCGCCGCCGAACGACGGCTTGTCGATTGGCTGGTCTGGTTTGCCCTGTGGCATGATGTAGGCAAACCCGCCACCCGCACCATCGATCAGACGGCGGAGGGGTCGCTGCGCTATCTCTTTCTGGGCCACGAGGTAGTCGGCGCCAGGCTGGCGGGGCAGCGCCTGGTGGCGCTCAAAATCAGCCGCCAGGAGATTGCGCAGCTTCAGGCGGTGATTCGCAT
>JANWYX010000371.1 GCA_025055055.1 Caldilinea sp. | reverse complement strand
GCATCGCAATTTAGGGCTTGCCTATATGAATCGGCGCAAGGACGCAGGACGCAGCCGGGCCGCCTATCAACGCGCCTTTGCGCTGGACCCGACCGACGCGCGAGTCTTTTTCGAGCTCGATCAGCTCGAGAAAAAGCTGGGCAGAGCGCCGGCGGAGCGCTTGGCGCGCCTAAGCGCGCATCTGGAGCTGGTGCGCCGGCGCGATGACCTGATGGTGGAGTACGCCACCTTGCTCAACATCGCCGGTCGCCACCGCGAAGCGCTGGACGCGCTCTTAAGCCATACGTTTCATCCCTGGGAAGGAGGCGAAGGCAAAGTCTCCGGGCAGTATGTCGTTGCATTGGTCGAGCTGGCAAAAGAGGCGCTGCGAGCAGGTCGAACAGAGGCGGCGATCGAACATCTTCTGCGCGCACGCGTCTATCCGGAAAATTTGGCCGAAGGCAAGCTGCCAAATGCCGCCGAAAACCACATTGACTACTATCTCGGCCTGGCGTACAAGCAAATAGGCGACGCACTGCGCAGCAAAGAACATTTCACCCGCGCAACGCAAGGCGCCATCGAGCTAAATTTGGCTATGTATTACAACGATCGCCCTTCCGACATGGCCTTCTACTGCGCGCTGGCCCACGCTGCCTTAGGCGAACCGGACAAAGCGAATGCGATCTTTCGTCAACTCATTGCGTATGGGGATGCACATATGGAGGACGAGCCCACTATCGATTATTTTGCGGTCTCTCTTCCCGACTTCCTAGTGTTTGAAGATGACCTGGCACAACGCAATCGCGTGCATTGCCTTTACCTGAAGGGGCTGGGTTGGCTGGGGTTAGGCGATGCAAAGGAGGCGACGATTGCCCTGGATGCAGCGCTTGCGCTAGACCCGGCGCATGTGGGCGCGACCCTGCATAGACGCATGGTGAACGCCGTCGATCGCTTTGCAGAGGTTCAGACACAGATGTAACGCAAGACGGAGGCCACCGGACTCAACGCTACTCACGCGCAAAGCGATTCTTAAAACGTTTTTGACACAAAACGCAAGCGTTTGTATGATGTAGCTGTTTCCCGGCGTGCACATTTTGGATTCGCCCCCTGTTTGATTTCAGAACGTTTTTGTTTTTGGCTATTGACAACCGACATCGCTTGCGTTACACAATGAAGAACACAAGCGATTAAAACAAACGATAAAGCCTGCGCAGTCGCCTATCTGCATCACGTTGTGATTGGCGAAGCGCCGTTTTCACCGTTTTACCGATCGTCTTCACATTTTTCGAAAGGACAAGCAGGAAAGGACAACCAACCATGAACCAGAATGGAATCAGCCGACGACAATTTCTCCAATGGAGCGCCGTCACCACGGGAGCCATGCTCCTGGCCGCGTGCGGCCCTGCCGCTGCGCCTTCGACTGCGCCCGCCGCAGAGCAAGGAGCCGCTCCTGCCGCTGCGCCCAACACCGTGCAATACTGGTATGCGTGGGGCAATCTTGATCCGGCGCTGGCCAAAATCGTGGAGACCGACGAATTCAAGGAGCACATGGGAGGCGCCACGTTGGAATACAAAGGCTCCACCGGACAGGATGTGCTGTTGACGGCGATCGCAGCCGGCACGCCTCCGGACGGCGGCTCCAACTACTCCTATGTGAACCTTTTCACGCGCGGGGCCACGATCGACGTCAAGGACATGGTGGATGCCAGCACGGTCATCAACAAGGATGACATTCTGGAGGGAGTATGGAATAGCGCCTTCTACAAAGGTGGCATGATCGGCATCCCCGGCATCGAATGTTATCTGTGGTGGGGTCTCAACGTCAACATCAACACTGCAGAGAAGGCAGGATTGGATACGTCGACGTTGCCCAAAACCTGGGACGAGGTGCTGGAGTGGCACAAAGCCATGACAATCAAAGATGACGCAGGCAATTTGCTTCAGTTTGGGCTAGACCCCTACGACGCCATGGCCAACGAGCCGGACTTCATCTCGGCTTCTTATGGGTTCAAGTGGTTTGACGAGGAGACCGGCAAATTCGATCTGGCCAACCCGCGCATGGCAGAAGGCTTGAACATGCTGGGCGAGTTCATCCGCATCGCAGGCCCCGATCAATTCGCCGGCATGCGACAAGTGGAGGGCAACGGCACCTGGGGAGCAGCCTTTAACGCAGGTGTGCAGAACATGATCATTGAAGGATACTGGCATCCCGGCGAGACTCAGATCCAGAAGCCGGAGGTAGCGCAATACAACCGGGCGAGCTGGGCGCCGGTGCCTGCCGACCGCAAAGACGCCAACATCATGGCGACAGGCCTCCATGCGGTCGTCATTTTCAAAGACGCCAAGAACAAGGAAGGCGCCTTCAAACTCGGCGAATTTTTCCAAACCCCCACTGCGCTGGACATCATCTTCAGAGAGGTAGGCTGGATTCACGGCGTGAAATCCTGGCTGGAGACGGTGGACAAGAACACCTATCCGGGTTTGGCCTTTTATATCGACGCCGGTCCGCAGGTGACGGAGTGGACGATCGGCCGGCGCTGCCCGATCAACGACTTTGTAATCACCCAGTACGCAGAGCTGCGCGAGCAGGTCTATCGCAATCTCATCGATCCGCAGGCTGCGGCCAATGAGCTGCAAAAACGCGCCGAGGCCGAGTGGCAGGCACAGGGGTTAGGATAAACGAGCGGCAATGGAGGGGCGCAGCGCGCCCCTCCATTGTGCTGAAATTGTTTGGATGCTGTCAGAGCGCCGGAAGGAGAAAACAGCGGCTTCGACCGGCTGAGTTTTCAATTTAGGAGGTGATATGACCGCCATTGTGACCGGTTGGCGAAACATGAGCAAAACGGAGCGACGCTATCAGATTTTGGGTCTGCTGTTTGTTTCTCCCTGGCTGATCGGCTTCTTGCTCTTTGCTCTCTTCCCCCTGATCGCCTCGTTTTACTACAGCCTGACCAACTACGACTTCATTCGCGAGCCGAGATTCATCGGCTTGGCCAACTATGAACGGCTGTTCACCGTCGATCCGGACTTCTGGATCGTGATGTACAACACGTTGTACTACGTTGGCATCGGCGTGCCGCTCGGCGTCGCCGTCGCCTTTCTAATCGCCAATTTGCTGAACAGCGACATCAAAGGCCGCACCTTCTTCCGCTCGGTGATTTACATTCCCTCCATCGTGCCGGCGGTCTGCACGGCTATGGTGTGGCTTTTCATTTTGAACGTGCAATACGGCGTGATCAACGGCTTTTTGAAGACGCTCGGGATGGCGACGATCCCGTTTCTTTCCAGCCCAGAACTGGCCAAGCCGTCGCTGATTATGATCTACGTGTGGGCGCAGGGAACCGCCGTTGTAATCTTTCTCGCTGCGCTGCAGGATGTGCCGCGCTCTCTCTACGACGCTGCGCTGGTGGATGGCGCCAACGTTTGGCAGCGCTTCTGGAATGTCACCGTGCCCATGTGCACGCCGGTGATTCTCTTCAACTTTATCATGGGCATCATCACCGCCTTCCAAGATTTCACGCTCCCCTTCGTGTTGACCGGCGGCGGCCCCATGAAATCAACCGAGTTTTACGTGGTCAACCTCTATCGCAACGCGTTCGTGCAGTTTAGCATCGGCAAGGCCTCGGCGATGGCATGGATCCTCTTTCTGATCATCCTCTTCTTCTCGGTCGTGCTCTTCCGATCGTCGGCGCGTTGGGTCTATTACGGAGGTGAGAAATGACGAGCGCAAGTCAGAGTGTGCGCACGCAACGCGAGGTGCGCCATCCGGAGAAAACCGCCCTTCTTTCGCTGTCCAAAATGTTCAGTCGCATCGCCGTGTACGCCATCCTCATCTTCCTGGGCGTCACCTGGATTTTTCCGCTCTACTGGATGGTCTCCTCTGCGCTCAAGGATGATCCGCAGGTCTACACGGTGCCGCCGGTGTTGATTCCCAACCCTGCCCACTGGAATAACTTTGCAGACGCCTGGAATCGCTTCGACTTCAATCGGGCAGCGTTCAACTCCGTCTTCCTGTATTCGCTG
>JANWYX010000309.1:15000-27027 GCA_025055055.1 Caldilinea sp. | reverse complement strand
CCGCGCATGGAACCTCGGCGGAGGGCAACCCTTCCGACGGCAACAAGCTGCGCGGCCTCTACAACATCACGCTCAAGTCGATCGGCGCGGCCATGAAAAAACACCCGGACACCCGACTCGACTACGCTATTGACTACGGCGAGCGCATGACCGCACCGGGCTTTTACTTTATGGACAGCCCCGGCCTCGACCTGGAAAGCGTCGCCGGACAGGTGGCTGCCGGCTGCAACCTGATCTACTTTACGACCGGCAACGGCTCGATTACCAACTTTCCCTTTGTCCCGACGATCAAGGTGGTCACCACCACCCCGCGCTTCAATTTGCTCGCACGGGACATGGACGTCAACGCCGGCGCGTATTTGGATGGGACGCCGATGGATGCGCTGGGCGAGGCGTTGATCGATCTGACGTTGCGCGCGGCAAGTGGTGAACGCACCGCCGGCGAACGTGCCGGCCATGCGCAGGTTCAAATCTGGCGCAACTGGAGACAAAACATCGAGGATGTCAACGGGCGGACGCAGACGCCACCGATGCCGCCGGAGGGATCGCCGCCGGCGGTGAAAGCGCCCGAGCGTCGTCTCACGTTGCGTTATCCGGCGATCGAGACGCCGGATGGTCCGGCCTTTGAGCAGGTGGGGTTGATCTTGCCCACCAGCCTCTGCGCTGCGCAGCCGGCGCAACTGGCCGCCCATCGGCTCAATCGTCGCAGCGCAACGATCGGTTCGAGTTTTTCTCGCTTCGTGGCGCTGCCGCACACAGAGGGCTGTTCGGACGCCACCGGCGAGGCGATCACTATGTCCGCGCCGACACTGCTGGGCTATGCCACACATCGCATGGTGGGGCGCTGTCTGCTGCTCGAGCATGGCTGCGAGGTGGTGCACAACGACTTCATGCGCCGTAGGTTGAGTGAGTTGGGATATGACTTGAATCGTTTCGGCTGGGCCAGCGTGCAGTTGGACGGCGGCATTGCTGCGGTGCTCGAAAAGATCGAAGCGTGGTTCGCAGCATGTGGAAACGGCGGGCCGACGCCGACGGAGGGCACCCTCGCCACGCTGCGTCTTGGTATGATGGCGACGGCGCCACTGCCTCCAGAAGCGGGATCGGCGCTGGCTATGGTGGCCGCCAATGTCGCAGCCGCAGGCGGCCTCGTCCTCGCAGCGGAATCCGGCTATCTTTGGCAGTGTGCAAGCTTTGTCGATGCGCTCTTTGATGCCCCGGGAACGGTGCGGCCCACCGTCGCCTACGCGCATCGCCCGCAGCGTTCGGGCTTTCACGTCATGGCCACGCCGACCGACCATCCGGTGGAGATTGTCACCGGCCTGGGTGCGGCCGGGGTCGATGTCGTGCTTGCGTACGTAGGCGGCCATCCAACGCCCGGTCATCCGTTGATGCCTGTGCTGGAGCTGGCGACCGTTGCTGACTGTCCGCCGGAGACGGCAGCCGATCTTGACCTAGTTTTGGTTGACAATCCTTCCACGTGGCCGGAGCAGATTCTGGCACAAATTGGGGCATTAGCTGCCCATCGCTACGTCCCGCGGCACATGCGCATCGGCAACATCGATTTTCAGATTACGCGCGGGCTGATGGGAATTTCGCTTTGATAACTCCTTAATAAGACTGCCATGTTGCGCCGGAGGCGCAGCGGACGGCGCAACGCAGGTCCGGCCTCCGGCCGGACATCCTTCGCCGACACCGCGACGCAGTAGAGCCGCACATCAGAGCACATCAGAATAGAGGAAACTTTCTCCGCAGAATGAGCGTATAATACAAGATTAAGGACGGCGGTTGGCGCAGTGCAGACTGGACGCACAAAAGGATACGAGCAGAAAGAGGAGCGGCTCCTTGATGAGTGGGCGGGGAAAATTTCTCTTGCGTATCGTGAACTGGATGTTGGTGATTGCGCTGACGCTTTCGCCTGTGCCGACTATGGCTGCTCCAGGCACAGTTTCGCCGATGCAACAGCGCAGCGACGCCCTGCGCGATTGCAGCGTCGTGCCTGAAGAATCCTTGCAGGATGAGCTGAACCTCGTCGTTCAGGAGATTTTCGCTACACAATTGGTTGCGCTCGACCTGAACGCCATTGTCGAGCAGCAATGGACCGCCCTCGGCATGGACCGCATCTTGGCCGAGGCCGTCGATTCGGCGACTGCACGCGTGCAGAGCGAGACCAATCTTTGGGACAAGTTTGTCTCCGCTTGGTCGCCGGAAGCTGCACGTGAGCTGGCGCTGGCGGTGGCAACCTACGCCTTTGACGCGTCGGTTTTTCGAAGCGGTATGGAGGCGCTGGCAGATGCAGTCTCCACCGTCATCGCCGGCGAGTTAGCCGTCGCTTCCGCCGAATCGACGTCGGTGGCGCTTTACTGCATGCAGACCTTTATCGACGCCAACTATTCGGCGGCGCTGGCGCAAGCCTTTGAGCGTCGCGTGGAAAGTGCAGTGACGGCCGCCCAGATGATCGAAACGGACGCCATGAGCCCCGACCTGCTGGCGCTCATCGGCGAGCACCGCTGGGCGTTGGGTGGCGTCGGCGTGATTGTGGCTGCACAACTGACGCGCAAATTGATGGTGACCGTTGCGCAGCGCATCTCGCAGCGCGTGGCAGGGCAGTTGGTGGGGCGGCTGCTCGGCCGCATCGGGACAGGCGTTGTGCCGCTCGCCGGTTGGATCCTCGGCCTCGGCATGATTGCCTATGACCTGTACGACAGTCGCGATGGCGCGCTGCCCCAGATTCAGGCAGCGCTGAAATCTCCCGAGACGGCGGCGAGCATTCGTCGCGAAATTGCTGCTACAATTCGGCCGGAGTTGGAAAACGAAGCACCGGCGCTGGCGCGCATGGTGGCGAACGAGCTTTTCGCCGAATGGCGCACGGTCAAACGCACGATTCGCCAGGTGCTCGAGCTGGCGGCAGAAAATCCGGCCTTCGCCGAGTTGCTGGCGTCGTTGCAGTCGCAAGAGCAGTTGAGCCGGCTGGTGCAACTGGTGGGCGTTGTGATGGCCAACGGCGGCCGCACTACGCTCGACGCCGCTGTGGCCGACGGCTCGCTGCGCCGCGTGCTCGACCTACCGGAAGCCGCCGTGACCATCGTGCGCGACGTTGGCTCTTTACAGGCGGCGCTGGACTGGTATGCAGCCGTGGGCGGGCGGCTGAACGAAGTGGCGGCGCTGGAGCTGCACAAGCATTTGACGCCCGATCAGGTCGACCGGTCGCAGATCGACGCCCTGCTCGCTCTGAAAGACAAAACCGCCGTGGCGCGCTTGGCGCTTCTTCCGGCGCCTCAGCTGGCCGAACTGCTCAAACTATCGGAAGCCAACCTGGTGGCATTGGCGAACCGACTCTCGCCCGACGACCTGGCCTGGCTGGCTGCACAGATGCCTGTGCTCTCCCTGGAGCAACGCAATCGGCTGGTAGCGCGGTTGTTGAGCCAGCCCACCGTGATTGAGCCATTGCGACGGCTGGGCGACCTGCAGCCGCTGGCAAGCATCGGTGATTTGAACGCAGCGATCACCTTCCTGGTTGGCCCACGGGGCGGCCTGGACTATGCTGCGGACACCGGCGCTATATTGATGGGCGAGATTTCTCCTCAGCTCTTTTGGGCCAAATATGGGCTGTGGCCGTCAGTCGGCGCCGGCCTCGCCTTGCTCTTGTTGTTGGTGGTGGCGTTGCGTCTAGCCTGGGGATTCGGCGCCTGGCTGGTGCAGCCGTTTGGCTATTTGCGAAGACGAAAAGCGTAATTCATTCTCATTTTGCAGGGGCAGGCGTTGTGTTGATTGCATTAGACTCACATCCCTCCGCAGAGATCGAGCTGGGGGAGCTGTTGACCGTGGTGCATGTGCGCGCGGCCAACGTCGTCAAGGACATTCGTGAAAACATCCGCAACCTGATCGGCGGACGCATGACCCATTACGAAGAATTGATTCGCAGCGCAGTCGACGGTGCGTTATGCGAGCTAGACGAACTGGCGCGCAGCAAAGGCTACGACGGCGTGATCGGCGTCAAGATCGCCAACCCTGTGGTCGTGGAGGGCGGCGTCGAGGTGATCGTGTATGGCAACGCTTTTCGTATCGTGAAAAATGACAAACAACAAGCCGACCATCAAGCAAAAGCGTCTTAAGGGATGGCGCTTCTGGCTTATTTTGTTCTGGATTGTCTCCCTGGTCTTCTCGGCGGTTCCGGTCGCTGCTGCTCCTCTTGCGCAGCGCAGCGCAGAAGGACAGTACACGATCGGCGACTGCAACCGCGTCGAACGCAGCCAATTGCGCAACGAAATCGAAGCACATGTGCTGGCCGTGCTTCAAAACGAAGCAAAACCTTTCGATGTCGATACGATTGTGGGCCGCGTTTGGGCGGAGCTTCAGATGGACGCCGCTATCGACGCCGAGGTGAAGCGTGCCGTCGATGCGCTGATGCAGAGCGAGGATTATTTCAACCGTCTACTTTCCGGCTGGTGGCCCGAAAAGGCCGAAGAGTACGCCGAGCGCGTGGCCAACGACGCCTTTGGCTCCTCGACCTTCCGCGCCAAACTAGACGCCCTCTCGGCGGCCATCGGTCGAGAGGTGGCGAAACAGGTGGAGGCGCAATTTGCGCAGGCGGCGTCGGTGGCCTTGCTCTGTCTGCAAGCCTACGTAGGCGAACGATATTCCCAGACGTTTTTTGAACTGTTCGCCAACCGTGTGCAGCAGGAAACGCACGCCCTCGCCTTGAATTCGCTTTCCGTTCCGACCACCGCTGCGCTGGTTGACCATCGCCTGGCCTTAACCGGTGTAGCCACCATCGTGGCGACCCAGCTCATCCACCGCCTGAGCACGAAACTGAGCGAGAAGCTCGCCCAGCGTGTGGCGGGCCGCATCGTAGGGCGCATCTTGGGGCGCGCAGGCTCGTCGTTCATCCCGATTGCGGGTTGGGTGGTCGGCGTCGGCCTGATCGTTTACGATCTGTGGGAAGGTGGACAGGGCGCGCTGCCACAAATTCAAGAAGCGCTGCAGAGCGAAGAGGTCAAACAGAAGATTCGCCAGGAAATTGCCGACGCCGTGCGCGATGATTTGCCTGAGCATGCGTCCATGATTGCATTGGAAACAGCGACCAGCCTGCTTGAACAGTGGCAGGGTTTCTGCGACGCCTACGCCTACGTCTGCATGGTGGCGGAGGAGAACGCCGATTTCCGGCGCCTTCTGCAAGACACGCCACTCGATGAGCTAGAGGGTGTGGCAAGTCTGGTCAACTTCTACATGCGTCAACTGGGCCGCGCCGAACTGGACCGGGCGCTTGCCGACGGCAGCCTCAACCTGCTGCTGACGGCGCCGGAGGCGGCTCTCACCATCCTGAGTGAGACGTACAGCACCGCCGAGACGCTGGCCTGGGTTCGGCTGGCAGGCGACACACTGGAGCGCGTGGCGGCGTGGGACATGCATCGCCGCGCCCGACCTGAGGACTTCACCCCGGCGACTTTTGCAGCGCTTGTCTCGTTGCCGGAGGAGGAGATGGCGCAGAAGCTGCTGGCGCTCTCCGCCGAGAAGCGCAACGCGCTGCTCAAACTACCGCAGGAAACGCTGCTCCAACTGCTCGATGTGCAGTCCGTAGCCGATCTCGACTGGCTGGCGGGCTATCTCTTGTTGCCGGATCAACTGCAGGCGCAAGAAGTGGTCACAGAGGTGGTAGAGGGTCGGCTTGTCGTGGAAGCCCTGCGCAACCCTACTCCCCTGTCCAGTCCGACAGAGGTTCCCCTCTCTTCTCCTCGGCCGGTCGCAAGCACTGCCCACGCAGGCGAACCGGTGGTTGAGACAGTAGCCTCTACGAGGAGCTTCGGACTTTCCAATTCACTTCTGCTGCTTGGGCTGATTCTTCTCGTCGCAGCCGGTGGCGCAGCTTGGCGGTTGCGTCGCCGCAATCCATGATGGGTCGACGTCCCTTTCTTCCATCGGCGAATCCAATCCTCTTCATTCGCTTTTTCCTGCAAAGAGAAAAATCGTGAAGGTGAATTAAACTCCAACATCCATGCGCGGACCCTGAACATTTCAGCCGCGTCCAATCTCGGACAGCAATGCCGCCAGTTGCGTTTTGACGGCAGAATACGAAAAACATTTCTCCACCAGACGACGTCCTCCTTCCGACAGGCGTAGCCAGAGGGCGTCGTCGTTGTACAATGCTACGACCGCCTCGACGAAGGCGGCAGGCGTTTCGGCGATCAGCGCGTGCTCCCCATGCACGGCGTGCGTGCCTTCCGCCGCAACCGGCGTCATCACCACAGGCAGCCCATAGCCCATCGCCTCCAATACTTTGCCCTTGACGCCCGCGCCAAAGCGCAGCGGCGCAATGGAGACGCGGCTGCTCACGTACAGCGGCTTCAAATCCGCCACATGGCCGGTCACAAGCACATTGGAAGCCTGGAGCGCCGCGACTTCCGGCACGAGCAGGCCGACGAAGCGCACGGCTGCGCCGGGCAGCTGTGCGCGCACCTGCGGCCAGATGTCGGCAACAAAATGACGGACGGCGTCGCGATTAGGCATGTGCACGTAGTTGCCGACAAAGAGCAGGTCGCGGCGACCCTCCGGCCCCGGAGCCTCCTTCACCACGTTGTGCACGTTGGAGATCACGCGCACGCGCGCTTGCGGGCGGAGCTGTTCGAGCAGCGCCTTCTCTTCATCGGTGACGACCCACGTCACATCTGCGTCGGCGATCACGGTGAGCTGTTTCTCCGCCACTGCGCGCGCCTGCTGCAACAGACGCTCGCTGCGCTGAAGCTGCCCGGCGCGGTGCATGCTGACGAAGGTCAGTTCAATCGTGTCATAGATCACAGCCGCACGGGGCGCCCATCGCCGCACCTGAGAGAGAAAGTCCGGCTGCCCGGGCGTCACCGCCAGCACGATCAGGTCAAACGCCGCACCGTGATCAGCCAGATAGGCCAGCGGCGAGGTCGGCCCCACCGCCTCCACTCCGACGGTAGAGAGCAGCGTCCGCGCCTCTTCGATGCGGGCTTCGTAGAGCGGATGAAAGGCGCGGCCGGCAGATAGGTTGCACACCTCCCATCCTAACTCTCGCATTATCTGCATCAGGCGCAGGCTGCGCAAGGAAGCGCCGTCTAGGTCAGGCAGGGGGTGGGTGTGGGTGATGAAGAGCGCATGTCCTGGCATGGGGCATCAAAAAGGGGCCGGAAGATGCAGCATTGCTCGCGCTTCAACTGCAGTGGCGACTTCCCGCTGCAAGGCATGCACGATGCGTACGGCCTGCTCCACCAGCTCGGCGTTGCTGCGCGCCGGCACGCCCTTGCGTAAATAGAGGTTGTCCTCGAAACCGACGCGCACATGGCCGTCCAGCAACACGCCCATCGCCACCATCGTCCATTGCGCTGCGCCGACGCCTAAGACCGACCATTGTGCATCCGCAGGTAGTTTGCTGCGCATGAAGAGCAAATTTTCCGGCGTCGCCGGGATGCCCCATCTCACGCCCATGCAAAGCTGAAAGTAGGGAGGTGGCTCGATCAATCCTCGTCCGATCAGGTCGAGCGCTTGGTCGATGTGGCCGACGTCGAAGACCTCGATCTCCGGCTTGACGCCGGCGGCCTGCATGCGCCGCGCCGCCTCCTCGCCAAATTCCGGGGGGTTGGCAAAGAGGCGGTCGCGAAAGTTGAGCGAGCCGATGTCGAGCGAGCAGAGATCGGGGCGTAACTGCACAGGCGCCAGCCGCTGCTCCAGGGCGTCTTGTCCGGTGACATGAAGGCCGCTGGTCGTGAGGTTGACCAACATGTCGCAGCGGCTGCGGATGCGGTCGAGCGTCTCGGCGAAAAGCTCCGGTCGAGAAGAGGGTGCGCCGCTCTCCGGATCGCGCACATGGATGTGGGCGATGGCTGCGCCTGCCTTGTGCGCCTCCACCGCAGCGTCGGCGATCTCGGCCGGCGTGTAGGGCACGGCCGGGTTCATCGCCTTGGTCGGTCGCGAGCCGTTGACCGCGACCGTGATAATCACCTTGTTCATATGCCCCACGGCCCCTGATAGCCGTTCGCCTCCACCTGCTTCTGGGCTTCGCGATGTAGCTCTTCTTGCGCCAGCTCCGCCTCGACGGCGGCCAGCCGCGCCATCACCTGTTGCAGCAGCTCCATCGTGGGGTCGGGCAGGGCGTTGTGCTGCAGATCCTCGTGGCGCGTATCTTCCACCAGCACACCGGAGCGCCGACGCACGCGTCCCGGCACGCCGACGACCACCGAATGCGGCTCCACATCCTTCACCACCACCGAGTTGGCGCCGATGCGCGAGTGCGCACCGATCGTGATCGGCCCCAGAATCTTGGCGCCTGCGCCGATGACGACGTGGTCGCCGATGGTGGGGTGGCGCTTCTCCTTACGCCAGCTCACCCCGCCCAGCGTGACGCCGTGGTAGAGCGTCACGTTGTCGCCGATTTCGGCGGTCTCGCCGATCACGACGCCCATGCCGTGGTCGATGAAAAAGCCGCGACCGATGGTGGCGCCGGGATGGATCTCGATGCCGGTAAAAAAGCGGCCAAGATGGGAGATAAAACGCGCCAGAAAATAGAACCTGCGCAGCCACAGCCAATGCGCTAAGCGGTAAAACCACTGCGCATGCAGCCCCGGATAGCAAAGCAACACCTCCAGCGTGCTGCGCGCGGCGGGGTCGCGCTCGAAAACCACCCGGATATCCTCACGAAGTCGGTCAAACATGCCTGTTCCTCAAGCAATTCTAGAACATCGATAGCCACCTCACACTACGATTGTAGGTTTTCCCATGGCGTTCGTCCAATACGTCGATGGGTGGTTAATCGAGTTCGATTTCGTACGCTTTTCGTGTGGGTGTGGGGATCGGTGATGCGTTCTGTCCCACCGCAGGCGTAGAGCCGATGGGAACAACGTAGGTCCGGCCGGAGGACGGACATGCTCGACATACACCTTGCGGGCAGACAAGCACGTCACGCCGGAGGCGTGACCTATGGCGGGGTCAAGATTGGGGTGCGCAGGAAGGCCACGCACGTCGCGCCGGAAGCGTGACCTACTTCGGTGCAAGATTTTCTGAACGTTGCGCCCAGGCCATTTGAAACGCCGCTCGTAGGCCGGCGATCGGCTCCCTACGAGGGATGAACTCGTGGCCGATGTAACCGGTGTACCCTGTAGCGGCGATGGCCCGGAAAATGGCCGGATAGTAGAGCTCCTGGGTTTCGTCTAGCTCCCCGCGGCCGGGGTTGCCGGCAGTATGGTAATGGCCGATCCAAGGATGGTGCGCCTCGATGGTGCGGATGATGTCGCCTTCCATGATCTGCATGTGATAGATGTCATACAACACCTTCACCGCCGGCGAGTTCACCAGACGGCACACCTCCACGGCGAACAGCGTGTGGTCAGCCTGATAGTCGGGATGATCCACTTTACTGTTCAGGACTTCCAGCACCAGGGTCACGCCGGCGTCTTCCGCCCGGCGAGCGACTTGCGCCAACCCCTCCGCCGTCGCCTCAACGCCGGCAGCGTCATGCAGGCCGTCGCGGCTGCCGCTGAAGCAAATCAGGTTGGCGATGCGCCAATGTTCCGCTTTGGCAATGTTGGCTTCCAGCTCGCGCACGATCCTGGGATGATGGGCGCGGCGGTTCAACCCTTCGACGATTGAGGCGTGACCATTTACCGAGGCGATTGCAAGGCCGTATCGGTGTGCCAGCGGCCAGTACGCTTCCGGCAGCAGCTCGACTGCATCATAACCGATTTCCACTGCAGCGCGCAGCAGATCTTCCGGGCTAAGGTGATTGGGAACAAAGCACCACCAGGAAATGGATTGACGATAGGCCGGCATACAAATCTTCTCCGTTTCTGTTTACTGCAATGTCACCGGCTGTCCCATCCTCAGCGAGCGCTGCGCCGCCTCGGCCAGGCGCAAGGCCTCCAAGCCATCCTGCAGGCTCACCGAGGCCGAACGCCCTGTCTGCACTGCGTCGAGGAAGTCGGCGATCTCTAATCGATAGCTATCTGCATAGCGGTCGAGGAAGAAGTGTCGCAGAGGCGTGGGCGCGCCGGCGCTCGTTGGGTTGAAGCGCAACAGGCTGGTCTCGTAGTGGTTGCCGGAGAGCAGCATTCCCTTCTCGCCATGCGCCTCAATGCGCTGATCGTAGCCGTACACGGCGCGGCGACTGTTGAGGATCGTGCACTGTTTGCCGGAAGCGGTGCGCAGCACCACCGTAGCCGTGTCGATGTCGCCCAGCGCCCCGATCGCCGGGTCCACCAGGCACGAGCCCTGTGCGTAGACGGAAGTCACCGGCTCTTGCAACAGCCAGCGCGCCATGTCAAAATCGTGGATCGTCATGTCCTGGAAGAGGCCGCCGCTGCGCGCCAGATACTCGGCAGGTGGGGGCGACGGGTCGCGGCTGGTGATGATCAGCTGCTCCAGTGTGCCGATTTCGCCTGCAGCCAGCGCACGCTGCAAGGCGTGATGGGAAGGATCGAAGCGACGATTGAAGCCGATCTGGATCACTTGTTGTAGATGCCCCACGCGGTCGACGCAACGCTGCGCCTCCGTCACGTTGGCAGCCAATGGTTTCTCGCACAGCACCGCTTTGCCCGCCTCGGCGCAGCGAATAATGTAATCGACGTGAGTGTCGGTGGGCGTAGCGATGATCACCGCGTCCACGTCGGCCCGCGCCAAAACTGCTTCGACGCTCTGTTCGACGCCTCCGCCGTAGCGCTCCGCTAACTTTTCTGCGGCTGCAGTCATAACGTCATAAACGGCGACCAAACGGGCGCCCACCTCGCCCACCGCTCTGGCATGCACATGAGAGATTCGACCTGCTCCTAAAATGGCGACGCCGATCATAGAAGGATTTCCTTGATGATTGGGTTGGAGGATTTGGTTGATTGCAATCTATTGCAATGTTAAAGTCCAATGCTTTTTAGGTACGCCCGGTTGCGGGCCGCGCTCTCTTTGGGACTGCCCATGCCGGGCAGCACATCTTGCTCGACCGTGATAAATCCCGAATAGTTGCGATGCTCCAGCCATTGTTTGATGGCGACGAAGTCCACGCACCCCTGACCCAGCTCACAGAAGACGCCGTGCCGAATCGCTGTGAAATAGTCCCAGCCGTTCTCAAGCGCCTGGCGAAGGACCGCCTCGCTGCAGTCTTTGAAATGCACGTACCAGATGCGGTCGGCGAACTGCTCGAGCGCATGGGAAACGCCGCCGCACCCCTGGTTGCCGTAGGCGTAGTGACCGGCGTCGAAGACCAGCCCCATCAGGGTCGGCTCCGTCAGCGCCAGCAACCGCTCGATTTCTGCGTGTGTTTCGACATAGCCGGCGCAGTGATGATGGAAGACCGTGCGCAGGCCGGTTTCGGCGTGAACGGCGCGCGCAATTCGGTTGGCCCCCTGCGCAAAGATGCGCCATTCGTCTTCGCTGAGGCCCATCTCGGGCGTGATGCGGCCGGCGTTCTGCGTGCGCACGGCCTCGCGTCCGTTGTCGTCGGCCAGTACCAGAAACGGCGCGACCGCCTGCCCTGTGCGCTGCGCCGTTTCGGCCAACAGCCGGGCGGGGCGCCCCGCCGCAGCGACGCCCGCGTCATGATGGGACGGATATTTAAGCGCAACGGGAACAAAGGCGCCTGTCAGCGCCAGCCCTCGACGGTTCAACTCCGCAGCCAACGCCTCCGGCTCCATCGGCAGGAAGCCCCAGTCCCCCAGCTCCGTGCCGACATAGCCGGTTTCCGCCAACTCATCGAGCATCGTCGCATAGTCGATTCTCTGACCACCTATGTTTTCAAATTCCAGCGTGCCCCAGGAGCAGGGCGCGTTTCCCACCAGCAGCTTGCTCATGGTTCGACCTTTTCCCAACTGCCGCTCTTCCACGACCGAATCATCGCCTGTTGCACGCGGGCGACGGCCGCAGCTTCGGCAAAGCTCGGTTGGCCTTGTTTGCCCGTTGCGACGGATTTCAAAAAATTGTACGCTTCGATCACCTTCAGGTCATCGTAGCCTAGGCCGGTTCCCCATGCCGGATTGAAGCGTCCGTGATAGGGATGTGCCGGGCCACTCAGCAGCGTCAGGTAGCCAT
>JANWYX010000309.1:0-10000 GCA_025055055.1 Caldilinea sp. | reverse complement strand
CGCCGCCTGCATGAGTGTTGTGCGTTGCGGAGAAACAAGGAGAAGGATTTGAACGGAAATCACCTGCGTTCGGATTGCGACGTCGCCAAACTTACACCGTTTTCACCCATTCCCCTGTCGCTGCGCTCTGAATGGCTGCATCGAGCAGGAGCTGGCAGCGAGCGCCGTCGGCAAGGGTGGGCGTCATTTGCCGGCCAGCGGCCACGGCGCGCACAAATTCCTGCGTCATGCGCCCTTCCTTGCGGAAAGTGTCTTCCCAAGTCTCGATCACATAGTCCCTGCGTTTATCCCCCCAGTACATATCCGGCACGAGCAGCTGACGCTCGGGACCATCCCCTGGACGGTCGCCGATGATGTGCTGGCGGAAGTCCCAATCGATTACCTGACGGAGTGTGCCGGCCGAACCGTGAAAATCCCACTCGTGCACCTGGTCAAAGCCATAACCATGGTCTGCGTAAGTTTTTTCGTAAGCGATAGCCGAAGCATGCACTAGGCCTTGCGCGCCGTTTTTGAAGCGCAGCATCACCATCGCGGAGTCGTCCGCTTGTTCATAAGGTTGACCGTTGAGATCGAGAGGGGCGCGCTCGATGAAGACGCCTAATTGCGCGGTGACCGCCTCGATCGGGCCATAAAACCACTCGGCCAGATGGAGAAAATGGGAGCCGATGTCGGCCAGCGCCCCAGACCCACTTAATTTCTTATCAAAGCGCCAAAGATAGACACCCGGCGTACGTGCAAAGGCTGCATAATAGCGCATGTGCATATGATAGGGACGCCCCAGCCAGCCGCCATCGATCAAGTCCTTCAAGTAGCGCGTGCTGGGCATGTGACGATAGGTGAAGGCGACAGTGGTGACTACGCCCTTCTGCGCCGCCAGGTCGGCCATTTCCGCTGCCTGCTCATAATTCAGCGCAATCGGCTTCTCGCACAGCACGTGCAGGTCACGGCGCAAGGCTTCCATCACAATCGGGTAATGGGAGTCGTTTCCCGTCACCACAAGCACGGCCTCACACAGTCCGCCGGCCAGCATCTCTTTGTAGTCGATGTAGTAGTTAGGAATATTCCATTTTCTGGCAAAGGCCGCCGTGCGTTCCGGGTTGCGCCCGCAGCACGCCACCACATCTGCCTGTTCGCAATTGGCGAGAGCAGGCATGTGCATGGTGTTGGCCCACCAACCGACGCCGATAATCCCCACTTTCACTTTGCGGTCTTTATTCATGATCGATTCCTTTTGTCGCCATCCGTTCTCTATACAATATTGAAATACGGTGAGAGCACTTTAAGCGCGCTGGCGCGGCAGATCTTTGCCACCTCCAGGGGGTCCAGCTTCCAATATTCAGGCCGGAATAACTCAATCGAGCAGGCGCCGTCATATCCAATGGCACTCATGCGACGGCAGATTTCGTCCAGCGGAACGACGCCGGCGCCGGGATAGAGACGCGTGTTGTCGGTGATGGCCTCCTTGCAGGTGTCTTCCAGGTCATCGAGGTGAAAGGCGAAGATCTTCTTGGGATCGAGCGCATCCAGTTCGTTCATCAATCCGCCGCCCGCAAAGAGATGTGCGCAGTCGACCGTCATGCCGACATTGGCGCGATCCACCTCCTGGACGATCTCCCAGGCGCCGCGAGGGGTGCGTACGGTGCACCAACCGAAGCCTAGGAACTCGAAAGAGAGTTTCACGCCGTAAGGTGCGGCAATATCAGAGAGCTCGCGCAGCACGTTGACATATTCGGCTTTCACGTCTGACCACGGCAACTGCCAGCGCGTCTCGGTCGGGCTGGGCACCGTCACCAACATCGGACAGCCGATTGCCTGTGCAATTTCGCACATGTACTTACAGCGCTCTTGCACCTGCGGATATTCGTCTCCACGGAAACCGATAAAGACCAACGCGTTCAGGCTAAGCGGGGCGACGCCGTTGTCCAAAAAAAGAGCGTTCAGCTCTTCCAGGGAATGGGTTTCCAGATATTTGTAAACTTTGTCTGCCCATAGCTCCAATCCTCGATAGCCGGCCTCCCGCGACACTCGTACATCGGTCTCAAGGTCGCTCGTCATTGTTGTTGCGCCATGAAATCCTAAAAGCATAGTTCACCTTCTCGTGAAAACAGCGACTCCGAAGGGCTTTGAAATATCAAGTTGGCTGCCAATAGGTGATTTTCACTGGCATGTTGGTCTTGAGCGATTCAACGGCTGCTTCCGCAATCATCTGAGCTCGAAGACCATCTTGCAGCGTCGGATAGTCGATCCCCTCGACCCCTTCGAGCGAGGCAGCGAACGCGTCGAGCGCCAGCAGAAAGCTCGGCTCCATGCGCTCGAACCATCCCGGAAACATCCCATCCTCTAAAATTTTGTCCCCTTTATAGACGGCGACTTCATGCGTCGGTTTGCGCCGCGATTCCACCAATCCTTGCGAGCCAAAGACTTCGATGCGTTCATCATAGCCGTAGCCTGTATGTCGACTGTTGTCGATGTGACAGAGTGCGCCGTCAGCAAATTTCAGGATCAGCATCGAGGTGTCTACGTCGCCTGCGGCCGCAATTGCCGGATCCATCATCGAGGAGCCGGTGGCATAAACCTCGACCGGAGCCTGACCTGTGATCCAACAGAGCAGGTCGAACATATGGATCGTCTGATCACGGAACTGTCCGCCCGAAACTTTGATGTAGTCCAGAGGAGGCGGTGCCGCAGAGCGGCAGACCATCAGAATCATTTCGGTGACGCCCACTTCGCCGGCCTGCACCAGTTGTTTTAGCCTGCGATGATTGGGATCAAAACGACGACTGAATCCGATCATGATCGGAACAGGGTTGTCATGCGCTTGCCGGACGACCGCTTTCACCCGCTCTAGGTCCATGTCAATGGGTTTCTCACAGTAGGCTGGCTTGCGCGCTTGAATTGCCGCGCTCAACAGATCGGCGTGGGTGTTCGTGGAAGAGGCAATCAACACGGCATCCACGTCATCGGCCGCAAAGATTTCTTCGACGCTGTTGGCGACTTTGGCGCCAAAACGATCGGCCAGCCGGGTGGCAGCCTCCCTATTCACATCATAGACGTACTGGAGTTTCGTGCGCGGGCAAGCAGCGAGGTTGGCACCATGCACTCGACCGATAAAGCCGGCGCCAAATAGAGCAAATCGAATCATAAGATATCCTCCGAAAGGAATCGCAAAGATTCTCCAAAAAAGTGGAACAGCATAGCGCGGACGGCGCCGCTCATGTGATGGATTCCCATGTTTCCTGGATTACAGGCCAATGCTGCGAATATAGTTGCGGTTGCGTTGTGCGCTTTCTTTGGGGCTGCCCATGCCCGGAAGCACATCTTGCTCGACGACGATCCACCCGTCGTAGTTCATGCGCTTCAACTCCGTTAAAATCGCCGGAAAGTCGATGTCGCCTTTTCCGAGTTCACAGAAAAGGCCGTGTCCAACTGCGGTGACGGCATCCCATCCTTCGGCGCGCGCTCGCCGAGCAACCACCGGATCGTGATCTTTGAAGTGCACATGCCAGATGCGATCGGCATGTCGTTTGAGGCCGGTGAGAGGATCGCCCCCGCCGTAGCGATAGTGGCCGGTGTCGAAGCAGAGGCCGAGCAACCCCGGATCGGTCATCTCCAGCAGCCGAGCCGTCTCCTCGGGAGTTTCAACCCAGGTGCCGATGTGATGGTGAAACACCGTGCGCAACCCCGTTTCTCGCCGGACCGCCCAGGCGACGCGATTCGCGCCCTCGGCGAAGATGCGCCATTGCTCCTCGCTCATGCTGTGCTCCGGCATCAGGCGACCGGCGTGAAGGGTGCGCATCGGGTCCATGTAGGGGTCGTTGCCCAAAACCACCAGATTGTCCGGTCCACCGACCGCCGCCAGCAGACGCGCCGTGCGTACGGCGTCCGCTTCGCTGGCGGCGTGTCCGGTGGGGTCATGCAATTTGACGCTCACCCACGAAGCGATCAGCTTGAGGCCGCGTGCGGCAAGCTCGGCGCGCAATGCCTCAGGATCCGTGGGCATGAAACCCCAGTCCCCGAGCTCGGTGCCGACATAGCCTGTTTCGGCCATTTCGTCGAGCACGCGGGCATAGCCGCCGCGCTCTCCTTCGACATTCTCGATCACGCCCCATGAACAAGGCGCATTGCCTATTTTAATTTTTGCATCACTCATACACTTCTCCTTTTTTCATAAAGCGCCGGACGAAAAATCTGCCATCCTTTATTGCTTGCGTAAATAGGTGAGCAGGAAGCTTTGTCACGTCCGCCGATAGATTTCTGCTATCGAGGGAACGGCTACGTCGACCGGCTGCCCGGATCGGGCGGAGGCGATGCAGGCGTCGGCCAACACCATGGAGATGTACCCATCCCAGGCCGAAGCGCCCGTCGGTGCGCCTGTTTGCAGCGAACGCACCCATGCTCTTGCTTCCTGGATATAGGCGGTCTCGAAGCGCTGCAGCCAGTCCTGCTCCACCCACTGTCCACGTTGATTCTTGAAGCGCACCACCGCACTTTGCAAGGAATTCGTCTCCGCTGCGCCGGTCTCGCCGGTTATTTTGACATCCACCTCGTAGCCATAGCCCGCCTCCATGTTGCATTCGATCTGACCGATGGCGCCGCCGCGGTAATGTAGCTGAATCAGAACCAAGCGGGCGGTGTCGGGCCTATCGGTGCTATAGGGAACGTAACTCACATACACGCGCACCACCTCGTCGCCCATCATCCAGCGCGCTGAATGTAAATCGTGCACTGCGGAATTGGTGATCACATCTTCCACCGTGCGCCAGGAAAGCGATCCACCGTTAATGTGCACTCCACGAAAAGCCAGCGGCTTACCCAATTTTCCGCTATCAATGATCTGTTTGACGCGTAGATGCGCCGGATCGTACTCGCGCATCAGGCCGACCTGCACGAGTCGTCGCCCTCTCCTCACCTCTGCGTCCACGATCCGGCGCGCTTCGGCGGAGGTGAGCGCCAGGGGCTTCTCGCACAACACAGGCTTTCCTGCCTCGAGGCAGGCCTGGGTGAGGCCGGCGTGGAAGCGATCGGGAGCGGCGATCAGCACGGCCTCTACTTCTGGATGGTGAATCAGGGCATAGGGGTCTGAAAAGAGATATGAGGCGCCGCACGTCGTCGCAATCTGCTGCAGCCGCGCTGCGTCTACGTCGGATAGCGCCACCACCTGAGCAGCGTTAACTTCATGCGTCAGATTGTGGACATGGCGCGCACCCATGCCGCCCACGCCGATCACGCCGATGCGCACCTGTTTCGATCTGTTTGCGCAGTTACTCATATCGAACCCCTCGGACGACATCCCATGTTTCGATCGGCGGTGGAACGGGCTGCGGTCCCGCGCCGGCCACCGACTGATCAAAGTCGACGATGCTGCCCGTCATTAATCCGGATTCTTCGGAAGCCAGAAAGGCGATGGCGCGCGCCACCTCTTCTGGTTTCAGCAGGCGGCCAAAGGGTTGACGCGCCTCGGCCTTCTGCAGCCAATTCGGATCGTCGGTGTGATAGCGACGTTGAATCTCATCCTCGCCCGGCGTATCCATCCAGCCCAGCGCCAACGCATTGACGCGAATCCGGCGCCACATGACCGAGTATGCAATGTTTTTGGTGAGGATGTTGAGCGCCGCCTTCGATGCAGCGTACGGGGAAAGCATCGGCACACTGCCGTAGGCGGCCACGCTGGAGATGTTGACAATCGAACCGGCGACTCCTTTGCGCTCCATCAGTTTGATCGCTTCCTGCATGAGGAAAAAAGGCGCGCGCACGTTGATCGCCATCATACGGTCGAAAAGCTCGGGCGTCGTGTCCCACACTGTGCCTCGTTCGGTCAGTGCAGCACAGTTGACAAGAATGTGCAGCACGTCGAAGCGCTCCTCGGCGGCGGCAATGATGCGTCGACAGTCGGCCACGTCGGCGAGGTCGGCCTGCACAAAGTGCGCCTCACAGCCGTCGCCGGTCAGGCCGGCGGCCACCGCCTCTCCGCGCGCTCGGTTGCGTCCCGTGACGATCAGCCCGCGAGCGCCGCGCTCCTTAAAGAGCCTTGCCGTCGCCTCTCCTAGCCCCTGTGTGCTGCCGGTGATGACGGCGACTTTCCCTTGAAATGAGGCCAGTTCAGCCATGGTGCTCCTCCACCGCCTCCCAGGCGCCACTCTGCCAGGAGCGCATCATCGCCTGCTGGACGCGTGCGACGGCGGCGGCCTCGGTGAAGCCTGGCTCCCCTTGCTTCCCGTTGACGATAGAGATAAGAAAGTTATAGGCCTCGATGGTTTTCAGATCATCGTAGCCCAAACCGACCGCCCACCCCGGGTTGAAGTGGCCGTGATAGGGGTGCGCCGGTCCGCTCAACAACTGCAAAAAAGCGTCTTCCGCAGGGTTGGCGTCGTTGCGCCATTGCAATTGGAGCTCATTCATCCGCTCAAAATTCCACTTGATCGCTCCTTTGGTGCCATGCACCTCGAAAGACATGTCACATTTCGCCCCGTTGATTACCCGACAGGCCTCCAGATAGCCGCGTGCGCCGTTCGCAAAGCGCACCAAGGCGCTCACATAGTCCTCGTTGGTGACATGACCTTTGGGGCCTTCCGGACCGCCGACGTCGTAGTGGGTGCCTGTGCCGGGTTGAGGAATCGGCCGCTCGCGGATGAAAATTTCCTTGTCGCTGGTCAGTGAGGCGATCGGCCCGGCAATCATGTGCGCCATATCAATAACATGGGACATAAGGTCGCCCAAGGTTCCCAATCCTTGTGCCTCATCGAAGCGCCATGAAAGAAAACCGTTGGGATTGCTGGCGTAGCCGTTCAGGAAGCGGCCGTGATAATGGGTGATAGGCCCCAATTTCCCTTCCTCGATCAGCTTGCGGGCGTACTGAACCATGGGCGCCCAACGATAGTTAAAGCCTACGAAGGTGAGCACTCCCGCTTCATGCGCCACCTCCGCGCTGCGCAACGTCTCTTCGGGGAAGCGCCCCACCGGCTTTTCGCACAAGATGTGTTTGCCCGCAGCAGCTGCGGCGCAATTGATCTCGAGATGCATGCCGTTCGGCGCAGTGACGCTGATTGCCTCCACCGCCGGATCGGCGATGACTTCGCGCCAATCCGTCACGTACCGATCGAAATCGAAGCGTTCTTTGGCGGCGCGCGCCCGCGCCTCGACGGGGTCGGCACAAACTATCAGCCGCGGCCGAACACCGCTCTCCGGAAAGCGATCCGGGATGGAGCGATATGCTCGACTATGAGCCTCTCCCATCCACCCCATACCGATGACTCCTATGCCGATTGTGCGTGTCATAAACTTTGCTCCGTCTAACAAGAAAAAGCACAAAATGGTGCACTCAAGGCGGTTGCGCTTACAACAACTCGACGCTCACCCAGCTTCCGTTGAGTGCGTTTGACTCCACCGCCGCCTCGATAAATTTGACACCCAATGCACCATCTTCCACGCTGGGGAAGGTGTAGGCGAGCGGATCGGGCGCTACGCCGTCTCGTCGCGCCAGAATCGCGTCGGCGATATCGGTGTATAGATTGGCAAAAGCTTCGATGAAGCCCTCCGGGTGGCCGGGCCACAATCTGTTCACGCGTTGCGCCTCCGGAGCGAGATAATCGGCGCCGCGCGCCAGCGTTCGATGGGGCGCATCGATCGGGCGCACGATCAGTTCATTCGGTCGTTCTTGAACCCATTCCAAGCTTCCTTTCTCGCCGTAGATGCGGATGCGCAACCCATGCAAGTGGCCTGTTGCAACCATGCTCACCCACATCAGCCCGCGCGCTCCGTTGTTGAAGCGCAACTTGACATGGGCGTTGTCATCGGTTTGGCGTCCCGGTACCAGCGTGGATAGCTCGGCGGAAAGCTCGCTGACTTCCAGGCCGGTGATATAGCGCGTCAGGTGGTGGGCGTGCGTGCCTAAATCTCCGATCACCGTCGATTTGCCGGCAATTGCCGGAGTGGTGCGCCAGAGGGCCTGTTTGTGGCCCTCTGCTTCCAGAAGCCGGGAGGCCCAACCCGATGCGTGCTCCACCTGCACCAGCCGGATCGCTCCTAATTCGCCCGCTTGCACCATCGCCCGCGCCTGGCGCACCATCGGGTAGCCGGAGTAGTTGTAGGTGACGCCCAAAATCAGCCCCTTTTCTTTCACGATTTGGCGCAGCTCCAGCGCCTGCTCTGAGTCAGTTGTGAGAGGCTTGTCGCAGATGACGTCAATCCCCTGCTCTAGGAAGGCTTTGGCGATGGCATAATGGGTGTTGTTCGGCGTCATAATACTGACGACCTCGATGCCGTCGCTGCGCAACCCTTCTTGCTCGGCCATTTCTTGCCAGGAGGCGTACCGACGGTCGGGTGCAATTCCCAACGTCGCAGCGAACGCGCGGCTGCGTTCTGGGTCGGAGGTGAACACGCCGGCGACCAGTTCATAGCGTCCATCCAGCCGAGCCGCCTGTCGATGCGTCTCCCCAATGTTCGATCCCGGCCCGCCGCCGACGACGCCCAAACGCAGGGGGCGACGGGTTTGGACATTTGTCACTCGCATCCTTCACCGTGTCTCCCAGATGTCCAGCCACGCCTGCGCAGCGTCAGGAGCCAGCGACAGACGATATGCGTCGGCGACGCCGCCTCGTTCGAGTGAAAAGACCACCGTGTCCGTCAGATCGCCCTTTTCCACCTGGAGTTCGACGATGGCTTGGCGGGGGATGCGGGTGATCAGCATGCCGAGGTCATCGCTGTGGCGTACCAGAGCTTTTTCCTCGCTGAGGATCAACACCGACGCGTTGGTGAGGGCGAGCAGCGTATCCGGTGTACGTTGTTCGTCGAAAGCGATCAGATGATGCTGCCAGACCGCCGGCTGAAAGGTCGCCGCCAGCAAGGTCTCGCCGGTGTAGAGCCCATATCGAAACAGCCCATCCACAAATTTTTCCGGCGTCTCGCTCAGCAGAGCTCGATCGCGATCGCCGGGAGCGGGCATTACGCCTGCTTGAATCGGCGGCATGCCAACAGCCTGGGCAACCAGATTGCGCCAGTTTTGGTCTTTTTGGCGCCAGCCCACGGCGTTGAACTCGATGTCCAGCAACACGGGCTCTCCCTGAAAGGCACTGGCGATTTCTAATCGACCATACAGGAGGAGATGGCTGGAGCGGATCCAGCGGATGTTGTCCGGTTGAATGTAGATCGGCGCGGGCGCCGGCTGGTCCACTGTAGGAGCCTGAATATGCCACATGCCCTCGCCCGTGAAGATCAGCGCCTGCGCCGGGATCATTTCCGGCTCGGCGTCCGGCGTTTTGGATCGATAATTGGCGGGCACGACCAATCCACTTGCCAATTTTGTACCCGGTGGCAGCGCCGCCTCGACCGACGGGCGCAGCCCGTCGGGCAATTCGTCGAGCGAGGCGATAAGGTAGGGATGAAACACAGATGCTCTGATTTGCCACGGCTCCATGGCAATTTCCTCCTTAGCGATTCTTGCGCTGGTCGATAATCACGGCGACGACAATGATGGTGCCTTTCACGATGGTCTGCCAGTAGGCAGACACGTTCAGCAAATCCAAGCCGTTGTTGAGAACGCCGATGATTAACGCTCCCACGATCGTTCCCCAAACGGTGCCGATGCCTCCGGAGAGACTGGTGCCGCCGATCACCGCCGCTGCAATTGCGTCCAGCTCATAGCCTACGCCCAAACCGGGTTGTCCGGAGTCAATACGCGAAGAGAGCACCAACCCTGCCAGGCCGGCCAGCAGGCCGGCGATCGTGTACACACCGATCTTGGTGCGGTCGATATTGACACCGGAGATACGCGCTGCCTGCTCGTTGCCGCCGAGCGCGTAGACATAGCGACCAAAGCGGAAGTTGTTGAGCAATAGATGCGCCCCGATTGCCACGGCGGCGAGGATGAGAATCGGCGTGGGAACGCCGAAAATCTCGCCCTGCCCGATGAACCTGTATTCGGGCGTCAAACCGGAGATCGGACGGTCGGAGTAGATGAGCGCAAAGCCGCGCGCCACCGTCATCATGCCCAACGTGGCGATGA
>JANWYX010000143.1 GCA_025055055.1 Caldilinea sp. | reverse complement strand
ACCACCACGTTGGCGACATCGTCATAGGTGCAGCCGCGCTTCAGCGGCACCTGTTCGATGTAGCGTTGGCGCACCTCTTCTTCCGGGATGCCGAGGCGTTTGCTGTACTGACTGTAGAGCGATTCCACCCACAGCGGCGAGTCGAGCAGGTTGCCCGGACAGACGGCGTTGACGCGCACGCCGTGCTCGGCCAGCTCTAACGCCAGGCTCTGCGTCAGCCCGATGCCGCCGAATTTGCTGGCGGAGTATGCGCTGTTTTTGTAGCTGCCCTTCTTGCCCGATTTGGAGTTGATCTGAATGATGACGCCGCTGCCCTGTTGTTTCATGACGATGGCAGCGTATTTGGCGCAAAGGAAGTAGCCGGTCAGGTTGACGTCGATGACCAATTGCCAGTCGCGCAGGCTCAGTTCGTCGATGGCGCCGGAGCGCACGATGCCGGCGTTGGCGATCAGGATGTCCAGCCGGCCGAAGGTCTCCACCGTCTTGTCGACCATGGCGCGCACCTGCTCCTCGTCGGTGACATCGGCGGTCAGCGACAACGTGCGTCGGCCTGTTTGCTGCGCAATGTCTGCGGCCGTCTGAGCCGCGCGCTCGCCGTTGACGTCGGCGACCACGACGTCACATCCCTCGCGCGCCAGCCGCAGCGAGAGCGCAGCGCCCAGTCCTTGCGCTGCGCCGGTGACCAGTGCAATGCGATCTTGCAATAGCTGTGTCATAAAGAAAAGCCTCTGTGTTTTTTGGAGGCGCAGTGTGTAATAAACACGCGCCGTGCGCCACGCTCAAAGCATCAGTCGCAATAGTTCCTCTTCCGCTTCCTTCGTCCACATGCCGTCGGCGTCGAGTTTGGCGGCGACGGAGGGCAACACCTTGTGTAGCTCGCCGAGCGGCGTCAACGGCAGCGGTTTGCTGAGGTTGGGGTAGATGACCACCTTGCCGGCAAAACGCCCTTCGGCTACGGCGCGCAGTCCCTCGGCGACGCCCTCCAGCCCTGCGATGGCCGCCACCGAGTGGTTGGTGGGCAACCGCCGGCTTTCGACCAGATCGCGCATGCGGCGCAAGTCCTCGATCGAGGAACCGCTGGTGCCGGTGTAGCGCACCCCGCGCTGCGCCACCGGGTTGAGGTCGAGCTTGACCATTGTGCCGCGCGCCAGGCCGGCGAAGACGTTGATGACTGCGCCCGCAGCGGTCAGCATCGAGGCCTGTTGCACTGCCTCCGTCGAAGGCGCCATGATTACGATGTCGTCGTAGCCTTCGCCGTCGCTCTCGGCGCGCATGCGCTCTAGAAAGGCCTTGTCGTCTGCGAACTCATCGCGCGAGAGGAAAACGAGCTTCACGCCCATCTCTGCGGCAAGCCGCGTAAACTGCTTGCGCACCGGCTCCATGCGCGAGCGATGGAGATTGGTCGCTACGATCTTGGCCGGCCGGTCCGGCATCGACAGCGCGCGCAGCAAGTGCATCTGCCCCATCGGCCCGGCTGCACCCAAAATCCAGCAGCGACCACCTGGTTTCAACTGCGTGCGCACCGGCGCGTAGGCTGTCGAAAGATCGGGCGCATCCGAGCCGACCACCAGCAGGTGATCGTAATGCATGCGCCCGATGTCCACCGCCACCGGTTGTTCCAGCGGCTGGTCTAGCACGAGATTGAAGATGGCTCCCTTCGCCAGCCGGCCAAAGACGCGCTCGCACAACGCAGCGTCATGTCCCAAGACCACAATGTCGTCGTACTGGGCTGCGCCGTCGTCGCCTTCTTGCACGGCGACGCCG
>JANWYX010000262.1 GCA_025055055.1 Caldilinea sp. | reverse complement strand
TCCATGCGATACCAGGCAGCGTCCACGGGGTCCATCATTTCGACTTTCCTGCTCATCGGGCGCCTCCCTTGGGGTGAAGGTTCTGAATAGCCGGCCAGGCGCAGCGACGGGCTGCACCTGGCCGGTTGTTTGAATTTCTTGCGAATCCTCTACCGAGAAACAGTGCGTGCAAGCGAAGCGATGAGGCTATTATCTTGTGATTTTCAAGAGACGTCAAGCACTTTGCGGTTTCCGTACAGTCGCTGATAGAACTCCTTGAATTCGCCGTTGCGGATCGGCTCCCACCACCAGCGGTTCTCGACATACCAGCGCACGGTCATGCGGATCGCTTCTTCATGCGTGTACTGTGGAGCCCAACCCAGCGCCTTGAGCTTGTCGACGTTCATGCAGTAGCGGCGATCGTGCCCTTGCCGATCTTCGACGTGCTGGATCAAGCTGCGAGGCTTGCCTAGCTCGTCGAGCAGAATCTCTACCATCTCCAGGTTGGTCATCTCCTTGCCGGTGCCGATGTTGTATGTTTCGCCGATCACGCCTTTGTGGAGCACAACGTCAATGCCGGCGCAATGATCGAGCACGTACTGATAGTCGCGCATTTGCTTGCCGTCGCCGTAGACGGGCAGCGGCATGTCGTTGAGCGCATTGGTGACGAAGAGCGGCACTACCTTCTCCGGGTACTGGTAGGGGCCGATGTTGTTGGCACCCCGGCTGATCGTCGTCGGCAGCCCGTAGGTGATGTGATAGGCGTTGACCATATGGTCGGCGCTCGCCTTGCTGGCGGCGTAAGGGCTGCGCGGGGCGAGACAGTCGCTCTCCAGGCTGCGATGGTCGCCGTGGATGTGCCCATACACTTCGTCGGTGCTGATCTGGTGATAGCGCAGGTTGCCCGCTTTGCGCGCCGCTTCGAGCAGCACATAGGTCCCATAGACATCGGTGCGAATAAATGCGTCTGGGTCCAGAATACTGCGATCGACGTGGCTTTCGGCTGCGAAGTTGACGATGGTGTCGATGTTGTAAGCACGAACGGCCGCTTCCACCGCCGCAGCATCGCAGATGTCCCCGCGCACAAAACGCATGCGGTTTCTGTGCTTGGCCTGAATGTCCTGCAGATTCTCCAGGCGCCCCGCATAGGTGAGCTTGTCGTAGACGACGACGGTGTAGTCGGGATACTTGTCGAGCACGTAGCGCACGAAGTTGCAGCCGATGAAGCCGGCGCCGCCGGTGACCAACAGATTTTGCATAACTCCTCCTGATACGATGAACAATGGGTGCCTCGAGGTAAAGCATCCAAATGCGCAAAAGCCGCAGCGTCAGCGTCTGTCGGCGGATGCCCCTCCGTACAATCGTCGCCAAGTACGCATGAGCCGGCGTTTGCGCCCCGGCTGGCGAAAGGCCGGCAAGGGAAAGTCGATCGAGAGCGTCAGGCTCGGCAGCGTCCGACGTCCGGCCAGAAGCCAATCCGCCGAACCGTTCAGACCGGCGACGCGCTGCATCGGCAGCCAGTGCTCTTGCTCTTCGCGTGCGCCGCTCAGCCCAAGAAAATTGACATCCTCGGCGAGATGCACGCGGGCGTCGTCGATCACCTCGAGCAGGCGCCGCCAGCGCTCGAGCAGAGTTTCGTGGATCATCTCAATTTGCTCCACACTGCCTTGATTCGGCGTCATGTGGGCTGCGTAATTTTGCACTGCCTGAAAGGCCGGCAGCAGCGCATCTATATAGAAGATGACATGCACTGTGGAGACGCGCTCTGCGATGCGCGTCAACAGTTCAACTTGGCGTGGGGTGAGATCGAAGTACGGCCCCGGCTCGAAGATGCGCCACTCGCCGTAGGCGCGCGTAAGGCGGCGCATGCGCTCCGCCACCTCCGCCGTAAGTTGCGCAGCAGCGCGCGCCTCTTCGGCGACACTGCCTGCGCTCAGCCGGTACATCGGCGCCAGCGCAGGCGTCTTCAACGCCTCATCCACCGGCGGCAGTGGAACGCGCTGTCGCCAACGATGCAGCGCAAGCGCTAACGCCGGCACAGAAGGAATTGCTGAGGTTGCAGCTCTGGCCTCGATCAACTACAACAACCCTACCTTGGAATGGTCTCCCAGCGTCATCTTGTAGGCCTTGGGCTTGATGGGACTGTAGGTGACTTCCACATCGCGGCCGATAATGCTGTCTTCGATGCGGCTGGGAACGTTGATGATACGACTGTGATCCAGCACGATGCTGTGCTCGATCTCGCTGTTTTCGATCACGGTGTGATGATAGATGCTTGTGAACGGGCCGACATAGCTGTTCACGATGCGGGTGTCCTCGCCGATGATCGCCGGGCCGCGGATCACGCTGTTGATGATCTCGGCCCCGCGCTCGACGGTGACCAAATGGTCGATCTTGCTGTCGCGATCGACGTAACCTTCCACCTTGTGCTCCAGCTCCGCCAACACCCGGTTGTTCGCCTCCAGCATGTCGATCGGCTTGCCGGTGTCGATCCACCAACCCCGATGGATGTACGGGTGCACGGAAAAGCCGTGCTCGATCAACCACTGGATGGCGTCGGTGATCTCCAGTTCCCCGCGCCAGCTTGGCTTGATGTTGTTGACGGCGGTGAAGATGTTGTGGTCGAACATATAGATGCCAACGAGCGCCAGGTTGCTGGGCGGATTGCGCGGCTTTTCGATGAGACGGACGATGGCCCCGCGCTCATCCAACTCTGCCACGCCGTAGTGTTGGGGCTGATCCACCTCGGTCAGCACGATCTGACCGTTCCAGTCGCTCGACGCAAACTCACGGATCAACCCGCTGATGCCGCCTTGGATCACGTTGTCGCCGAGGAACATGACGAAGCGCTCGTCGCCAAGAAAGTCCTGGCTGATCTTGACAGCGTGCGCCAGCCCCAACGGTGCTTCCTGCTGAATGTAGGTGATTTTCACCCCCCAGCGCCTTCCCTGGCCAACCGCCTCGCGAATCTCCGGGCCGGTGTCGCCGATCACGATACCGATGTCGTCGATGCCTGCCTCTTTGATCGCTTCGATGACGCGAAAGAGGACGGGCTTGTTGGCCACAGGGACCAATTGCTTGGCGCGATTGAAGGTGATCGGATACAGGCGCGTGCCCTTGCCACCGCTGAGAATGAGACCTTTCATCTTTCGCTCCTCGCTTGTGTTCGGCGTTTTGTCCTGCTACAACTCATAACCGGACGGAGCCTGGCGGTGCAAAAGAGTCGTTTAGGATTCTGCATTCAGCAACACCGCTCCCAGTAGATGCGCCTGGACGCGCTCCAGGATCGACTTCGCCCGCAACGCCTGCGCTTTTTGTGTGCTGCCGCTGTTGACGAGCATCACCACGCCGTCCACCTGGCTGGCCCACAGCGCCGCATCGGTGACGCTCAACAAGGGCGGCGCGTCGATGAGCACGTAATCGGTCAGCGCCGTCAGCTCGCCCAGACGCTCTCCCAGGCGCTTGGCGCTGAGCAACGCCACCGGATTGCCGACGACCGGCCCGCTGGTGAGCAGACGCAAATTGGCGATCGATGTTGTTTGTAAGGGCGGCTGTCCCCCGCTCTCCAGCCATTGCGAAAGCCCCTGGACGTTCGACAGGCCAAAGAGTTCATGATGCCGCGGTTGGCGCAGATCTCCGTCCACCAGGATAACGCGATCCCCGGCCTGGGCCATCACTACGGCGAGGTTGGCCACCGCTTGCGTCTTATCCGTGCCGGCGTCCACCGCCGCCAGCAAAAGGGAGCGCAACGGTTTTTCCAGGCTGGAAAACTCCAGGCTGGTGCGAAGGCTATGATAGGCTTCCGCCACAGCGCCGTGGGGTTCAGAAAGCGTAATCAGGTTCATGGTTTTATCCTTACTCTGCCGATCTCAATAAAATCGCCGTCGCCCACCGGAAGCCGCTCGCCGCTTTGCCAGTCATACATGCCGACGATGACGGTGTACTCTCCCTCCATTGTGACGGCGGGCGGGGGCAACAGCACCGTTTGCGCGCCTCGCCATCCCTTTGGCCAGGCGGAAGCAGGCAACAAACTGACACCGTCGGCCGGCGCGCCGTCCCACTGCGCAACCTTGCGTCCCTCGGCGTCAAGCGCCTGCACGAAGATCGAATAATCCGCCTGCGGGCTTGCATCGGCTCGCCAGAAGAGCGTCACAGGCGTCGGTTCCCCGCGGCGCACAATCTCCGGAAGCCTGGAGCCTTCCAGGTGAAGGCCACCGGTGAACGCTGCATCCACAACCCGCGTCGGAACACCTGCATCCGGCGCCACCGTTATCCATCGCCGTTGCTCTCCGTTCCGTGCAAAGCCGCCCAAACGGACAAGCGTTCCTTCCTGGAGAAGCGGCAGCGTCGGTTCGACCGTTCGCACCTTTAGGCGCATGCCGACGTCCCAGCCTTCGTCGCTCGCATACACTCCGACACCGAGTGCAAAACGATCTGCGTCCAACGTCCACGGCAGCGTCTGCACCAGCACCGGCGCACCCGGCGTCCATAACGATGTAGGATACCATAGGACGGCGGTCGGTGGATAAAAGCGCGTGTCATAAATCGCTTGCAGTTCGCTGTCGAAATAGGCGATGTAAAAGCGATAGTCCTCGTCGAGCGGGCGCAGTGCCTCCCAGACCAGCGTGGTCACCAGCTCTCCGTAGCGATCGACGCCGACGCCATAGCTGCGCAGCGCCAGCAGGTCATCGGCGTCGTCGCCGAATACGACAGCAACCTCCTGCATTGCAACGTCATCGGGCGGGTGCGAGGTCGGCTGCCATGCCGTGTAGAACTCGGGCGGCGGCGTTTTCAAAGGCGCCCCGCGCTGTAACAGCAGATAGCCGTCGCCGGCTGCCGCAATGCCGAACTCTCCCGCCAGCAGTGCATCGACGCTGCGCTTCAAATCGCTCGGATGTTGCGGCCACGCCGGGCCGGTGACGTCGAGCAGTACGTAGTCGGCGTCGTCGACGCGCGGAAAGATGTAAAGCGTGCGGCGCCCGCTGACGTGTGGGTTGAGGCGATCCTGTGCGGAGACGGCGGCGTCGGGTGGAATCTGCGCGAGAATGGTCTCGGCGCGGCGATGATGTTCGGTGACCGTAAGAGGAAGATGGTTGCCGCCGCCCGGCAAATAACCCCATAGCCGCTGTCCCATCACTGCGCCACCCAGCACGAAGAACGCGGCCGCTGCCTGAAACACCAAAGCCTTACGCTCGTCTGCGTCTAGGCGTCTTTGCGTTGCGCTGGGCGTTTGCCCAAACGGCATTTTGTTCACTTTCACCGGCGTCTGACACATTCTTTTATTCACCCGCGCCACGCCCATGACGGCAGCCAGTATCACAAACGGAGCGACGGGCGCAGCATAGATCAATGTGGTGACTCGGTGCATTGGGTTGAAATCGGCCAATAGGTTGATGGCCAGGGATGGCAGCGCCAGCAGCAGCACTTCAGGCGCCAGCAAGGGCATGAAACCGAGCGGAAGCAGCAGCTCGAAGAAGTAGCGTCCGATATCGGCGCGCTGGAGCTGCGCTGCAATGACGTCGGGCCGCGTCGCCAGCGTTGCCAGCTTCTCGAGCGTCGTTTCGCCGAGATAGGCGTAGCGCCCCCAGTGGATGTTGCCACCCGCCGCCGCCTGTTGAACGCCGAACACTGCCAGCAGCGACCAGCCGCCTGCCAACGCCATCGTAGTCAGGCCGAGGCCAGGTCGACGCAGGGCCAGCCAAGCGTAGAGGCCGATCATGGCGACCAGCAGGCCGATCTCCTCTTTGCAGGCTGCGGCCAGAAGGGCGAACAGCGCAAACCGACGCGTGTGTCCGGCGATCAGGAAATAAAAGGCCGCCATTAAAAAGGTCGGCGCCAGTGTGACCGGATGAAATTCCAACCAGTTGGCGGCCTGAATCGTAGGATTCAGTAAAAAGGCCAAGGCGAAACTCAACGCCGGCCAGCCGTTGAGGCCGCGCAGTCTCGCCAGCGCATACAACGGCAGTGCGCCGAGCGCAACGACCGTCGCCTGGAGAACGAGCAAAGTCTCCGGAAAAGGGTGAAGGCGATAGAGCAACGCAATCGGCAGCAGGATCGGCTCGACGTGATAGCCGAGGCGGTTGGTCAGATCGACCTCTTGGTTGGTGATGCGAAACCAGTCGCCATGCGCCGTATTCCAGATTGTTTGATTTAGGTTGCCCATGTCCAGGGCGCGCGACTCAAAGGCGTGGTAACGCAGGAGCGTAAGATGGCTGAAATAGAGCGCGTACAACAAAACCGCCAGCGCGAGCAGCGCCAGCGGCAATTGGTGAACAAGAAACCGTGTCGAGCGCGGATCGGATGGATTCACGCGGAAACGCTGAAATTATGCCGTCTTGGGAGCGCCGACGCGACTGGGCTGAACTTCTGGCTTGATGACTCTGCGCGGGCTAGGCCGCGGAATGGCGCCCAGCACCGGCACGCCCAGCGCCCGTTCGATGGCCGCCGGCGTGCGCAACATGTCCGCCTCCATCCATGTCAACAACATGACGACGGCAACGCCCAACAGCAGCCCCAGCACGGCCCCTGCGATGGCGTTGAGCATCGGCTTGGGCTGTACCTGTGTATAGCTGATGTCCCGGCTGCGAATTTTGACCTCGATCTGGTCGCGTTTATCCTGCTGGGCGTAGTAGGCGGTGCGTTCCTCATAGAACTCATCGGCGAAGCCTAGGGCCGCCAGCTTCGCCACCTCGCCGTCCGGATTGCGCACCTGAATTTTGATCGTAAAGGTGCTTGAGTCCGGCTCGATCTGAGTGTTCGCCAGCAGGTCGTAAGGATTCATGTCGAGTTGCTGACGGGCAATCACGCGCGCCGCCACCTCCGGCGTGCGCAGATTGGCGGTGAAGTTGCGCATCAAATCTTTGGCAGTGTTGCCGAGCCCCCAATCGGCGCGAGCGGGCACGGTGCTGACTTCCACCGTGGCCTGGTAGAGCCGTTTCTGGAAATTGCTGATGGCAAACGCCCCCAGCGCCGCTAACACCACGGCGACGACGACAATCCATCCATATTTGCGCAAGATGCGAAGATATTCACGTGCAGACATTTGTTTTTCTCTGTGTCCGTTGTTCTTTGTTTCGAACGCTCCCGTTTCTGCCGCCTATCTAACGTGTGTAAGCATAACTTTGTTCACGGGCAAAGTCAACATTGATGCAATTGCACTTGACCGCGTTGCGTTCTCCGGAGCAGATGCGTTCGGCGCCTTAGAACCCTGGACCGAAAAGGACGATCAGGATCACGGCAATCACGGCGAAGACGCCGAACTCGACCATTACGCGTTGCGTCAGCCGCCCCTGCAGGCTTTGCAGCGCGATGCCGATGGCCAGATAGAAGCTCAGCAGCAGCAGCAACCCTCCGGTCAGGCCGGGCAACAGCGGCCAGTAGTTCAACGCCCATGTCATTTCACCCAGCAGGAGGCCTACGACTGCGCTGTAGATCAGCACGCGGCGCGTTTCATTGGAAGAGGTGCGCAGCAGTTCCACGGCCAACAGCGTCGCCGTCAGCGCGATCAGCGTGCCGGAAAGCAGGCTGCGCGTGCGCGCCTGGTAGACGAACAGGAAGAGCAACAGCGCTACGCCGTAGGCCAGTGCATCCAGCCAGAGACGGGCGCGGCGAAAGCCCGGTTGGCCCGGCTCTACCGTAGCGTAAAGACTGAAAAAGGCGATGGTCAACAGAACGCCCGCCGCCAGGATCACCAAAATCTGCAACAAGCGCGTCGGCAGGCTGGGAAGCAGCACCACGGTGATGATGGACATGGCGGCCGGCAGCGCCCAGTAGGCCCAGGTCAATCCCAGCCGATTCGCCTGGCGTTTGGGATGCAGCCGAATTAGGCTTTCGGCGCCTGCGGAGGCCGCAAGCGCCAGGAAGATGCCCATGATCATCGTCGAAGTCAGCTCGATCTCGGCGGGTGTTCCGAAGGCGCGGAAACGAATCACGATGGAGGGAAGTTCCATGATGAGGCTGAGCCCAAACCCAAAGACGAGCACCCAGGTGGTGACGCTGATGCGGTCGCGGTAATCCAGGCCCGAAAGGTCGGCGCGCGGGCGCCACCGCCATCGTTCCCGCAATCCTTCTTGCCAGATGCTCCACCGATTGATTTGCATAGTGTATCTTTGTGTACAATACTTTTGTATTTTGCACAAAATTGCTGACGGATTTTTTGATCCTTCAACGGGCCGGCGCTATGACCGATTGCACTTTCGCCGATTTTCACATCACCATACACGGTTCTCAGGCGCCTTACCTTGTGCACGCTTCCTATCGCCAGTATACAGCTGCCGGCCGTTTCGACGATGACGCCGGCGAACCGGTGTGGCTCCATCGCCTTGAGCAGATGGGCGCTGCGCACGGTCATCCGGGCCGCAACGTCATCGAAGAGATCGGCGCGTTGCTGTATGAGCGTCTCTTTCGCCAAGATGTGCGCGACCTTTGGATACGCGCGTGCGCCGACCTAGACCGGGGAGCAGCCGGCATCTGCCTCCGCCTAATGGCGCAGCCGCCGGCGGTGGCTGCGTTGCCCTGGGAGATGTTGTTTGACCCTGACCGCAACCTGGCGTTCGCACGCAGCCTGCGGACGCCGCTGGTGCGCACAGAGACCCAGCTGCGCCACGTGGGGCAGATACGCGCGCTGCGCGGCGGGCTTCCCTTGCGCATGCTGGCCGTATTGCCCGAGGACCCTACGGCCCGGATCGACGTTGCTGCAGAGATGCGACGGCTTAAGGAGGCACTCGGTGCGCTGAGCGCAGAGGTGATCGACGTTGCCGTGTTGCGGGGGCGCTTCAGCGTGGTGGATCTGCGCCAGATGATCGACCATTTACGCCCGGACATCGTGCACATCACCACACACGGGCAGCCGGAGGGCGTGCTGTTTTGGCAAGGCGAGACGCCCACGCTGACGTCGGCGTCGGCGCTGCGCACTGCGTTTGACGACGCCGAAAGCGTCCGGATGGTCGTGTTGAACGCGTGCGCCACTGCGCAAGGCGCATTGAATCGCAGCTTGGCTTCCATCGGCGCCCAACTGCTTCAGAGCGGCATCCCGGCCGTCGTCGCCATGCAGTCTGCGATTGAGGAGTCGATCGCCGGCGACTTTACGCAGCACTTCTATCAGGCGCTGTTCACCGGTCCGTGCCCAGGCATCGCGCCGAGCGCCATGAGCCAAGCACGCTCGAGCCTCTACGCACTCAACCCTGACAGCATCGGATATGCGACGCCGGTGCTCTGGCTGAATGCGCCAGATGTCGCCCTGTTCGACGCCGCGCAGCTTCCGGCGTCGATTTTTCGTCCGCAGCCGCCTCAGGCGCCTTCCCTGCACGAAGTGGAGGCGTTGCGAAAACGCCTGGCCGAGGCGGAAACGTGGCTGGCCGGATTGATGCCGCCGGATGTAGCCACGTCGCCCCCTTCTTTGAGGCCGATGCAGCGAATGCTTCAGGAACTGCTGCGCGAGATCGAGGACCTGCTCATCCAGGTGCGCCGTCTAGACGCCGAACCCCTCACAGAACGCATTCTGAAACAATACGGTGAGAAGCTGAAGGCGATCGACGCCAATCGGGAAGCTGCCGACCGCCTCGCCGCCATCCTACGCGAGGCGCAGGATTGACGTGAACGTTGCGACTAAGACAAGGGCTGTGCATCGCAAAACGCAGGTGAGCGGCCGGTTCTGGGTTGCCTTTTTGCGGCAAGGCGATCGCCTGCGCCAAAGGCTGGCATGGCTGCGACTTGCGCTGCTCTATGGCGTGTTATGCGCGTTGATCGCAGCCGGCGGCCTGTTGTGGCGCGCCACGCTGGAAGGAGGCGTCGGCCTGCAGCGGGTCCCCGTCCGCAGTGACGGCCCGGGCACACAGCCGTCGTTCGTCGGCGTCAACCTTCAACTCGACGCGTATGCCCCTGAAGAATTTGCTCTCAGGTTGCGAGAACTGCGCGCAGCCGGTTTCGGGTGGGTGCGCTTTCGCCTGGAGTGGCGAGACCTTGAACCTGTTCCGGGACAATGGGCATGGGACGTCGCCGATCGTGTACTGGAGCAGGTGGCGAGCGCAGGCCTGGAGCCGGTGATCGTTCTTGCCGGCGCGCCGGACTGGGCGTTGAGTGCGTTGGATCGCAAGGCCGGCGTGCGTACGGGACCGCCGGCGGAGTATGCCGACTTCGCCCGCTTCGTCGAACGCTTTGCGCAACGATACGGCGAACGCGTTCGCTATTACCAAATTTGGGATGAGCCAAACATTGCACCGAACTGGGGTCGTCGTCATATCAATCCGGTCGAATACGCTCAGATGTTGCGTATAGTGACGCCCGTGCTGCGCCGGGCCGACCCCGACGCCGTCATTCTCGCCGCCGCCCTGGCGCCGACTGTAGATCGCGGGCATCTGGCCATCGACGAAATTTACTATCTGCAGCGCATGATCGCAGCCGGCGCGGCGCCTTTTTTCGACGTCGTCGCCATCCAACCCTTCGGCTTCGGCTACGGCGCAACCGATCCCCGCCAGCAGCCGGACATGCTTAATTTCAGTCGCGCCGCCCTGATCCGACGCGCGCTGGTCGATTCCGGTCTCGGCAACAAGCCGATCTGGGCGGTGCGTTTTGGCTGGAACCGGATGCTGAACTCGCCATGGAGCACGGTGACGCCGGAAGCGCAGGCGCGCTATACGCACGACGCGCTGGAGCGAGCGTGGCGGGCATGGCCTTGGCTGCAGGCGATGGGCTGGGTCGTCGATCGACCTACGGAAGCGCCGGGCATGCCGGCGTGGGGCTTCGCCCTCACCGACCCCGCCGGGACGCCTGCGCCGGTCTCGATTGCGCTGACTTCGTGGCTGCAGACGCCGCGGCAGCGCCCTGCGGTGGGAGATGTTCACTTTCCCTGGGCGGAATGGGCTGCACTGTTGCTCGCCGCCGCAGTAGCGGGCTGGCGAGGAGTGGCGGCGGCGCAAAGGATCGACTGGCGTCGCCGGCTGAATCGGTGGCGATGCGCACCGCAATGGGCCCACATTCTGGCATGGACCGGACTGGCGGCCATCTATCATCTGGCCACATTTCCGCCGCTGATCGGGCTGTGCTGGCTGGCGGCGGCCTGGCTCTGCCTCGCTCAGCCGCGGGTCGGTCTCTGGCTGGCGCTGACGCTGATCCCTTTCTATTTCCAGCATAAAGAGCTTGCGTTGGTCAACGTTGTGTTGACCGTCCCGCCGGCGCACGCCCTTGCCCTGGCGCTGTTGCCCGCAGTCGTTGCTGCGTTCCGCCGCCCTCATTCCTCAGATGCTTCCATCCTCTCCTGGTGGGAGCTGGCTCCGCTCCTCCTCTTGCCGTTGACCCTGCTGAGCGCTGTGCACGTCTGGAACTGGCCTGCCTTTGTACGGGGCGCGCTTGACCTGGTGATTGCGCCTTTGGGGCTGTGGCTGGCGGTGCGCGTGCTGACGGCGGACTCCAGAGAGCGAGGCTGGGCGTTGCTTGCGCTCCTGGCGGGCGGTATGTTGACGGCGCTCGTCGGTCTGACAAGCTGGCTGGCCGGCCGGGGCGCCGACGTCGACGGCGTTCAACGGCTGGTAGGCCCGCATTTTTCGCCCAACCACACGGCGCTCTATTTGGAACGCAGCCTGTTCGTCGGGTTGGCGGCTTTGGCGCTGGTGAACAAGCGCCGGCGAATGGTCGTTGCAAGTGCATTGCTTGCGCTGGCTGCGGCGCTTGTGTTGACGGGCAGCCGCGGCGCACTGTTCTTGGCTGCACCGGCGGGGCTGGCGACCTTTGCAGGCTTTCTGGTCTATCGCAGGCCGGCGATCGTGCGTTGGCTGCGCATGCGCCGCAGGTCGGTGCTTTCGACGATGATTGCGCTGGCTGTTTTGCTTGCACTCATCTTCTTCTGGCAGCAGGAGCGCCTTGCCAATCTGCAGACGGTCGAGCTGCGGTTGACCCTGTGGACGGCGGCCTTTGCGCTCTGGCGCGAACACTTTTGGGTCGGCGTAGGGCCAGGTGGGTTCTTTTGGACCTATCCCGCCTATTTGCCTGTCGGCGCAGCAGAGGTCGATCAGCTCCACCCGCACAACGTCTGGCTGGAGCTGACGACGACCTGGGGCGTGTTGGGGTTGGCCTGGTTTGTGCTGTGTGTTTTGGCGCTTCGGGCAGCGGTTCGGCGTCGGGTCGAGGGAGGGGCCACCGGTTTTTGGGTGACGGCGGGCGCATGCGCCGGCCTGGTCGCCGGGCTGGCGCACGCGCAAACCGACGCTTTCATGCTCCTGGCCGATCTGGCGATGTGGAATGCCGTCGCCTGGGCGCTGGCAACGGCGCCTGACCGCTGAGCGCCTCGGCCTGTCTCAATCGAGCGTGCGAAAGATGATGCGACCATCCACCATGGTCAGTACAGGCGCAATGTTGCGAACCTCCTCGGGCGGCGTCGCAAAGATGTCTCGGTCCAGCAGCGCCAGGTCGGCGAGCATCCCGACGCGCACCATGCCTTTAACCTCCTCCTGAAATTCGGCGTAGGCTGCGTCGCGCGTGTAGCCGTCGATCAGTTGCGTCAGTGTGAGCTGTTGCATGGGATCGCCTGGCTGCCAGGGTTGACGCGTCAGTCCGCTCCACATGCCGACGAAGGGGTTCAGGGTCACGACCGGCCAGTCGCTGCCGTAGGCTTGTCGCGCACCCGCCTCGCGCAGCGTCCGCCAAGCGAAGCTATAGCGCCACCGTTCCGGTCCGACGCGGCTGGGCCAGACGTCGCCAGCGTTCAGGTCAGGAGGACAATGTGCAGGCTGCATGGAGGCGATGACGCCCAGTTCGGCGAAGCGAGGGATGTCGTCCGGGTGGATCAGCTCGACGTGCTCGACGCGGTGACGGCTGTCTCGGCGTCCGTTGAGGCGTTGCGCCAAGGCGTAGCCGTCCAGGGCGCGGCGTACTGCGCCGTCGCCACAGGCGTGGACGCAGATCTGCAAGCCTAGACGATCCGCCTCGACGGCGATGGCGTTGAAATGTTCGGCGGTGTAAAGGGCGGAGCCGCGGTGGCCCTGCTGCCCGGCATAGTCGTCAAGTAGCAGACCGGTGTAGGATTCCAGCACGCCGTCCATGAACACCTTGACGGAGCCGGCGCGCACAAAAGGTCCCTGGAAGCGTTGTTTTTGCTCGGCGGCTTTGGCGATCTCCTCCAGCGGCGTCTCCGGTTTGATGTCGAAAGGCACATAGACGCGCACCGTCATTTCGCCCAGGTCTTCGAGCGCTGCATACAGTTCAAGGCTGTTGTCCCAGCCGTCCATGTTCTGCACGCTGGTGACGCCATGTTGCGCACAGAGCGCCATGCCCTTGTGCAGCGCAGCGCGGCGGTCGGCGTCGGTCGGCTTAGGGATCAAGGCGCGCACCGGGTCGAAGGCACCCGGCTCGCGCAGCTCGCCTGTCGCTGTTCCCGTTGCGGGGTCCATGACGATTTCGCTGCCGGCGGGCGTTTCTCTTCCGTGCAGAAGGCCCGCCCGACGCAGCGCTTCGCTGTTCACCCAGACGGTGTGGCCGTCGAACGCGCTCAGATAAACCGGCCGGTCAGGAACGACGGCGTCGAGAAACCAGCGGTCGAGCCGCGCGTCGGTGGGAATGGCGGCATAGTGGAGCTGCACGCCCTCGATCCATTCGCGCTGTGGATTGGCGGCTGCATAGGTTGCAATCGCAATGCGGACGGCGTCGAGCGACTCAGCGTTGTCCAGCCGCAGCTTATCGAGCTTGAGTGAGCCCCACAGCAGGTGAAAGTGGCTGTCGATCAGGCCCGGGAGGAGCGACCGTCCGCCGGCGTCGATCACCTCGGTGCGTGGTCCGCGCAGCGCCAGCGCGTCGGCGCTGCGCCCGACGAAGAGGATGCGGTTGCCGCGCACGCCCACGGCCTCGGCGCGTGGGTTGGCGGGATCTGCAGTGTAGACAGCTGCATTGAGAAAGAGTACATCAGCGTACGAGGACATCGTTACTCCAGCTTCCAGTTTTGAATATCCCAGGTCAGGCTGCCCCACATGTTGACCTTATATCCGCTCAGCCGATTGGAGGCGCCGTAGCCCTCGGTGAAGAGGTACAGGTTGAGCCGCGGCAGCTCGGTGGCGATCAGCTCGGAAAGCTCGCAATAGGCGGCGCGCCGTGCCTCCAGATCGACGGTAGCCCCGGCTGCTCGAATCAACTCGTCGGCGCGTGGATTGACCCAGCGCGAGGCGTTGTTGCCCGCCGGGTTTTCGGCAGTGGGAATGGCCGTGCTCAGATAAGTATTCTCGATGGAGGCCTGCGGCTCGATCGGCAGGCTGGTGTCATAGACCAGGATGTCGAAGTTGCCGAGTTGTCGCGGCGCGCCGTCCTCATAGGAGCCGAAGATGATCGAAAAATCGTCGTTTTGAATCGTAGCCTCGATGCCGACCACCCTGAACATTTCGACCAGCGCCTCTTCCAGTTTCACGAGCGGCTGGAAATTCGTATAGCCGTTGAGCTGAACGCGCAGGCGGGTTCCATCCTCGGCGTATGGTGCCCCTTGCGCCACGCGAATACCGTCCGGCCCTTCGACCCAGCCAGCCTCCTCAAGCAGCGCCCGCGCCTTCTCTGGATCATAGGGGTATTTGCGCTCTTGGTCACACTTGTACCAGCCGTAGGCAAAAGGCGTCGCTGTCGGGAAGGTGCCCGGATTGACTGCCGTCACGATGAGGTCGTAATCGATGGCGTGGGCGATGGCCTGGCGCACGCGCAGGTCGCCGAGGATCGGATGAGGCGGCTCCGGCCCTGGGTCGCCATCGAAGGGGCGGCTCAGGTTGAAGAACAACGTCATGTTCCACTGGCCCGGCACTTCCTGGAGCGCTGCCTGGCCGGCGACCTGAGCGTCGTAGATTTCTTTGACTTCGCCCGGCCAGAGGTGGACGTGCGCTTCGCCTTTGGCCATCATGGCGATCTGCGCGCCGGGGTCGGGCACGATGGTGAAGATCACGCGGTCGATGTAGGGCTGCCCTTCGAGATAGTAGTAGGGGTTGCGCTCCATGACGATGCTCTCGCCGGAGTTCCATTGCGTCACCACGTAAGGGCCGGCGGAGACCGGGTTACGATTCCAGGCCCATTGCAACATCTCTTCGGGCGCGCCGGTGGCGTGGCGCGGCAGAATTCCGTACATAAATTGTTGCAGATACGCCTGATTCAGCTCTTTGTAGGTGATGACGGCGGTCAGCTCATCGGGCGTCTCGATCGAGGCGATCTTCTCGAAGCCGAGCGCCAACACGTTGCCACTCTGCGGATGAGAGACCGCCTCCCAGGTGAATTTGATGTCATCCGAGGTGAGCGGCTTGCCATCCGACCAGCGCAACCCGGGACGCAGCCTCCAGGTCACGGTGAGGTAATCCGGCGAGACGCCGCCGTTTTCCACCGTCGGCAGCTCGGCGGCTAACACTGGAATGAACTCGCCGTTTTCGTCGGGCACGGCCAGCGGCGCACTGACGGCGTCCGCCACCTGGCGCACGATGGCGGCGACCGCATGATACTGATTGAGCGAGGCCGGCTCTTCCGGAATAATCACGATGATCTGACTGGGGCCGGCGGTCTCGCCGCTCGTCTGCGGTTCGCTCGATGGCGCGCCGCAGGCCGCCAGCAACAGTGTCGCCAGCAAGACGGTCAGTAGGGCCAGCGCACGTCGGTGAGCGATGAAGGGGGCGCCTGTTTGGTTCATAGGTTTCTCCTTTTCCTTGGAACGTTGACGAAAAAAGGTCAATTGCATGTTCAACGGGCGGAGTAAGGATCAAAAGCGTCGCGCAGCCCGTCGCCGATGTAATTGATCGCCATGCTGGTGATGAAGATCATCAGGCCGGGAAAGATCATCAACCAGGGCGCGCGCAGTGCATAAGTCTGCGCTGTCGCCAGCAAGTTGCCCCAGGAAGGCGTCGGCGGCTGCACGCCAAAGCCCAGATAGCTCAGCCCGGATTCGGTGATGATAGCGTAGGCCACCATGAGCGTCCCCTGCACAATGATCAGGCTGACCGTGTTGGGCAGGATGTGTCGCGCCATGATGCGTCCGTGCCCGGCGCCGATCGACTCGGCCGCAATCACGAAGTCGCGCTGCTTCAGCCGCAAAAACTCTCCACGCACGATGCGCGCCGGCCACATCCACGAGAGCACGGCGATGACAAGGATCACAATGATCACGCTGCTCACCAGCCCAAGCGCCGGAATTTCGCGCAACAGGGTGGCGATCAGGATCAGCACAAAGAGCGTCGGCAGCGTCAGGAATCCATCGGTGATGCGCATCAGTACATTGTCCACGACGCCGCCGAAATAGCCGGCCACCATGCCCACGACTACGCCGATCAGAAGCGAGAGCAGCGTGGCGCTTAGCCCCACCGCCAGGGAGATACGTCCCCCGTACAGCGTGCGCGTGAAAACGTCGCGGCCCAGGTCGTCGGTGCCGAACCAGTGCTGCAGGGAGGGCGGCTGCAGCGCGTTGGTGGGATTTTGTTGCGTCGGCGTATACCGGCTCAACGGCGCAAACACTGCGCTGGCGATCACCAGCCCCAGGACCGCCATGGCGACCACCGCTAATCGATGGCGTAGAAAGCGTCGCCAGATCAAGACGCGCAACGGCGCAGCTTCCATCGTGCGACGCCTGGGCCTCGTCAATACCCGGTTCACCGTCAGCTCACTCATAACGCACCCGTGGATCCAATTTGGCGTACACGATATCGGCGATCAAATTGGCGAGGACGATGAGGACGGCGTTAATCATAATGATCGCCATCAACACCGGATAGTCGCGCCCGCGCGCCGCCTCCCAGAAGAGTCGCCCCATGCCCGGCCACGAAAAGATCGTTTCCACGAAGAGTGCGCCGGCAAAGACCGAAGGCAGGTCCAGCGCAATCATCGTCACCAGGGGAATCACGGCGTTGCGGCCGGCATGCCCATAGATCACCTGGCCTCGTGGCAAGCCCTTCGCCGTCGCCGTGCGCACATAGTCGGCGTTGAGCGTCTCGAGCATGCTGGCGCGGAAAAAGCGCGAGTACCAGGCCACCCAGGTTGCACAGAGGACGCCAACCGGCAAAATCATGTGCCAGATCAGGTCGACAAGCGTTTTCGGCGCGCCCAAGGTGTACATGCCGCCCGCCGGCAGCAGAGGGCCGCCGGTAAATGGATTGTCGAGCCAGACGTAAAAGATCAGGATCGCCACAAGTCCAAGCCAGTAGACAGGCATCGACTGCCCGGCGAAGGAGAGCGTGGTGACCAGATAGTCGAACCAGGAGTACTGGCGCAGCGCCGAGATGGCGCCAAGGGGAATGGCGATCGCAATGGTCAACACAAACGCCACGCCGACCAGGAGCAGCGTGTTGGGAATGCGCTCGCCGATCATCTCGGCCACAGGGCGATTGCTTTTAATGGAGCGCCCCAAATCTCCTTGTAAGACCGCACCGAGCCAGTCCAGATATTGCTTATAAAGCGGCTGATCGAGCCCCAACCGCGCCCGCAACTGTTGGCGCTGTTCGGCGGTGATGTTTGGGTTGCGCTCTGCCTGTGCCAACGGTCCACCCGGCGCCGAACGCACTACGAGAAAGAGTAGGACGCTCAATACACACAAGAGTGGAATTGCGTGCAGCACACGTTTGAGAAAGTAAGTTCGCATGGTATCGAACGGAGTCGCAGCCGCAACATCGCATTGACAGACAATCGGCCCATAGTATAGCACGCGCAGCGCCGATCGTTGACTCGAGCCTTGCGGGTTGCGGCCAAAGATAAAATGCAGATTTTGCAGATGGCGTTGCATGAAATATAATGGAGAGGTGTTGAGGGCCGACCTACGTGGGTCGGCGTTTGCTTTGGTGCGTAGAACGGTGTAAATAAAACAGCGTGGGGGCGCCGCCTGCAGCAGGCGGTGTTTTTCATACTCAAGCGTACGATCGGAAACAGAACATCGTTCTGGCGACGTTATCATGATATCGTGTGACTTCACATCACGTGAAGTCAGCACATCATGTGAAGTCAGCGCACGCCTTCTGTTGGCTCATGCCACGGTGAAGTTTCGCCGCAATCTAGGGTTGGTCAGACGCTGTCCGCCCTCACCCCGAGGATGACCGGTGTTGGAACAAAGAAGCGGCGAGTGTGCTCATGCCAGAGCGTCGATTGAATTTGGATACGCTACGCAGTTGCAGGTGAACATTATAGAGGCTGGAGAGGTTTGTGATGAGCAACAATCAACCCATTTTCTTGACGCCGGAAGGCTTACAGAAGGTGAAGGAAGAGCTAGAGTATCTGACGACAGTACGTCGCCGCGAGGTGGCCCAAATGATCGCCGAGGCCAAAGCGGAAGGCGACATCAGCGAAAATGCGGGTTACGATGAGGCCAAGACTGCCCAGGGCTTTCTGGAAGGACGTATTCGCGAGCTGGAAGCCATCCTAAAGAACGCAAAGATCATCGGCGCAGACAACGCTGCGCCGGATGTGGTGGTGATCGGCCGCACGGTCGTGGTGCGCGAAGAAGGCTCCGATCTGGAGGAAGAGTACATGATCGTTGGGCCGCCGGAGGCTGACCCGAGCAACGGCAAAATCAGTAACGAAAGCCCGATGGGTCGCGCATTGCTGAACAAGCGTGTCGGCGACAGAGCCGTGGTGGAGTCGCCGGGCGGTCAGATTGTCTTCGAGATCGTTCAGGTGAAGTGAGTGCGGCGCCAGAACGATTCGGCGACGGCGGCGCGCATCTCAATTGCGTCCTAACACAAGAGACTGAGAGGTGATGCTTGAATCTTCCTGCTCATCCGCTGTTCGATCCTGAACGTCTCAGCGATCAAGAGCAATCGCGCCTGAAAAACCTGCAGGGGTTGATCGAGGCAGGCATCGACCCATACCCGGCCCGCGCTAAACGCACGCATACGATCGCCGCTGCTCGCGCCCTCTACGAACAAGGAAAGAGCGAAGGGCAGGAGGTCAGCGTGGCCGGCAGGCTGCGCCGCATCCGCATCATGGGCAAGATGAGCTTCGCCGACCTGGAGGACGGCACCGGCGTCATTCAGTTGGTGTTGCGCAAGGACTCGCTTCCGGGTGATTTTTATGACAACGTTTGGAAGCGACTGATCGACCTGGGCGATTTCGTCGGGGCCACCGGTCCGCTCGTGGTCACCAAAACCGGTGAACTCAGCGTGGAGGTGCGCGAGCTGCAATTTTTGAGCAAGACGCTCAAGCCGATGCCCGATAAATGGCACGGCGTGCGCGACCGGGAAAAGCGGTATCGTCGGCGCTATGTCGATCTGCTCGCCAACCCACCGGTGCGCGAGATTTTTCGCAAGCGCGCTGCCATCGTGCGCGCTTTACGCGAATATCTGGACAACGAAGGCTTTTTGGAGGTCGAGACGCCGATCCTGCAGCCGATCTACGGCGGCGCAGCCGCGCGGCCTTTTATTACGCATCACAATCAGCTCCACCAGGACCTCTACCTGCGCATCAGCTTTGAGCTCTATCTCAAGCGCCTCATCGTCGGCGGCTATGACCGTGTCTACGAGATCGGCCGCGACTTTCGCAACGAAGGCGTGAGTTTTAAACACAACCCCGAATTTACCCAGCTCGAATTTTACGAAGCCTACGCAGATTACAACGACGTTATGCGCCGCGCCGAAGAGATGGTCGCCTATGTGGCGTGCAAGGTCACCGGCAGCCACATCATCACCTGGCAGGGATACACGATCGACGTGACGCCGCCGTGGCGTCGCATTCCTCTGCGCCAGGCCATCTTCGAGGCCACCGGCATCGACTACGAGAACTATCCAGACGCTGTGTCGTTAGCGGCGGAGATGCGCCGCCGCGGGCATGAACCGGACCCACGCAGCTCCTGGGGCAAGCTGGTCGACAGTCTGATGGCTAAATATGTCGAGCCGAACCTGATTCAGCCCACCTTCCTCATCGATTATCCGCGCGACGTCAGCCCGCTGGCCAAAGGTTCCCCCACCGACCCGCGCCAGGTTGAGCGGTTCGAGGGCTTTATGGCCGGCATGGAAATCTGTAACGCCTTCAGCGAGATCAACGATCCGATCGACCAACTCCAACGCTTTCTCGACGAAAATTATCGGGCGCGCCACGGCGACGAAGAGGCACACCCGATCGATGAAGATTTCATCGAGGCGCTTTGTTATGGCATGCCGCCGACCGGCGGCTTCGGCATGGGCATTGATCGCCTGACCATGATCTTCACAGACACCGATACGATCCGAGAAGTGATTCTCTTCCCCCATTTGCGTTCGATCAAAGAGGAAGAGGAAGCGGAGAGCGTGGAAGTAGCACAGGAGTGAAAACACCGGCAACTGCGTAGGTGCGGCTCCCAGCCGCACATCCCCGGCCGGCCTCGAGGTGGCGGCTGAACCGGGGAAGCGCAGCTACGAGCAGCACCTACGCACCAACGACGGCTTTCCGTATGCGTCTCAATCGCGGCGCATCAGCAGGGAGACGTAATAGAGCATCGTCATGATTGCCTGCACAGCTGCGGCTACATAGGTCAGCGCTGCGGCGTCCAATACCTCGCTGACGCCTCTCATCTCCTGAGGACTTAGCCCCATGGCGACGAGCTGCTGCTTGGCGCGGCGGCTGGCGTCGAACTCCACCGGCAGCGTCACCAGGGCGAAGACGGCCGTCATGGCGAACAGCAACAGGCCGATAATGGCGATGGTGTTGCCTGTAACGCCGGACATAAAGAAGCCCACCAGGAAGATGATGGGGCCCAGCCAGCTTCCAATGCTCACCGCCGGCACGATGGCAGAGCGTAGTCGCAACGGCGCATAGTGCATTTTGTCCTGAAGAGCATGTCCCGCTTCATGCGCCGCCACGCCGACCGCTGCCACGCTGGGCGTGCCGTACACGGACTCGCTCAGCCGCAAAACCTTGCTGCTCGGGTCGTAGTGATCGGTGAGCATGCCGCCCACGCGTTCCACCGCCACCGAATACAGCCCGTTGCGATCTAAAATCATGCGGGCCATCTGAGCGCCCGTAATTCCGCTTGCCGTGCGCACCTTGGAATAGCGACGAAATGCGCTCTGCACCTTGAACTGCGCCCACAGCCCCAGCAACAGCGGCGGAATCGCAAACAACAGATAGAGCGGATCGAAGAACCACATGCTGCATCACCTCTTTCTACTGTTTTTTTGTTGCGTATTGCATGCCCGATTGTGCACCACGCTTTGCGCACCACACAATCACACACACCAAACAATCACACGCACCAAACAATCACGCAAGATACAACTTAATTCGTCAATCTCACCGATAATTTCATCAGTCATTTGAAAAAACTATACTGCATCGATGTTAAAATTTCATTTGAAACACATTGGAATTTTGTATTCTAAAAGCCTCGCAAAATCGTCAAATACATTCTGTAGCTTCATAAGCACTGCAACATGCCGCCGCCGCTGTAGTCGCGCCGGAGGCGCAAGGGGTCGTTCCACTTCCAAGTTTTCAAAATATTTTGTCAAAATCCATCAAACTTCGGGAAGCCACGTTTAACCAAAAAATTTCACATAGCTGATGACTTTCAATTATACACCAGAACCGCACCGGTGCAGGATAGTCTGTTACGATTTCGACGAGATGGGACGCCGCCGACGTTGCAGCAAGGACGCCGTGAGCGTCCATTCTTCGCTGCGTAATAGCCGATGTGCAAGCAGATAGCTCGCCGTCGCCAGGATCGCAGCAGAGGTGACCAGCAACCACTTGTCATCGATACCGATGCTGTGCCCTGCTCCCCTATGGGCGTCGAGCCAATGTTCCCAGGCCCACACGACCGCAGCCATGAACGCTGTGGCCGTCAGAGTCTTAAACGCAGCGGAGAGCAGCGAGCGCCGGTCGAGGCCGGCAGGCAGCCGCCGACCGAACAGCCAGAGCAGCGCACAGGTCTCGACCAGCGTGGCCAGACTGTTGGCAAGCGCCAGACCGCCGAAGGAAAGCTGGCCAACCAGCGCCAGACTAAGTGCAATGTTGCCGATCATCGCCAGCACGCCGATCGAAACAGGCGTCCAAGTGTCCTGCATAGCATAGAAGCCGCGTACGACGATCTCCAACATCGAATGAAAGAGGAGGCCGATCAGATAAAATTGTAAGCCGTAGGCCACCAGCCGCGTGCTGGCGGCGTCGAATGCGCCGCGCTCCAGCAGGAGGGCGATTATCGGCTGGCGCAAGACGAACAGGAACGCAGCCGCCGGCGTTACGAGAAAAATGACGACGCGCAACGCCCGCTCGAAGGTGCGACGGAAGGCGTCGATTTGACCGGCCGCACTCTGCGCCGAGAAGGTCGGAAAGACAACGGTGGCGACGCCTTGGGCGATCACTCCTTGCGGCAGCAACATCAGCAGCCAGGCGTAGTTGAGCGCGCTTAGAGCGCCGGCGCCCAGGCCGCTGGCGAGGATCGTGTTGACCAGAAAATGGAGTTGGACGAAGAATAGCCCCAGCACGCGCGGCCCCATCAAGAGCGCCACCTTGCGCACGCCGGCATCTCTTAGGGAAAGCGTCGGTTGCGGGCGCCATCCCTTGCGCAACAACATCGGCAGCTGCACCAACAAATGCGCTAGCGCGCCCAGTACGACGCCGGCCGCCAGCCCATAGACGCCATAAGCGGGCGCCAGCGTTGCGGCGGCGACGATAATGGCCAGGTTGTAGAGCACCGGCGCGGCGGCCGGCGCCAGGAAGTGTTGCGCTGCATTCAGCGCAGCCATGACCAACCCACTGATGCCGAACAGCAGCGTACCTATCAGCATGATGCGCATCAGCGCAGCCGTGAGCGCCTGTTGCTCCGGCGCAAATCCGGGCGCCAACACGAGGCGCACGATCGGCTCCGCCAACAGCCCTGTAAGGACGCTCAGCGTCGCCAGCGTCAGCACGATCAGGTTCAGCACCCGGCTGAAGAGCAACCACGCCGTGCGCCTATCCTCCTTCACCCAGTGGGCGGCGAAGATGGGGATGAAGGCGCTCCCCAGCGCGCCACCCGCCGCCAGTTGAAAGAGCAGGTCGGGGATGCGAAAAGCGGCCAGATAGGCGTCGTACTCCGCCGACGTGCCGAAGCGCGCGCCGACCACCATCTCGCGGATCAGGCCGGAGAGACGACTGAGCACAAAAAAGAGCATGACCAGCAAGGCGGCGCCGGCCATGCGGCGGCTATCCAACCCCGCCGCCGGTCGGTCTGGAGTGCGCGATTCTGGAAGCGAGACGTCGATTTTATCCACAATCGGCCATTATACATGCAACCGCCAAGCGATGACGACCGGGGCAAGGTAGAATTAGGCCTGGGCATTGCACCGGTGCAGCGAAGAGGCCGGTGCGGTGGACGCCTATCTTGGGCGCAATCTCCATGCTGCGTTATACTCGCTAGAGTTGTGCATATAGGAACGAGTTGTGGAAAGAGACTAGGATGGTTCAGATGCATCTTCGCCTGTTTCGTCCCTTGCGCGTGTGGGCGTTCCTTGCTTTTAGCGTTGCCCTCCTCTCTGGCTGCCAGCCGCTGCAGTCGACGATCTCTGCGCTCGACGATATGATTGAGGAGAGCGCACCCTCCGCCGATGGATCAATCCCATGGATGGGCGCCCTCGCCTTTCCAACGCCTACGCCCACCCCTACGCCGACGCCGTTGACGTTGCTGCTGCCGCCCGTGATTACGCAGCCTCCTACGCCCGCGCCTACACCGACTTTGCCCGCGCCGACGCCCACGCCGGAGTTGTTGGACGGGCCGATCACCGTGGCGCTTGCCGATTCGGTTCCCGTTCAGTGGGGTCCGGCCCTGTTGGCGCGCCTGAATCAGATCGAGCAGGTGGAGACCGGTGCCGGCCTTCAGCCGCTGTATGTCCTCGACCGCCCGGAGACGGCGCAGGTGCGCATCGACCTCCGTCCCGTAGTCTCCGCATCGGCGCCGCTGGCCGAGCGCGTGTTTGCTGTCGCCATGCCCTTCGCCACCGTCCGCGATGACATCAGCTTGGACGAGGTGAGCGCCGCCTGGCGAGGCGTGGAAGGTGCGCCTCCGATCTACGCCGACGTCGAGACCGCCGCCCTCCTGCGTCCCGTCCTCGGCGACTTTGCGGGTGTGCTCATGCCCCAAAGTCAACTGCTGAACGCCATCGAAGGCGACCCCGGCGCGTTGGCGATCCTGCCCTTTGACCGGCTTGACCCGCGCTTCAAGGCGTTGACGGTCGATGGCGTCAATGTGTTGAGCAACCGTTTCAACATTCGCACTTATCCGCTCGCCGTGGCATTGGATGTGTCGGGTCGCGGGACGAGTGTCGTGCAGCCGCTATTGCGCGACGTCATCCTGCCCTACACCAATCGCGACCCTTCCCGGCTCACGCAGCTTATCATGACCGGTGTGACGGCGATGTCGCGCGTCACAGCGCTGCGTATGGATCAGAAAGGCTATGACTACCCTTCGCGCGTGATCTCCGACGTCTTCGCCGCCGCCGACATCACGCACATCAGCAACGAAGTGCCTTTCCTCGACGACTGTGTGGCCGACCCGACCGAAAACAACCTGATCCTGTGCAGCCACCCCAACTATTGGGCTGCACTGGAGGCATTGGGCACAGACATCGTGGGGCTGAGCGGCAACCACGTCAACGACTTTGGCCGCGAGGGCGCACGTTGGTCGTTGAACTGGTATCGCGAAAACGGTATCCCGTACTACGGGAGCGGCTTTAACGTCAACGAGGCGTGCGCACCGCTGCTCTGGGAGGATCACGGCAATACCTTCGCCTTCATCGCAGCGCTAGCGTTTTGGCCGGAGCACGCCTGGGCGACGACCGATCTGCCCGGCGCTTGCTATTATTACGACAATCGAGAGCTGCTGTTGGCGCTGGTGCGCCAACTGTCGGAGGTGGTGGACATCGTTTCTGTGGAACTCCAACACACCGAGACCTATGAGCCGTATCCGATCGCTTCCCAAATCGCCGACTTCCGAGAACTGCGCGCGGCGGGCGCCGACATCGTCACCGGCGTGCAGAGCCATGTGCCGCAGGCGCAGGAGCCTTACGGCGTCGGCGATCCCGGCGGCCCCGGCATCATCAGTTACGGCTTGGGCAACTTCTTTTTCGACCAGATGTGGAGCTGGGAAACGCGCACCGAGCTGGCTGCGCGACACACGATCTACAACGGCCGTCTGCTCAACACCGAGCTGTTGACGATGGTGCTCGAAGATTTTGCGCAGCCGCGCTGGGCGACGCCGGAAGAGCGTGCGGAAATTCTGAATCGCATCTTCCGCGCCGCCCCGCCCAGATAGACGACATAGACGATCAAAGCACGATTCGAGGCGTCGATCCATGCGTCGCTTTTCCCTGCAGTTACTGGCTGGATTTCTGGCGTGGAGGGCCGTCCACGTCGTCGCCGGGGCCGAGGCGTTTGCGCCCTACTTGCTGCGCGACGCCGGGCTGTTGGCGTTCCTTGCCGCTGCGCTCTTCGCCTGGCAGGGCGCCGGCTGGCAACCCATGCCTGCCTTGCGCCGCATTGTGAATCTTTCCGGGCTTGGTCAGGTGATCTGGCTCACCGGCCTGGTCTGTCTTGTGGTAGGGGGGCTCGGCGTCGGCGTTGCGCCCGACGTTTCATTGAAGCTGATGGCGACGCTGGTTTGGCTGATGGGCGTCGTTCTCTCCATCATCGGCGTCTGGTGGCCGGGCGCAACGTACGTCTACGCGCCGCCCATCTCTCGCTGGGAACAGGATGCGCGCGGGCGCTTTGTGCGCGTGACGCCGGATGGCCGCAAAGTGCCGCCCTCATTCGACCTGCAGCATAGCGCCTGGCTGGGGCTCCTGTTCGTCCTGCTTCTCGGCGTTGCGCTGCGCGTTTGGAACCTAGGAGGGTTGCCGTCGGGGTGCATCGACGTGGAATGCATCGACGCGTTGCGCCTGGTGGAAGGACAGACGCTCACAGCGTCGACGCCGGGCGCATTCAACCTCTATGAGCGACTGGCGCAGCTCCTGCTCCGCTTCACAGGCGATGGCTTGCTCAGCCTGCGGCTGGCGGCGACCCTATTCGGCGTTCTCGGCCTGCTGGCGTTTGTAGGCGTGACGAGACGGCTGGCCCCGCCGCTCGCAGCAGTCCCTGTGCTGCTGTTGCTGGCGCTTAACCCCTGGCATCTGTATGCCGGACGCGTCGCCGACGCCTGGCTGGCGCCGATGGGTTTTGCAACGCTGGCGTTATGGCTGACATTGCAGGCGCTGGCGCACGCCGATGTGCGCCGGTGGACGCTCGCCGGGCTGGCGCTGGGGCTGCTTTTTGTCGAAGTCGAGGCGTTGCGCCTCGCTGCGCTTCTCTGGTCGCTCGCTGCGCTGGGGCTGGCGTTCCTGCCCGACGGCTCTGAACATCACAGATCGCTTCCCGTTGCGGTGCCGGTCAGCGCAATCGTCGCCATGGTCGGCGTGGCCGCGCCTGCACTCCTACACCGCACCGGCGCTTCACCGACGACTTCGACAACCGCCGACCTTTGGGAACAGGCGGTCGTTTTGTTCGGCGCTCTGCTCCGTCCCGATGCTGCGCCGGAGAGCGCAATAGGCGGTGGTGGATTGTTGCCGTCCGTGGTGATTGCGCTCGTTATCGTCGGCGCCGGCGCGTTGGCGCGCAACGTGCGACGTCCCGCTGCGCTCTTGGTCGCTGCTGGCGCTATCGTCTTCAGCGCAGCGGCGCTGCGGGTGGATTCCAGCGCAACGCCCCTGCGCTCCCTCCTGTTGCCCGTGCTGCCCTTCTGGCTGGCGATTGGGGGTATTGGGCTGGAGCGTATGATGGATGCGCTGACAACGGCCTGGGGTGGTCTCGTTCGTCCTGCGCGACTGTCGACGGCGACTGCGCTGGCGCTGACGCTGCTTCTGGGCGTCGCCGCAACGCGCATGGTCGTGGCATTGAACGCTGCGCAACGCGGAGATGTCGCTTCGCTTCCGAACGAGATCGCCCGTTACATCGCCGGCCACATTGCAGGAGGTGACGCACAAACGACCTTTGTCGTTCCCGCCGGCGTGTTTCAGCATCCAGGTCTACGCCTGCTGGTGGGCGAGGCGATGAACGCAGGCCGCGTTCAGATGCTCGATTTTGGGACGACGTTGCCTTACGCAGCCCTACCGCCGGGCGACGTGGTCTATCTGACACCGGGAGGGCAAAATCAGGTGCTTGAGCAGGTGTTGCTCACCTATCCCGCTGCCGAGGTCGTCAACAGCGCGCCGGAAGAGGCATGGTTGCCGGCTGCGCAACGCACTGCGTTCACGCAGGCGCTCGTCTCCCGACAAACGATCCTTGACCATCAGGCGTTTCAGCTGCGTCTTTATCGGGGCGCACCGACGGAGGCGGGAGGCGCCGAGTTCGAGACATTGGTGGCAACGACTGCGTTTGACTGGCAAGCTCGGCCGCCGGCGCCGCCCCCCTTCACCGCCCGCCTTTCGGCTTCTCTGTCGCTGGCCCAAATGGGCGCAGTGGAATTTGCCGTCGAGGTCGGCGGCAGCGCAACTGCGTCGTTGCTGATCGATGGGCAGCTGGTGCTCGACACGCAGCTGGGGATCCGCGAGAAAAGCGTCCATCTGGCTCAAGGGGTGCATACGCTGGAGATCGACTATCGCAGCGGCGATCGGCCCGGCGACCTGGCGCTCTTTTGGCGGCCACCGGGCGCAGCGCGCAGCCCCTTGCCCACGAGCGTTTTGCATGCGCCTCCGCTGCCGGAAGCCGGTCTGTTCGGCGAATATTGGGCGGGGGATGCGCCGGGCGGCATGGTGTTGACCCGACGGTTGGATCGCATCCTCGGCTTTGATTTTGGGCTGGAGCCGCCCTACAATGTGCACTGGCAGGGCAAATTGGGCGTCGCGCGTGCCGGGGAGCATCTGATCGCTGCACTGGCTAACGGCCCGCATCAGATCTGGATCGACGGCAGGCTCGTGGTGGATGGGCAACAGGCCGATGGAACAAACCCCGAAACCGCCTATCATGAAGGGTTGATTTACCTGGAACAGGGCTGGCGCGATCTGGCGATTCGCTATCGACCTGTTGATGGAACGCCTGACTTTCGTCTGCTCTGGCAGCCGCCCGGCGCCGGCCCTGGAGAGTTGGCCGGCGCTTATCTTGCGCCGGTCACGGGCGAACGCACATTGATCGATCAAGCGCCGCCGCCCGCGCTGCCGCTCCTCGACCCTCGACTAGGTGACGACGCCTTTGCGCTGCTGCGCTTGGTCAGCGCTGCGCAACCGGGCGTGCGCATCCCGCCGCAGCAGCTGGAGCCATTGCCCTTGGAGACGCTCTGGTCCGTAGGCGCAGGATGCGGCTCGGGTGAAAATCAGTTCAACGCACCCAACGGCCTCGCCTTTGCTCCCACCGGCGCGCAGCTCTACGTGGCCGACACCGGCAACCGGCGCGTGCAGGTGCTTGACCTGGACGGCGGCTTTCGCCCGTCGATTGCGGACGCGGGGTTTGAAGAGCCTGTTGACGTCGCCTTTGCTTCGGACGGTTCGTTGTTGGTGCTCGACGCCGTCGGAAGCCCGATTGTTCGGCTGAACGCCGACGGCGCGCTGACGCCGTTGCCTGTGCAAACTTCGTTCTATCGGCCGCGCGGCTTTGACATAGCGGCCGACGGCGCCATCGCAGTCGCCGACACCGGCGGCGGCCGCGTCGTGGTGTTGAATCAGGACGGGTTTTCGCTGGCGCAATACGGCGGCGTCGATAGCCCCCTGGCGCGCGGCCAACCGGTCGATGCGCTGCACACACCGCGCGGGCTGTGGGCGATCACCGCTGAGGACGGTCGCCTCTGGAATCTGGAACTGGACGGTGGCCTGACCGCCCTTCAGCCGACCGCCACCATCCACGGTCCAAAGATGGCGCACCTGCCTAACGGCGGCTTCCTCATCACCGATCCGGCGCGGCGCACTTTCACGGCGTTTGCGGCGACCGGACGGCCGCTGCAACAATTTGGCTACGTCGATCAGCTGCTCTGGCCGACCGGGATCGCTGCATTCCAGGCGGGAGAGCAGCTTTTCATCGCTGCGAGCGACGCGCGGGCGTGCACGGTGACGCTGTGGCGGATGGCGGTCGAACAGTTGCGATAGAAGGGAAGAAAAGCGCAGAGATGCAGCCACGGGATTTTGCAGAACGACGCCAGAACGATGAGCAGCGCCGAACAGAGCGGCGCCTTCGTCTTCGGCGATGGTCCTGCAATCTTTTTCAACAGAAGGTGCTCACAGCGCCCGCCTATCCTCCCTCCGTGGAGCAGATGCGCATCTGGCAGTTGCGTATGCGGTCGCTGCTGTTGCTGCTTCTGCTTGTGGGATTGTCGGCGTGCGCGGCCCCGGTCGCTCCTCCTGCGCCGGCGGAGGCTGCGCCCGTCGCTACCTCGCTCCCACGTTCTACGCTCCTACGTAGCGAGCCGACGCCTGTCCCCGCCGCCGTGCTGGCGCGGATGGACACCGAGACGCAACTTCGCCTGGTGGAGGCGCCGCGCCGCGACCCGGTGCGCCTGGCCGTCGAGCTGAACCCCGACCTCGACGATGCGCCGATCTTCGCCGAGCCGAAACGCCATCGGGTCGGCGATCGGGAGCGATTTTGGGTGCACAACTCCGATGCAAAGCAGAACATCGAGATCGTTGCCGAGTTGATCTATCAGACCGATGTGGCGAACGTTTGGGTGGAGTTGGAGCAGCCCTACGATGCTCGCCGCATCCGGCAATCGATCGACCGCTTCAGCAGCGACATCTATCCGGCGCTGGTCAACCTTTTCGGCAGTGAGTGGAATCCGGGCGTGGACGGCGATCCGCGGCTGCACATTCTGCACACCACCCGCACGGGAGCAAACGTAGCCGGCTATTTTTACAGCGCCGACAAATACACGCGCGTGGTCAATCCGTTCTCGAATGAGAAAGAGATTTTTTTCATTAATCTTGACTGGCTCAACCGGCTGCAGGATTATCGCATGTACGAGACGGTGCTGGCGCACGAGTTCCAGCACATGATCCATTGGAACCAGGATCGTGGGGAGGACCTCTGGCTCAACGAAGGGTTGAGCGAGTACGCACAAGAGGTGGCAGGCTACGCGCCGGACATTCGCTTTGCCCATATCTATCTCAACAACCCCGATCTTTCGCTTACGACATGGAGTCCCAATCCCGGCTCCGGCGCGCCGCATTACGGAGCCGCCTATCTCTTTGTCGCCTATCTGGCGCAACGCTTTGGCGACGATTTTCTGGGCGTGTTAGTGGCGGAGCCACGCAACGGGGCCAACGGCGTCGACGCTGCGCTGGTAACCTTCGGCGCACGCGAGACCTTCGACGATCTCTTTGCGGACTGGGTGGCGGCCAACTGGGCGGACGTCTCCGAAGCGGCCGATGACGTGCGCTTTGGCTACCATCGCCTCTCGCTGCCCAAGCCGCAGGCTGCGGCCACGTATCGACTGACCGCCGACGCTACAGCCGGTCTCGGCGTTGTGGAAACGGATGTTGCTAACTACGGTGTAGACTATCTTCTGGTCGAAGGAGAAGGCGATTTCATCTTTCGTTTCGAGGGCGCCACGCAGACGCAACTGGCGTCGACGCAGCCGTTCGACGGCATGCGCATGTGGTGGAGCAATCGAGGAGACGACGCCAATTCTCGGCTGACGCGGCGCTTCGACCTTAGCGCTCTGGAGCCGGGAACGCCGATAACGATGACTCTGGCTACGTGGTGGAGCATCGAAGAAACCTACGACTATGGCTACGTCATGGCGAGCCGCGATGCAATCGACTGGATCATCCTGCCCGGTCAGCGCACGCGCGCCGACAACCCGACCGGCAATGCGTTGGGCCCCGGCTACACCGGCATAAGCGGCGAAGAAGCGCCCGGCTGGGTGCAGGAGACCTACGATCTGAGCGCCTTCGCCGGCGGACCGCTTTGGCTCCGCTTCAGCTACGTCACCGACGACGCCGTCAACACAGAAGGCTGGTTTCTGGACGATCTCGCAATCCCGGCGGTCGGTTTCGAGGACAGCTTCGAGGACGAGGTCGCCGGTTGGGAGAGCGAGGGCTGGATTCTCACCGACAACCGGCTGCCGCAGCGCTGGTTGGTGCAGGCGTTGGAGTTCAAAGACGGCCGGCTGGAGCAGGTCACGCGCGTGTCGGTGGGCGATGACGGCCGGGCGACGGTTGACCTAGCCGGGCTGAACAACCGTCGCCATATCGTTCTTGCCGTCAGCGGCCTGACGCGCGTGACTACAGAGAGGGCAAGGTACAGATATCGGTTTGAAGTAAAATCAGATTGAGCGCAGCGCTCACTTTGCAGCTTTGGAACGAGGCTGCCCAGAGCCGCCGGCCCTCGCCGTACCGCCTGAAGAAGTCCCGCCCGAAGAAGGTGTTGTATATCGATACGGTGTGTACGGCGGACGTCGGGTGGCGCTGCGGCGCATCACCGGCGGTTTGATGCCGCTGCCGCCTTCCTGCGTCGTCCAGTCGCCGGCGAGGAAGACAGCCTTCCACCGGTCGGCCGCCAACGCCGCGCCCGCCAGGCCTGCCTCGCGCAGCTCGTCCAGGTGGGGATCCCCGATCTCTCCCACGACGCGCCGGCCGCCTTCTCCCTTAACGGGAAAGCGCGCCACTGCCACGACGCGATTCCGATCGCGCAGGGCCAGTTCCGGCAAAGGGGAGCCGGAAAGCGCCCGACAGGTTTCCGCAAACTGCTCCTCACAGGACGCAAGCGCCGCCAAGGACTCCACTGCACCCGAGCTCCAGAGGGCGCGTCCGGCGTCGGCCGCCAGCGGCGCAAGGGCGCCGTTCAACATCTCCTCCACCAGATTGCACAGAAGCGCTTCGGCCTCGCCCAGCGAAACAGGCGCATCGCCGCCTGCCGGTAGAAATTCCGTAGGACTGCCGTGATCCTTCAGCGTCTGCCGCCAGGCGGCTTCCAGCGCTTCTGTGGCGGTGAGCAGCGCCGCTCGTTGTTCGGCAGATCTCTTTTCCGCCATCATGCGCAGGGTAGTGTGCAGGATTTGCGGGCGCAGCGCGTCGAGAGGATGGTCGCCGTCGTCTTCCACCAGGCTGTCGCGGCGACCGGTCAGAATCACTTTGTGCAGCCCCAGCGCCGCGATCGGCCCGGCGATCAAGGCGGCGTAGATGTCGGCGAAGATCTCTTCTTCCCACGCCAGCAGCCATGATGGCCAACGTTCGCTCTCGGCTTGAGGCGCCGGTGCAGCCAGAGTCTCTATCTGTTCGTCGAGATTGGAGAGATAATTCACCGTGATCTGCCGATACACGTGATGGCCGGTTTCGTGTGCAATTGCCGCCAGCCGGTTGCGGTCGCCGACTGCGCTGAAATCAATGCCGATGACGGCGATCGGCGCATAGGGCATCAAGCGGATGGTGGGCGATTTTTGGAAATAGGTCAGCATAACGGTCGGCTCAACCAATCCATGACCCACCGCCGGCGCAATGGCAGCCGTTGCCAGTCGATCGGCCAGCTCTAGCGTCTGTCGCATTGAAGCCGTTGAAGAGCTCCCCTCCCGATGGCTAATCGAACGCAGCAATACATCGATGTCAAAGGAAGTTTGGCGGGCGGTGGCTTCCAGCAAAAAGGCGAGCGGATAGCGTGGGTCGGCCTCAAATGCGCCGCCCGGCTGCAGTCCTTTGATCAGAAAGTCGAATTGCTTGCGTGCAAACACGGCCAGACAATGGAGCGCCGTGTAGGCACTGCGGCGTCGCGTCAGCCCACCTCCGACGCTATGACGCCCCAGTTCCGCAGCGATATCCACCAAGGAGGTTGCTTTCAGGCTTGAAGGGTCGGGCAGAGATGGATTCTGCATAAGCGGCATCCTTTTTTAGGATTCATGCGGATATGGAGATCGGGATAAATATACCATAAAATAGACAAATTGATGGTGCAGGTGCGTAACTCTGAGGCGGACTACCTCGTCTTTTGGGTTTGGAATGTGCTTTAGGGGGATGGAATGGGGCGGAGGCAAATGAACGCACCGGCCACCATGTAACCCCGAATCTGCAATTCTGTTGACGTATGACAAAAATTCTTGCAATCGAAACCAGCTGTGACGAAACTGCCGCCGCCGTGGTCGAGGATGGGCGCTGCGTCCATTCCAACGTGGTGGCAACACAAATTGAGTTGCATCGTCGCTTTGGCGGCGTCTTTCCCGAGGTGGCGAGCCGACAGCACGTGCTTGCCATCCAACCCGTGATTGAGCAGGCGTTGGCGGAGGCCGGCGTCTCTCCCCAGATGCTCGACGCTATCGCTGTGACGCATGGCCCCGGGCTGGCGGGCAGCCTGTTGGTGGGCGTCAACGCAGCCAAAGGGCTGGCCTTCGCCGCCGATCGCCCGCTGTTGGCCGTCAATCATCTGGAGGGGCATATCTACTCGAACTGGCTGGAAGCGCCTGGCGCGGATCAGATGCAACCTGCAGACAATTTTCCGGTGGTGGTGTTGATCGTCTCCGGCGGCCACACCGAGCTGATTGAAATGCGCGGGCATGGACGCTATCGACGACTG
>JANWYX010000254.1 GCA_025055055.1 Caldilinea sp. | reverse complement strand
CGATAAATTTTGATTGCCATCGGTCTTCTCCCCTCGTTATACGCCCTCGAACAACTGGATGCTGTTGCCGGGCGCCAAGGTGACGACAGCCTTCTTCCACTTCGGCTGGCGAATGCGAATGCGCTTGCCGCGTCGCGAGGTCTTCGCCGGCATCACCAGAATGTGGACGTCGGTTACATCGACGTTAAAGGCAGTCTCCACCGCCTCTTTCACCTGCAATTTATTGGCGCGCATGTCCACCTCGAACGTGACCTTGTTTTGTTCGTCGGTGGCGATCATCGTCTTCTCGGTGACGATCGGACGCTTCAACACCTCGTAAATGTGCATGGTTACGCCTCCACCTCTTCAGTCGCAGGCGCATCGGCGCCAAGCCACGCCTCGATGAAATCCACCGCATCGCGCGTTAAAAGCAGCACGTCGTAGCCGAGCAAATCCCGAACGTTGATGTAGCCGCTCAGGAGGGGCTTCACCTGCGGCAGATTGCGCACGCTCTTCCACACCGGGAGGCTCTTCTCGTTCGTGACGAGCAACACCTTCTGGTTCTCGATGCCAAGTGCAGACAACATTTGAACGGCGGTCTTGGTTTTCGGCGCATCGATTGCAACCCGGTCAACCACAACGATCTGACCGTCGGCCGCCTTCACCGATAGTGCGCTGCGCAACGCCATCCGCTGCATTTTCTTCGGCAGCGCCTTGGTGTATTTACGCGGGGTCGGGCCGAAGACGGTGCCGCCGCCCACCCACTGGGGCGCACGGATCGAACCCTGGCGCGCGCGGCCGGTACCCTTCTGGCGCCACGGTTTGCGGCCTCCGCCGGAGACCTCGCTACGCGTCTTGGTGTCGTGCGTGCCCAGGCGAGCGTTCGCCAGTTGGCGCATCAGCGCCTGATGCATCACTGCAGTGTGAATCGGGGCTGCAAAGACGGCGTCGCTCAGTTCGACTTCGCCGACCTGCCGCCCGTTCATATCTTTTACAGGTACAAGCATGGTCTGTTACTCCTTCGTCTTCCTGGCGCGCCCTACTTGGCCCGCTTTGCCTTCTTCAGCGCCTTGACCGATTCGCGCACGATGACCAACGCCCCGCGCGGCCCGGGAATTGCCCCGCGCACTGCAATTAGGTTGCGCTCCGGATCGACCAACGCCACCTTCAAATTCTGCACAGTGGTGCGGGCGGCGCCATATTGCCCCGGCGCCCTGGTACCCGGGAAGGTGTGTCCCGGCGTGGTGCCGGCCCCGCGCGAACCGGTAGCGCGATGACGGTCCGACTGGCCATGCGTCTTGGGGCCGCCGGCAAAGCCGTGTCGCTTCACGGCGCCGGCGAAGCCGCGGCCTTTGGAGACACCCGTCACGTCGACCAGGTCGCCTTCCGCAAAGATGTCGGCCTTGACGATATCACCTACACTCAGGGAAGGCGTCTCGTCATAGCGAATTTCGCGCAGACGCCGCAGCAATGGCGCACCCGCCTTCTGCAAATGGCCGCGCTGCCCCTTCGTCAGCTTGCGTTCGGACGCAACCTCATACCCGAGCTGCACGGCGTTGTAACCATCCGTCTCCTCGGTCTTGACCTGAGTGACGTAGCAAGGGCCTGCTTCGATAATCGTAACCGGAATGACTGCGCCGCTCTTGTCAAAGAGCTGTGTCATCCCCACCTTCTTCCCCAAAATTCCTCTCATCTCATCCTCCTGGGACTGCCAGTTTCACGGTTATCGGCGAACGCTGCGTGCAACCCAGGCGCAAGTCAATTTCGCCAAAACCGCCGAACTTCATCATCCCCTAAATCAATAGCAGGGCTTCCTTCGACGCTGCTGATAGAGCCGAAGCAATCATAGCCCTAATCAGCAGGAACTTCCATTGGACACTTTTACAATTTGATTTCGATATCGACACCCGCCGGCAGATTGAGACGCGTGAGATTTTCGATCGTCTTGCTGCCGGGATCAATTACGTCGATCAGCCGCTTGTGCGTGCGAATCTCAAATTGCTCGCGACTGTCCTTGTCGATAAAGGGCGAGCGCATGACCGTAAATTTTTCGATGGTGGTGGGCAGCGGCACCGGCCCGACAACCTGAGCGCCCGTTTGCTCAGCCGCATCGACGATCTGGCGCACCGATGCATCCAGAACGCGATGGTCATATGCTTTCAGTTTGATGCGAATCCTCTGCTTAGCCATGTCCTATCTCTCTTGGCCTCCGTAAACAGCGCTCGAGTAAAAGTAGACAGCGCTCAAGTAAAAAAGGAAGGGACGGCAAATAACTGACTGCCTTTCTTACCTCACCGTCCCTCCATGCACGTCCCCATTACTTGACGATTTCGGTGATGACGCCTGCGCCGACGGTGCGACCGCCCTCGCGGATGGCGAAGCGGCTGCCCGTCTCTAATGCCACCGGCGAAATCAATTTCACCTTCATCTGCACGTTGTCTCCGGGCATCACCATCTC
>JANWYX010000231.1 GCA_025055055.1 Caldilinea sp. | reverse complement strand
CAGCTCGACCAGGCTGACGGTGAGCACGCCCATCAACGCTGCGCCTGCGATCAGGAGCGGGGAGGTCAGGCTCTTGGTGAGAAAAAATGCCAGCACGATCCCCAGCAGCACGGTGTGGCTGATTGCGTCACTCATCATCGCCATGCGACGCAGGACCAGGAAGACGCCCGGCAATGCACACGCCGTCGCTACCAGCGCCGCAATCACCTGAATTTCAATCTGTGCAAGCGACATATGCCAACTCCTAGCTCCCGTTCTTTTTTGTCGCCTGGAGGCTCCAAAGAAGCTCCATGCAGCCGGACGATCCCTCTTGTCGTTTCTTTACGTCCTGCGCCTTTGCGTTGAATTTCTCTTTAAAGTTGTAGGGGCGCCGTGTGGATTCGCCGTTGATTTCGGAAGTTGCGCAGCCGTTTCCACACCAGCCCGCGCGCAGGCGCAAAGAGCAGCGAGACCAGCACAATGGCGCTGATGCACAACACGATCACCGGCCCGGTCGGCGTCTTTTCCATAGCGCTGCTGATCAGGGCGCCGCTCACGCCGGCCAGAGCGCCGAACAGGCCGCTGAGCCCCACCATCGTTTCCAGCCGATTCGTCCATTGACGCGCCGCTGCCGCCGGCGCCACAAGCATCGCCGACATCAGCACCACGCCCACCGTCTGCAGCCCGATAACGATGGCGATCACGAGCAGCGTCGTCAGCAAGACGTCCAACGCCCGCACAGGATGCCCCAGCGATGCGGCGTAATCGGCGTCGAAAGTGAGCAACTTAAATTCCTTCCAAAAGAGCAGCGTTGTTCCCAGCGCCAGCGCGCCCACCGTTGCCATTGTGACAACGTCCCTTTGCAACAGCGTGGCGGCCTGCCCGAAGAGAAATTTATCCAGCCCCGCCTGCCTGGCGTCGGATAACTTTTGCGCGAAGGTCAACAACATCAGGCCAAAGCCGAAAAAGACGGAGAGCACCAGGCCGAGCGCGCTGTCGTCCTTGATGCGCGTTGTGCGGACGATGGCGGTGATGCTGAGCGTCGCCGCCCAGCCGGCTGCCAGCGCGCCGAGCAAAACGATCGTCGGCTCCCGGCTGCGCGTAAGCAAAAAGGCAATCACGATCCCCGGCAGCGCAGCGTGTGAAATGGCGTCGCCGAGCAGGCTCTGCCTGCGCAGCACCGCAAATGCACCGAGCGCACCGCTGACGATTCCTATCACCGCGGCGCCGAGCGCCACCGTGCGCAACGTGTAATCAAAGAGCAGGTTGTGAAAGAGCTGGCCGATATCCATCCTGAACTCCTCCGACGCCGTTGCCGTTCAAGAAAGCGATCTTGCCGCCATAGGTTGCGCGCAGATTTTGCTCGTTGAAGACTTCGCTCACCGGCCCGCAGGCGATGGAACGCACGTTGAGCATCATCACCCAATCGAAATACTCCGGAACCGTCTGCAGGTCGTGGTGGACGACGAGCACGGTTTTTCCGAGCGAGCGCAGCTCCTGCAACAGCCGCACGATCGCTCGCTCCGTCGTGGCGTCGACGCCCTGAAACGGCTCGTCCATGAGGTAGACCTCGGCGTTTTGCACGAGCGCGCGGGCAAGAAAGACGCGCTGTTGCTGACCGCCTGAAAGTTGCCCGATCTGCCGTTCGGCGAAGTCGACCATCCCCACTTTATCCAGCGCATCTAGAGCAGCGCGGCGCTCGGCGGAGCCGGGACGCTTGAACCAGCCCAGCGCGCCGTAGCGTCCCATCATGACGACGTCCAACACGCTGGTGGGAAAGTCCCAGTCGACGCTGCTGCGTTGCGGCACATACGCCACCCGATGGCGCTGCTGCGGGTAAGGCTTGCCGTAGATGAGCGCTCGTCCGGAGAGCGGCCGCACCAGCCCCAGGATGGCCTTGATCAATGTGGTCTTGCCGGCGCCGTTGGGGCCGACAATGGCCATCAGTGCGCCTGACGGCGCCTGCATGTCCACATGCCAGAGCACCGGTTTGTCTTTATACGCTGCGGTTAGATCGCTGACCTCAATCGCTGTTGTTGTCATGGCTTGTCTCCAGTAAAGCACGAACAATCGTGTCGATGTTGTGTTTGACCATGCCGATGTACGTCCCCTCCGGCGTTCCTTCCTCGCCCATGGCGTCGGAAAAGAGCGCGCCGCCCAGCCGAACGTCGAAACCTCGGGCCTGCACAGCGGCCTGCACCGCCTCAATGTTGCGCTGCGGCACAGAGGTCTCCACGAAAATCGCAGGGATGCGTCGCTCGACGATGAAGGCGGCCAGGTTCTGGACGTCAGCTGCGCCCGGCTGTGCCTCGGTGCTGATGCCCTGTAGCCCACGCACTTCAAATCCGTAGGCGCGACCGAAGTAATGGAAGGCGTCGTGCGCCGTGATGAGGACGCGCTTTTCGGTGGGAACCTTCGCCGCCTGGCTCAACACGTATTGATGGAGCGTCTCCAGTTCTTTCAAGTACGCCGCTGTGTTGGCCTCGTATTCGTCGGCGTGATCTGGATCGGCGGCGATAAGCGCTTCCTTCACGCGTTCCACCGCTTGCATCCATAAAGTGACGTCGAACCAGATGTGTGGGTCGTATAGATCCGGGTAGGTCGGGTGCGCAAGCAGTCTGCCGGGATCGATCCCTTCTGCAACGGCGACGGTCGTGACGCCGAAATCGTTCATCTTCTTGAGCACTTCGCCCAACTGCGCTTCAAGGTGCAGACCGTTGTAAAAAATCAGCTTGGCCGACTGCAGACGGCGCACGTCGCCCTCGCTGGCTTTGTACAGATGAGGGTCGACGCCGGGACCCATCAGGGCGGTCACCTGCACGCGCTCACCGCCCACGTTTCGGACGATATCGGCGATCATCCCTGTCGTCGTCACAATGGTGAGTTTGCCGTTAGAGGCAGCCGTCGGTGTAGCCGCACAGGCGCTCAACGAGAGCGCCAATATCAAAAGAACTCCGAGAAAACGTTGCATTTTAGCCCTCGATCCTTTTCCCCTCTGCATCAATCTTTGTGGCTTTCTCCATCGAATCGAACAAAGACCTTGGTCGTGATGTTCAGCCCCAGCACGTGCATCTTTTCTCCGACTCGAATGGTCAGGTTGTTGTCGAAGGGCGAATAATCGAGCGCTTCAATTCGGGCGCCCGGCGTCAGCCCTAAAGAGTCGAGATGGCGCAGCAGATTCGGGTCACGCGCCAAGACGCGCAGAACGGTTGCGCTTCGCCCCGGGCGCAACGCCGAAAGAGGCATCGATTCGTCTTCGGGCATGCTCAAGTCGGCGCCGGGAATGATTTCACCGTGCGGGTCGCGCGTCGGGTGGCCGAGCGCAGCGTCGATGCGCCGCTCGAATTCTTCCGAGATAACGTGCTCCAACCGCTCCGCCTCTTCGTGCACCTCGTCCCAGGAATATCCCAGCGATTGCACCAACCACGCTTCAATCAGGCGATGATGGCGGATGACTTCCAAAGCCGCCCGACGACCGTCGGCGGTGAGCATCACCCCCTGGTGTTTCTGATATTCCACCAGAGGCGGGTCTTCCGCCGCCAGCTTTCGCAGCATGCCTGTGACGGAGGCGGGCTTGACGTTTAAGCGCTGTGCCAGCGCGCCGGTGCTGGCGGAGGAGCCGTGCTCGGTCAGCTCATAAATATGTTTGAGATAGTCCTGGACGGACTGGGTGGCGATGGGTTTTTTCATCGCATTCTTAACGTCAAATTTTAGTTAAGACTAAAAAAAGTTTGTTGAGACTAATTTGTCATACTCGAAGTAAATTGTCAAATTGCAGATCCTCGATGAAAACCAGAGAGCGGCGAGGCGTCTCGCCGCTCTCTGGTCAAAAGGAGCGCTGTTGTACAGGTGAATCGCAGACAGTTATTCTTCCGGCTTACTCTTCCGGCACCGTGGGCAGGTCGTTGTCATATTCGGGGAAGCCGGCCACCGGCTCCGTCCACAGTTTACCGTCGAGATAGTCCTGGAGATTCTCCGGCGTCACGACGACCGAGGGGGTGAGAATGATCTGCGGCACTTCCTCGCCGTTGAAAATCTTCTGCATGGTGTCGATCACGGTCACACCCATGCGCACCGGGTCGACGCCGAGCGTGGCGCTGAATTTGCCTTCGCGCAGCAGATCGAGCGTGGGTTGATTGCCGTCGATGCCGACCGCAAAGAAGTCCTTGTTGATTTGCAGGCCGAGCTGTTCGGCGGCCAATGCAGCGCCGATCGCCATTTCGTCGCTGTTGCCGTAGAAGACATCGATATCCGGGTTAGCCTGCAGGGCGATGGCTGCCACTTCCGAGCCCTTAGTGCGCAGCCATTCCGCCGTCTGCTCGCCAACCACCTCGACGTTCGGGCAGTTCTTGGCAAGGCCGGCCTTGAAGCCACCCGTGCGCCGATGCGAGAAGATGCTGTCGATGCCGAGCAGAATGAAAACTTTGCCTTTAGTCTCCGCCGGCGTGGTGTTGTACTTTTTGGCGATCAGTTCGCAGGTGTAGGCAGCCAGCTTCTCGGCGCCACCCCACTGGTCATAGCCGATGTACGCGACCACCTCACCCTCGGCAAAGGGTGTGATGAAGTTGTGCGCCAGGATCGGAATGCCCTTTTCGTTGGCCGCCTTCACTGCCGTGATGGCAGAATCGGTGCCGATCGGGTTGATGCTGATGGCCTCGACGCCCTTTTCGAGCAGTTGCTGCACGGTGGTCACGAAGGCCTGGAAATCTCCTTCGCTCGCCGGCGCCTGCACGTCCAAGGTCCAGCCCAGCTCTTTGCTACGCGCCGTGGCGCCGTCGACCATCGCCACGTGGAAAGGACTGGTCAGGGCCGGTGGCACAAAGCCGACATAGTGGCCGCCTTCCGCAGGCGCCGCCGCTTCTTCGGCGGCGGGTTGTGTGGCCTCCGCCGGCGCTTCCGCAGCGGGCGCTTGCGCCGCAGGCGCCGGAGCTGCTGCTGGAGCCGCACAGCCGGAAATAACCATTGCGATGATCAACACGACGCTGAACAGAGAAAGAAAAGGTTTGTGTTGCATAGTTCGCTCCTTGGTTTGTTCGGCTCACAAAAAATGATATGGACAGAGGGAATCCTCTCTGCGTCAAAATTCGGAAGAGCGTCGCCGTTTCAGGCAACAGGAGACGCTGATCTGTATCCCCGGTGTGTGCTTCTTCTCATGTTCGACCCCGCCGGAAGCGCAGCCACTTGACGTCTCCCCGGCGAATCACATCAAGCGCCACCGCCAGGACAATGATGGCCCCGATCACGATCTCCTTAGCGTTGGAAGGAACGCTCATATAAACGAGGCCGGCCTCCACAACGCGAATGATGAAGACGCCGATCAACGTGCCCCAGATGCCGCCGACGCCGCCGGAGAGCGCCGTGCCGCCGATGACCACAGCCGCCACCGAGATCAACGTCATGTTGGTACCGTTTTGATAGGCGCCGGATTGCAGCCTGGCCATCACCAGAATGCCGCCGATCGCTGCGAGCAAGCCGCTGATGCCGTAAATAAAGACTTTGACCCGATCCACGTTGATGCCGGAGAGTCTTGTCGCCGTTTCATTGCCGCCGATGGCGTAGGTGTAGCGACCGAATTTGGTGTGTTTTAAGACAATCCAGAGCAAGAAGTAGATTCCCAGTACGATGATGAAAGGCATCGGCACGCGCAGCCCGAACAGATCGACCGTGCTGGTGACGAAGTTGAGGAATGGCCCCTTCTGGATGTTGATGCCTGCACCGCGCGTCCACACCAAAGAGACGCCGAGCAACATGCTGCGAAAGCCGAGCGTGACGATCAGGGGATTCATGTTCATCCCTGTGATGATCAGCCCCTGAAACATGCCGATCGCCAGGCCTGCAGTGATGGCGATCAGCACTGCCTGCCAGTCGGCGATGCCGAAGGCAATTTGACCGCCGGCGATGTTGGTGCCTGCGATCAGGATGGCAGCTGTGACGCCTGCGAATGAGACCATCGCCTCAACGGAGAGATCGATGCCGCCGGTCAAAATGACGAAGGTCTGGCCTGCCGCTACGACGCCGATCGCCGCCGCCTCCAGCGCCAGCAACATCAAGCTGGTTGGCGAACGAAACGGTGGGGACAGAACCCACAGAATTAGAATCAACAGCAAAAGCACAAGCAACGGGCCGGTCGCCGCCAGGGCGCGGCGTAACGCCTCAACGGCTTCATTGCGCTCACGGGGCGCAGAGATTGTCGTCTCACTCATGGATGCTTGCCTCGAAAAGCTTCGACTGCTCGATCTCGGAGGCCGCCATGCCCGTCGCCAGCTCCATGATGCGCTCCTGATTGGCTTCCTCACGGTTCAAGAAACCGGTCACGCGGCCTTCGTGAATCACCATGATGCGGTCGCTCATGCCCAACACTTCGGGCAGCTCGGAACTGACCATCAGAATGGCGACCCCGCGCTTGGCAAGGTCGTTCATCAAACGATAAATCTCCACCTTGGCGCCGACATCGATGCCGCGCGTCGGTTCATCGAAGATCAACACCTTGGGATGCGTCGCCAACCATTTCGCCAGCACGATCTTTTGCTGGTTGCCCCCGGAGAGGTTCATGACCAACTGCTGTTGGCCGGGTGTTTTGATCGCCAGACCAGCGATGAATCCATCGGTTAATTCTTGTTCTTTGGCTGTGCTTGTAAAGAGGCCGCGTGTTAGGCGATCCAGCGACGCAAGCGTTACGTTGTCGCGCACCGACATCACCAGCACCAAACCTTGCGTCTTGCGGTCTTCTGTCAGGAGTGCAATCCCGTGCCGAACCGCATCGCGCGGGTTGCGGATACGCACCTCTTTCCCTTCGACAAAAATGCGGCCGGCGTCGATCGGATCGGCGCCGAAGATGGCGCGCACCAGCTCGGTGCGACCGGCGCCCACCAACCCGGCGATGCCTAAGATTTCGCCCGCGTGGACGGTGAAGCTAATGTCGTGGAGTTTTCCTTCACGCCGCAAGCCTTCGACCCGCAGCATCTCTTTGCCGCGCGGAGCAATTTCTTTGGGGAATTGCTCCGCGAGATCGCGGCCCACCATCAGACGAATGAGCTGTTCCACCCTCAGCTCGGAAGAAGGCTGGGTGGTGACCTTGCGGCCATCGCGCAACACGGTTGTACGGTCGCTGATGGCGAATGTTTCCTCCAGGTGGTGACTGATGTAGACGATTGCCACCCCTTCGGCCTTGAGTTCGGCGATGATAGCGAACAGATCGTCGATCTCGCGCACGCTGAGCGCAGACGTCGGCTCGTCCATGATGATCAGGTCGGCCTTGTGATGCAGCGCCTTCGCCACCTCTACCATTTGCTGCTGGCCTACGCCGAGGGTGTGGAGCGGCGCACGTGGGTCAATGTCGAGGTGCAGCTTCGCCAGCAAACGTCGCGCCTCTTGATGCATCGCCGACCAATCCAACAGGCCGTTGCGCGTCCATTCGCTGCCCAAAAAGATGTTTTCGGTCACAGAGAGGTAGGGAACCTGGTTGAGCTCCTGGTAGATGGTGACGATACCCGCGTCCTGGGCCTGGCGCGGCGTACGAAAGACGACGGGCTGCCCTTTGAAAATGATTTCGCCCGCATCGGCCTGATAGACGCCGGAGAGGATTTTCATCAGCGTCGATTTGCCGGCGCCGTTCTCGCCGACCAGCGCGTGCACTTCCCCGTAGCGCACGTCAAAGTCAACAGACTTCAGCGCCTGCACGCCCGGAAAGGTTTTGACGATGCCGCGCATCTCCAGCAAATTCATAAAACCTCTCGATAACGTCGAAGGTCTTGAAAAAGTGGGCGTTGACAAGCCTAGGGATGCGTCGTACAATATCTTTAAAACGTTTTAACGAATTTAATTGTAACACAACTCGATTCCGCTTGTCAATTGTTTTTTCATCCATTCTTTGGTTGCTTGTTGCCGCTAAAGAGGCAAGCCGACTTGAACGTTAGAGCGAACTTGAGCATCGGATAGGGGTTTTGAATGGAGCGTAAACATCCTGTGACCATCGTAGACGTCGCCGTCCATGCGGGCGTCTCCGCGGGCACAGTCTCCAACGTCCTGACCGGCAAACGGCCGGTGTCGGAAGCGACGCGCGAGCGCGTCCTGCGCGCCGTAGAGGAGCTGGGGTATCAGCCCAATCTCCTGGCGCGCAGCCTGGTGAATCGCAGCAGCGATACGTTGGGCGTGGTGACGTATGGATTGGAATTTTACGGCCCCTCGCGCACACTGGTGGGCATCGAGCGGGCGGCGGCGGAACTGGGATACTCACTGTTGCTTGACCTGTTGCATGAGCCGGACGTCGCCGACGTCGACGCCGTGCTCGATGAGCTGACGGCGCGACGTGTGGACGGCATCATCTGGGCGGTGCACGAGGTGGGCGACAATCGGGCGTGGATCGATCAGGAGCGGCTCCGCGCGCTGCCGCCGATCATTTTTCTGACGATGGCGCCGCGGCCGGGCGCCTCGATCGTTTCCACCGATAACCGTTTAGGCGCACAGTTGGCGACCCATCATCTGATCGCCACAGGGCGAGGCACGATCGGTGTCATCACGGGGCCGTTGACGTGGTGGGAGGCTCGGCAGCGACTGGAGGGATGGCGTTGTGCGCTCGATGAGGTCGGCATGGACAGCGACGATACGTTGGTTTATGAAGGAAGCTGGTCGGCGGCTTCAGGAGAGGCTGCGCTGGAGGCCCTCTTGCGGCGTCGACCGAACCTCGATGCCGTCTTCGCCTGCAACGACCAGATGGCGCTTGGCGCGCTGCGCTATTGCCACGCCACCGGCCGTCGCGTGCCGGAAGAAATATCGGTCGTGGGTTTCGACAACATTCCGGAGTCGGCCTTTTTCTGGCCTGCCCTGACGACCATTCGTCAACACCTTCTCGATCTAGGACGGGTCGCAGTGGAAGAGTTACATCGCCAAATTGAACTGCGTCTTCAGGATGCGGAGCCCGCACCGCCGACCATTCACCTGTTGCAGCCGGAGCTGATTGTCCGCGAGAGCACCTTGCAACCCATTCAGACATCTTTTTGATTTTTGAGCCACGCTGTCTTCTTGAACCATAGCCAAAGAATTCTAAAATTATGCATAGAAGTTACACAGTTGATGACGTTTTCTCGAGAAACATGATTTTCAGGAAACCCTGAGTTTTCTAAAAGATGGCCCAACCGCGTAAAAGTCTCATGTATTCAACAGGATGGGATTGATCTAGGAAAGGCAGCCGGCGTTTATGTTGATCTATCCCGCACCGCTGGCCGAGACGGCCGAAGCGCTGCGCAGCGGTGAGCTCGATCTCCACGTGTACGTCGATCAAGTCTGCGACCGCATCGAACAAATCGATCCATATGTGCTGGCCTTTCTGCCGGAGCCAGATCGCCGCAGACGGTTGCATGCAGCCGCGGATGAGCTGCTCGCCACGTTTCCTAAGCCGGAGGGGCGTCCCCTTCTCTTCGGCGTTCCGGTCGGCGTCAAAGACATCATTCACGTCAATGGCTTTGTAACGCGCGCAGGAACTGAGGTTCCGTCGGAGCATTTCGCCGGCGAGGAGGCGGTCAGCGTACGCCGTTTACGCGATGCAGGCGCGTTGATCGCCGGCAAGACGGTGACGACTGAATTCGCCTACTTCGAGCCGGGGCCAACGCGCAACCCGCACAACCTGTCACACACGCCCGGCGGTTCGAGCAGCGGCTCGGCCGCAGCGGTGGCCGCCGGAATGGTTCCGCTGGCCATGGGCACGCAGACGATCGGTTCGGTGATTCGGCCGGCGGCTTTCTGCGGCGTCGTGGGCTTCAAGCCGACTTTGCAGCGCATTCCTACGGCGGGCGTCCTTTATTTTTCGCGCACGCTCGACCAAATTGGCCTTTTCACGCAGGACGTGGCAGGCATGGAGGCGGCGGCGTCCGTCCTCTGCGAGGAGTGGGAGGATGTGCAGTTGAGCGAGGACGACTTTCCCGTGCTGGGCGTGGCCGACGGTCCTTATCTGCGCCAGGCCTCGCAGGAGGCGTTGGCTGCTTTCAAACAGCAGTTGCAGCGGCTGGAGGCGGAAGGCTACACCGTCTGGCATGTGCCGACGCTGCTTGACATCGAAGAGATCAACCAATGGCATCGTCGTCTGGTCTTCGCCGAGTTCGCTCGCGAACACGCGGCGCTTTATGCCCGATTTGGCCATTTGTATCGGCCGCGCACCGCTGAGATCTTCCAGTTGGGAAAGCAGGTGAGCGACGCCGAGCTGAGCGAGCTGCGCAGCCGTTGCATCGATCTGCGCGACCGGTTGGAGAAACAGATGCAGCAGGCGGGCATCGATCTATGGGTGACGCCCGCTGCGCCGGGCCCTGCGCCCGCAGGCCTGCAATCGACGGGCGACCCCAACATGAACTTGCCGTGGACGACCGTCGGCTTCCCGGTGTTGACCGTTCCGGTGGGCAAGGTGTACGATCTGCCTGTCGGCTTTCAAATGGTCGCACGCTTCGGGGACGATGAGCTATTGCTGGCGTGGGCCAAAGAGATCGAAACGGTGCTCTCCTCGTGACAACGCATATTTTTACACCCACTCGCTATTACAATGTGTTGACCGCCGCGCCGCCTGCCTTGACGGTGGCGCCGGGCGATACAGTGGAAACAACCACCGTCGACGCACATGGGCTGGACGCACAACGCAATCAGGTGACGCCGCCCGGCAACCCCATGACCGGCCCTTTCTTTGTGCAGGGCGCCGAGCCCGGGGATGCACTTGTGGTGCGCCTAGAGGCGATCACGCCGAACCGAACGTATGGCTGGAGCAACGCTATGTTGGCACCCAATGTGGTAGACCCGGAGTTCGTTCCAGAGCTGCCGTGGCCGCCCAAAGGAGAACGGCGACGCAGTCATTGGCAGGTGGATGTGAAGAAGGGCGTCGCCTCGCTCGTTGAGCCGGCCGTCCCCGGTGGGCTGACCTTGCCTCTGGCGCCGATGCTCGGCTGCTTTGGGGTGGCGCCTGCCGACGGCGAGGCAATTTCGACGGCGACCTCCGGCCCGCACGGCGGCAACATGGACTATCGCGGCTTCGTCGCCGGCGTGACCGTCTATTTTCCGGTCTTTGCGCCCGGCGCCCTCTTCTTCCTGGGCGACGGTCACGCCCTGCAAGGCGCCGGGGAGATTGCAGGCGCAGGGGTCGAGGTCTCCTGCAACGTGCGTTTCACCCTCGACCTGCAGAAGGGGCGACGCATCCGCTGGCCGCGCGGGGAGACGGCGACGCACATCTTCACCGTCGGCAACGCGCGGCCGCTTGACCAGGCGCTGCAACACGCCACCACAGAGATGGCGCGCTGGCTCCAGGACGAGTACGGCCTCTCTCCGCTGCACGCACAGACGCTGCTCGGTCAGGCGGTAGAGTACGAGGTCGGCAACGTCTTTGACCCGGCGTACACGATGGTCTGTAAGCTGGAAAAGCGTTGGCTCCCGAGATGAGCACAGCGGATTGGGGAGCTTCAAGCCTCCTGGACGATCGGAGGCGACAATCTTTGTGTTTTTACTTTTGTGTTTTTACGTGCATTTGCTTTCGGAAGTCGGTCAAGGAGAGGTCATGACAAACACGATGAAAGCGATCCGAGTTCACGCGACGGGTGGACGCGAGGTGTTGCGTCTTGAGGAAGTCGCCATCCCCGAACCGGGGCCCGGCGAGGCGCGCGTCAAGGTGGAATACGCCGGTTTGAATTTTATCGATATCTACCAACGCACCGGTCAATATAAACTGCCGTTGCCCTTCACGCCGGGGCTGGAGGCGGGTGGTGTCGTCGACGCCGTCGGCGAAGGCGTGCATGAAGTCAAGGTGGGCGATCGCGTAGCATACTGCATGGTCAACGGCGCCTACGCAGAGTACGCGGTGGTCCCGGCAACGAAGCTTGTTCCGGCGCCTCCTTCACTGGGACTGGATGTAGTCACGGCGTTGATGGTGCAGGGGCTGACGGCGCATTACCTGGCGATCAGTACCTTTCCGCTGGCGAAAGGACATACGGCGCTGATTCATGCCGCGGCGGGCGGAGCCGGGCGCCTGCTCGTTCAGGTCGCCAAGCGCGCCGGCGCACGCGTGATCGCCACCGTGGGCACGGAGGAGAAAGCCGCTCTGGCGCGCAGCGCCGGCGCCGACGAGGCGATCATCTACACGCAGAGCGACTTTGTGAGCGAGACAAAGCGATTGACCGACGGCGTCGGCGTCGATGTGGTGTATGATTCGGTGGGGCAGAGCACCTTCTATGGCGGGCTGGATTGCTTGAAGCCGCGCGGAATGATGGTGTTGTGGGGACAGGCAAGCGGGCCGGTTGGGCCGTTTGACCCGCAGATTCTCAATCAGAAAGGCTCCCTCTACTTAACGCGGCCCAGCCTGGGCGCGTATGTCGCCACGCGCGAAGAGCTGCTCTGGCGCGCTAATGAACTCTTTGCGTGGGTGCAGGCCGGCGAGCTCGACGTGCGCATCGACCGCATCTTCCCGCTGGCGGAGGCGGCGGAAGCCCACGCCTACATCGAGAACCGGCAGACGATGGGCAAGGTGCTGCTGAAGCCTTAGTCTTTTGCGCGCGCACAAGGTTGCGGCCATCCGAGCGGCCCAACCCTTGTGCTTTCTGCAGGTTTTTCCTTGCACCTACGCTAAAACCGCTTCACAACTGCATCGTACACCGGCCCGGCAGGCGAGCCACCGAAGCGTCGTTCCCCGTGGCTTGGCCCGCCTATAGCTCCGGACGAATCCAGCAAGGTTGCGCCACCGCCTTCGTCGAAGTGATAGAGGCCGACCGTGTTGGCGTCGGGCGTGAAGGGGGTGTTGGGGGGCGTGAATGCGCCGGTGTAGCGCACGCTGTTCGAGATGCGCACTTCGTCCACCCAGCCGCTGAAGGACGGATAGGTGTTGGGGTCGTAGTCGTGTTTCTCCGCACCGATCACCAGAAAGGGCTCGTTCCACCATCGGTTGTCGGTGATGGGGCGTCCCACGCGGTAGGAGACGTTCCCCGATGGACCGTTGGAGATGCGACGGTCGAGCGCACCGTTGACGAAGATGCTCATCTCACCGTTGCTGCGGCGGGTGACGGCGACGTGATGCCATTGGTTGGTCGCCAGCGTCGTCGCACCGCAAATCGTCTGGCCGCTGGAGCCGTTGTTGACGCCGAAGGCGATGCGTCCGCCGTAGAGCGAAACACCAAAATCGCCGTAGTCCGGCGCACCGAAAATGTCGCGGTCGAAAATGATGTTGCCGTTGATCCAGTTGTCGCCGCCCTCGCTGCAGACGCCGCTGTTGTTTTCGCCGGGCGCGTAGCGAAGCCAGAACTCGATGGTGAAATCGCCGGCGCCGATGTTGACCGGCAGCGCGGCGCCCACGGTGTTGCTCATGGGAATCTTGACGCGGTCGATGTCGTTGATGCCGTTGCCGTAGAAGCGTAGCGAGTAGGTCGAGCCGCCGGGCGGGGGCGTGGGGGTGTTTGTGGGCGTCGGCGTACTGGTCGGCGTGGCGGTCGGAGTCGGCGTCGGTGTGGCAGGAGGTTTCACAACGACCGGAAGAAACAGCTCTTGCTGTTGAGTCTCTTGTTCTTTGCCATCTTCTTTCTCATCGGCCTGAAGCGTGGCGACGATTTTCTGGATCGAGTAGAGGTCCCCGCGACCCCACGGTCGATCCAGCCAGCGGCGCAACGTCGTTCGCGTGTCACCCAGAATGTAGGCTCGGGCGAGAAAATGCGACCAGCCTGCGATCGGTGCAGTGAACGAGCTTTCCCCTTCTTCGGCGTGAATGCCCGCGCGCGTGATGTACCACCAGCGCAGGCCGTTGCCCGTCTGCCGTGAGATTACATGTGCTGCAGCCTGACCATTGGTCTGCTCGCGCAGGTAGAGGCCGATCTCCGGTGTAAGACCGAAAAAAACGGGCAGATACCACCCTTGAAAGCTCCCCCATTCCGCCTGATCGTCGCGCGGCGTCCAGTACTGATCGATGGAGCGCGCATATTCAATGTACGGTGTGATGACCCGACCGGCTTCTAATGCCGCTACCGCCGTCTCGACCGCGTTGATGTAGGTCGAGGAATCGGCCCCAAACAGCTGTTCTGCCATGCGCGCATAGCCGATCAGACCGGCGATGTCGGCGTAGTAGGCGACATCGCGGCGTGCGTTATACAGTTCGGTGAGCGCACTCCAGTTGTTCTGCACCAGCGTCCAGTCGCCTGTGTTCTTGGCCCATAACCAGACGGCGTAGAGCGAAAGCGGGCTGGCGGCCGGCGGCGGCCAGTTGTTCAGGTTGGCGCGGATGTCGTCCGGCACCGGATAAAGCTCGCGCGGCGCGCCGTTTTTCAGCCAGTCGCCTCCCCAGGGCATGTCCTGCCAGGGCGGGTAGCGGGCGACAAGGACATCGGAGACATAGGCTCGCACTCGATTTTGAAGCTCTGCATTGAGATACGGGTAGGCCATCGCCAGGGTGAGCAAGAGCTCGCCGGAGTCGTGCCAGTAGGCGTTCCCGCCACCGTTGTATGTGATGGAGGGCGGCTCCGGCGGGGTGGTCGAATTGTGGGGCCACATGGCAGGGTTGCTCATGCCTCGCTGCAGATAATACGGCATCAGATATTCATTGTTGCGCACCAGGTCGGCGACTTCGCTGCGCAGCCGTTGCACCAGGTCGGCGGGAGGATTCGCGCTCGGTGCGGTAAGGTCGAGCATGACGTAGTCCGTCAGCGCCCGGCTCGTCGTGACCACAGACAGGGTGGGCGTCGGCGCAGGCGGCAGCGTCTGCGTATAGACCAGAGGCGGAGGACAGCTTGCACCGGTCCGGGCGCCAATGCCCGCCAGCCCGCCTTCGATGACGCGCCAGTAGATCATGTTGTTGGCGATCACCGCGCCCGCCATGACGGCCCCTTCGCCCACGCGGGGGGAGGGGAAGGGATAGTCTGGGTCGCGCGGGTTGCCGCTGAGCGGGAAAAACGGATTGGGACCGGCCGGTCCGCAGCCGGAGTCAGGCCCGCCGCCGCATTCTGGCCACACGTTGGAGACGGTGCCCACGTGCACCAGCTCGCCTTGAATCTCCGTCGTCAGGCTGATGGCGCCGAGCCGCTCCCAGTTATCGATGAAGAGAATGTTGCCCCCCATCGTCATCATCGCCGGCTCGTCCGAGGTGAGGCGGAATTCGTAGTTGAAATTGGATGCAGGATAGTCAGCGGTGCGCAGGCCGACGATGTCGTCCAGGGTCTGCAAGTTCATCAGCCCCAACTCGCCGTCGTATTGCGAGGAGACGTGCACCGCATAAGGGCTGGTGGTCTGGATGCCCTGGCGGGCGCGGTAGGTGACGTAGGCGGTGTAGGTGGCGCCGCCGCGCACGACCGGTGTGTTGGGAATGTCGTTATCGCCAAAAGTGTAAAGCACCGGCGCCACCCCGCGCAATTGACCTGTCCCGGCGTCCAGCACAAAAAAAGTCTGCTTGTGCGGCTGCGCGCTCAGGTAGGCGGTGATGTGCGGGCGTACGGCGCGCCAGTCGGTATCCCAGTCGGAATGGACGGCTCCGGCTTGGTTCATCACTGCGTCCCCCTCGGCGAGCAACTGCCACAGCGCGTAGAGCGGCTGCGAGCGATAGACCACCGCATCGTAGAGCACGACCGGGTAGCGCTCGCCCAAGCTCTGACCGTAGAGTCGGGTCTTCCAAACCGGTGCGCCGCTTTCGGCGTCGACGGCGAACGCATAGATCGCTTCGTTGCCGCTAAAGATCAGGGAGCCGTCGCGGCTCAGGGTGGGTGTGGTCAGGATCGGCGCATCGGACTGATATTGCCAGACCTCTGTGCCGTCGCTCAGGAGGAGCGATATGAGCCGTCCGTCGGTCGAAGCCACTACGACGCGATTGCGGACGGCATCCAGCAGCGGCGCGGTGGCGCTAGGGCCGGTGGCGCGTCGCCAACGTAGGGCACCCGTGGCTACGTCCAGCGCAAAGGTGGTGCCCCCGTGGGTGCTGAAAATCACCGTGTCGCCGAGCACGCCGGGCGAATGGCGAATCGGACTGCCGTCGCCCGAATGCGTCCACAGGGGAGCACCGGTGCTGGCGTTGCGCGCGTAGAGCACGCCGTCCATGCCGCCGATGAAGAGTCGCCCTGCGGCCACGACGGGTTGCGCACGCGAGGCGAATGGAACTTCGTACCACTTCCACAGATAGCAGTACGGCGGGTTTACCTGAAGCGGTGTATAGTTGGTGCGTTGGGCGTCGCGGCCGACCTGAGGCCAATCTTGCGTAGGGAGAGTTTGCCATTGCTGCATCAGGGCGTCGATCTGCAGAACCGGTGTATCTGCGATCAACGTGCGCTGCACCCATTTTGTCGGCAGCCAAATTGCGCCTGTGAACAACATCACCGCAATGCCGAGCGTAATTGTCGTGCGAACGATCATCGGCGTTCTCCCGAATCCATTCCTCTGCAGGCAGCGTCAGAAACTGCTGCGCCTGTTCTGACAGCCTGGGTCTGTGAACTTACCTGCGACAGAGGATACCAGAAACGGGGATGGCCGTTCAATCGACAATTGCCAGACGTAATCAATTCGCCGTTTACATCACTTCCCCGATCAACAGCGCCGGCACAATTGTTCCCGTCGGCAACGTCCCTTCTCCTTGCGGCAGCTCGAGCAGCGCGTTTGCCGAGCGCATGCTGAGCAGACGACTACTGGCCTGGTTGCCGGTGCTGTCCGCCAGGAAGCCGCCGCGTCCCTCATGCAACGACATCTCCCAGCGCAGGGTGGCCCGGTGGTATTCAGGGCGATAGGGGTCAAGGCGCAGCGGCTGGCCGAGGGTTGCCTGCACGCGCGGCAGTCGCGGATTGGGCCGGCCCGCCAGTTTACGCATCGCCGGCGCGGCCAGAAGGTAAAAGGTTACGAGGCTGCTGACCGGATTGCCGGGCAGGCCGAAAACCAATTTGCGCCGACCGTGACGTTCGACGGTGGCGAAGGTGCAGGGCTTGCCTGGCTTCATGCGCAGCCTGCCGAAATGCACGACGCCGGACCGGTCGAGCAGCGGCTTGATGAGGTCGAGATTGCCCATTGAAACGCCGCCGGAGGTGAGTAGAATGTCCGCCTCTTCCAGCCCGCGTTCGATGGCCGCCGCCAGCGCAGGCGCTGCGTCGCCGGCGATGCCAAGGTCGACCACTTCGCCGCCCAGCATTTCAACCGCAGCAGCCAGCGTCGGACGGTTGCTGTCGTGAATTTGCCCCGGCCCAGGCGCAGCGTCGGCTTCGACCAGCTCATCGCCTGTGGAAAGAACGGCGACGCGCGGGGCCGGGTGCACCTGCACCTGTGCCACTCCCACCGTCGCCAACAGGCCGATTTCCGCCGGACCGAGCTGCGCGCCGGCCGACAACACCTCCTGTCCGACCGCCACGTCGTAGCCGATAGGCCGCACGTCGGCGCCCGGCTCTACGCGTGCACAGATGCGCACAAGGGGACGGCCGTGCGCCCCCTCCTCACGACCTACGACCTCGGTCTCTTCGACCATCACCACAGCGTCGGCGCCCTGGGGCAGCGGCGCGCCGGTGGTGATGTAGGCGACCTCCCCGCGCTGTAGAACAAATTCCGCCACGCGGCCGGCCGTCACCTCGCCGACGACCGGATAGACGCCGGGGCCGTCGGCGGCGATCACGGCGTAGCCGTCTTTGACCGAGGCCGGGAAGGGCGGCAGTGGTTTACCGGCATGAACGGCGCGGGCGAGAATGCGCCCGAGGGCTGCACGTATCGGGAGCGTCACGGGAGGAAGTGGTGCAGCCTGGTCGAGCACGATGCAGAGCGCAGTTTCGACGTCGATCATCGGATAGGTGGCTTCGGTCATATGAGTCTGAAACTCAATCGGCTTGATCAACAGGCGTAATGTCAATGACGCCGGGCGCGTGGAGAAGCTCCTGCGCTGCGTGCGGGGTACACTCGACGAAGAGCATGTTGAACCCGGTGGCCGGGCTGACGGAGCGCACCTCGTCGCTGAGGTTGTGCATGGCGATCCATTGTTGCAATTGTTTGCGCTGGGCTTCCACATTGGCGCGCAGCAATCGATAGCGCTCCCCGCGCGAGTAGTGCGCCAGCTCTTCCGGAGAGGGTCGTTCGACCTCGAGCAAGACGTTGACAAAGGTGGGCGTCGCGTTCTTGGCAGAGGCGGGATTTTGCACAAATTTCTGCGTCATGGGATTGCCTCCTGAACAAACCGCGCCAGGCCCGCCCCGGCGCGACCCTTCGGCGTATTAGGCAGAGGGAGGGCAGTGCGCAACAACTGCTGAGCCAGATCGGCGCCCTGCACCATGTGGCCGCAGCATGCGTAGAGCGCGGCGATGCCGGCCACGTAGGGCGTTGCCATGCTGCTGCCGCTCATGGCGCGATAGAAACTGCGATTGTGACGGTCGCGCTCGTAGCTGGAGACGACGTCGACGCCGAAGCCGACCAGATTGGGCTCCTGCTCTTTGGTGATGGGGGAAACGCCGCTGCTGCTGAACTGCGGAACGTTGAGCTCCCAGTCGACGGCGCCGACGGAGAGCGTGTTGGCGAAATAGGCGGGCGCGCGCACCTCGCCGATGCCTTCGTTGCCGGAAGCCGTGATCGGCAACACGGCGAAGTCGTTGACCAAGGTGTCGATCACCGTCTGTAGGCCAAGCGCAGCTTTCCGAAAAGCGCGGCGTGAGAGCGTACGACGGCTGAACCCCAGCGACATGTTCAAGATCACCGGCTTGTCCAGATTCTCCTCCTCCTCAAACTGAGAAAGAAGCCAGTCCAGCGCAACCACCACGCGCTCTAGGCTGGTCCTGAGCGTCTCACTCTCCAGCACCGCCGCCACCTTCAGATCGACTTCGGGCGCAACGCCGAAATATTTCCCCGCCAGAATGCCGGCCACATGCGTGCCATGGCCGTCGACGTCGAAGCCCCGGCAATCGCGCAGCCTGCCGGCTGCAACGTCGAAGGGCGCATAGCGGAAGTCGATCACCTTCTCGCGCAGCTCTAGATGATCGGCGTCGACGCCCGTGTCCAGAACCCAGACCATCACGTCCTTGCCTTTGACGCCGAGCCGGTGCGCAGTATCGATGCCGGTGATCTCCGGCCACCCTTGTTTGGAGGGGGGACGCCTGGCGTATTGTCGGCCATGCTCCGGAAGCGGCGCCTCCATCTCCCAATTGGGCACGAACATGTACTCCTCTTCCAGCAAATTCATGGCGCGGCGTTGTCGTTCCGGATCGTCCGTCTGAATCACGTAAGCATCCAGATAGGTCAGCGCCTCGAAGCTGTGCTCCGGGGCCTGCTCAATTTCATCCGGCTTCACAGGAGTGAGCCCCATGTCGGCCAGGCGTTCCGGCGCGCCGGCCTTTGCGGAGCGGGTCACAACCTTGGCGCGTTGTTCTTCGATGGAGGCGACTGCGCGCTCCCTGGCCTGCAGGCGAGGTCGACGGCGCAGCGCAATGATTTTTTCGCTCATGAAGATTTTGTGCTCTCGGCGTCTTTGCGGTGAGCGGTTACGGAAAGGATATTTGGGTTCTGCAGCGCGTATTTCGTCGAACTCCGTCACGCAATATGCAACTCCCGGCATGCTTTCTTTTATTGTGCCACAACTATTGTGCCACAACGCAGCCCCTCTTCCAAGCAGGAGCAAACTCTCTCCTCTCATAGGGGTGCGTCTGGTTTGATCGGTCGCCGGGCGGCGGCGCTTCCGGTTTGGGATCTTTGTGGCATGCAGTATACTGCGATGGAGAGAGTGTCTTCTCGCTTTCGTGAAACGGAGCGACGCCATGCAAATGCGCCGAATTCCCATCCTCGGCCTTCGGATCGGCTCCGAGCGTTTGGTCTGTTGCGAGTGCAACAGCTGTGGTGTCAGACCGGCGGCCCATGGGAGCCGCCGGCGGATGATTCCGCCTGCCGAAGCGAGAGCGACTGAAATGAAATATCCTTTGTCTCATCTGTGGACATGAAAGCTATCGAGGCAGTGCAACTGACCCGCACATTCGGTGCAAAAGTTGCCGTCGACCATCTGGACCTGGCGGTGGAAGAAGGCGAGTTTTACGGCTTCCTGGGGCCAAACGGCGCCGGCAAATCGACCACGATCAAAATGTTGGTCGGCCTGCTGCGCCCCACGTCTGGGCAGGTTCGCATCGTCGGCATCGACATCTGGAAGCATCCGCTGGAGGCCAAACAGCAGATCGGCGTGCTGCCGGAAGGGTTGGCGCTCTATGAACGACTGACCGCGCGTGAGTTTGTGCGTTTCGTCGGCGCCATGTATGGGCTGTCCGCGGCGGAGGCGGCGCGACGCACCGATGAACTGATGGAGCTGTTAGACCTCGACATCGACGCCGACAAGCTGATCGTTGATTACTCGCAGGGCATGCGCAAGAAGACGGCGTTGGCCGCCGCCATCATCCACACCCCGCGCGTGCTCTTTCTGGACGAGCCGTTTGAAGGGATCGACGCCATCTCCGGCCGCGTCATCCGCAACGTGCTTCAGCGTCTGCGTCAACGAGGAACCACCATCTTCTTTTCGTCGCACATCCTAGAAGTCGTCGAGCGTCTGTGCACGCGCATCGGCGTGATCGTGCAAGGGCGGCTTGTGGCCGAAGGCGCCATGAGCGAACTGCGCCGCCTGGCGCAAATCGGCGAGCACAGCACGCTGGAGGATGTTTTCCTGCGCGCCGTTGCCGCAGCCGACGGGCAGGCGTTGGAGGCGAGCGAACGGAGCCTCTCATGGCTGGACTAGCCGCCCATTTGGTCGATATCGCAGGGCTTGATCTTGCGAAGCAGCGCACATTGCTGGAGTTGCGTCTGCGCCTGCTGCGACGCCAGTTCGAGCGCGAGCCGGGCCGCATCGTGGGCTTTGTCCTTCTGTTGGTGTTTGTCGGACCCTTCGTGTTGCTGATGGCGATCGGTACAGGTGTCGCCTATCGATTGGCGCCACAGCCGTGGCCTGCACAACTGCTGGCCGGCGTCCTCGTTGCGTTGTGGCTGGCGTGGATTGCCCTGCCTTTGCTCGCCTTTCGCACCAACGAAGGGCTTGATCTCTCGCGTCTGCTGCTCTATCCGCTGCGCACGCGCGACCTGGTGGCGAGCGCGCTCATTGGCACGCTTTTCGACATCCCCAGCTACCTGACACTCCCCTTTTTTATTGCGGTGTTCGTCGGTTGGAGCGGTCAGCCGCTGTTGTACATAGTGATTGCGCCCGCGCTGCTGATCGCCTACGTGTTGATGATGGTCAGCGGTCAGTTGGTTTTGACGGCCGGCGCAGGACTGTTGCGCAGCCGGCGTTTCCGCGATCTGGTCATCGTCTTCTTTTCCTTGCTTGGCTCATCCTGTTATTTCATCAATCGCGTCATCGAGGGATGGATCAGAGCCGTTGACGCCGCGGACCTGCAACGGCTGCAACCGCTTCTCTTTTTGCGTTGGCTGCCTCCGGGTGCGTGTGCACAGGCCATCGCCTCCGCTGCGCAGGGCGCTTGGGGCGAGGTGCTGCTATGGCTGGCCTATGCAGTGGGATGGTTGGCGCTCCTGCTGTGGATGTGGTGGAAGCTGCTCTTGCGCATGACCACCGGCGCGGCGGCCTGGGTGCCGTCAATCTTTGAGGCGAAAAAGCCGCAACGACGACCCCAGTCGCTCAGCGAGCGAATCGCTGCATTCGTCAACACTTGGCTGCCGGCCCCGGCGACGGCGACGGCGACCAAAGAGTTGAAGCTGATCTGGCGCGTGCCTCAGCGTCGCATTGGCTTGCTGCAGAGCGTCGTAGCGCCGTTTGTCCTGATGCTGGCCGTTTTTGTCGGCGACATCGAGGCGCTCGGCCGCCTGCCGGAATGGACGGCGCTGGCGTTGCCGGGCGTGATGCTCTTTTCGACGTGGGGGCTGAGCACCAACATGCTGGGGATAGAAAGCAAAGGATTGGCTACGCTGCTGTTGACGCCGGCCCCGCGCTGGCAGATTTTCGCCGGCAAGGGGCTGGCGTATCTATTCACCGCGCTGTTGCCCACCGCTGTATACGCAGGGATTCTGGCTGTGACGTCGCGCAGCGCCTTTATCGTCTATGGCCTCATTGCGGCCGTAGCGATGGCGCTGATTGTGACCGCCGTCAACACGGTAGCCGCCCCTTACGTCACCTATCCTTTCGATGAGAACAGCCCCACGCGACAGCACGCCGGCGGCAAATGGCTGACCGGCGTCGCCCAAGTGCTCGGCGTCCCCTTGGCGATCTTCATCGTCTCAGGGCCGGCTACTGCGCCGCTCATGCTGGGCGTCTGGTGGAATCGACCCGAAGTCGCCGGCGTCGGGGTGCTGATCGGCCTGGCCTATGCGGCCGGCGTGTGCGGTGTTGCAATCCGTTGGGCGGGAGCGCAGCTTACCCGGCGAGAGCCAGAAGTGCTTGAAGCTGCAAGAGCGATCGATTTCTGATGCTCCGGCGCACGTTTCTCTTCAAAACTCTCCCGCTCTGGCGTAGGGTCGGCTCCACAACACGACCTGCAACACAATCGACTTGAACCATGCCTGATGCATCTTTTCCACCTCCTCTGCGGAATGCCCCTTCTTGGCCAGGAACCCGCGAATGGTGGCGGTGATCGGGTAGATGAAGGCGATCATGTAGCGCAGCGGCACGATCGGCGGAGCGTTCACCTGGTCGGTCTGATTTTTGCGCGTGCTGTGGTGGCGCAGCGCGATCTCCTCCTGATAGTCGAGCCAGGTCTGGTCGTAGGGGCGGCGGCAAGTGTCCAGGATCCACTGTCCAAAGCGCGCCCGCACCCGGCTCAGGTAGATATCGATCGGCCTGCCGTCCGGCCCGGTGAAGTAATGGAGCAGGTGCGGGTGCGAGCCGACAAATCCATACCAGAGGTCAAGCACATCCTCCACCTGATCGGCCAGCACATCGCCGGCCATGCGCAGATAGCGCTCATCCTCTTCACTCCAGAGAACTGTCTGCTTCAGCAGATCGAACTCCTGAGCAGAGATGGGAGAATGCGCCACCGTTGGTTGACCGTAGGTGTAGCCGGGAATCGTTGTCTGGGTTGTTGTGGTCATGGGCTTCCTCCTAGCCGAACGAAACGATGAATGTCAAAACAGAGTCAATGCAAAAAGCTACAAGGACACAAAGTTGCGAACATGCGCTGTCGTCTTCCTCTGTGTGCGCCCTTGCGCGCGTTTGACATCTTCACAATACTTCAGGTATATCAATAAGTGAAATATTGATTTTTTCTTATATCGATAATCATATCTTATGAATCATCCAGAACTACGCCAACTCCGCTATCTTCTCGCCGTGGCAGAGGCGGAAAATTTCACGCGAGCAGCCGAGAAGCTGTTTGTGTCGCAGCCTGCGCTTTCGCAACAGATTCAGCAGCTTGAAGAGGCGCTCGGTGCAACGCTGCTCGATCGAAGAGGGAGGTCGGTGCGCCTCACGGCGGAGGGCGAAGTTGTCGTTCGCGCGGCGCGGAGAGTCTTTGCGCAGTTGGAGCAGATGGAGACGGAACTGCAGGAATTGAGCGGTTTGCGTCGGGGAACGCTCTCGCTCGGCGTTGTGCAGACGGTCAACGCCTATCTGATGCCGGCGGTGGTGGCCGACTTCGTCTGTCGTTACGCCGGCGTGCATTTGCGCGTCGAGGAGGCTGCGCAGGAGCAGATCGAAGAAGGGCTTGCCGGTGGACGCTACCAGTTGGGGATCGGATTTCAGCCGACAAGTCGGGAGGTGGAAATGGAGCCGCTCTTCACCGAGGAGCTGGCGTTGATTGCGCCGAGGCGCCATCCGTTGGCGCTGTTTCGGACGATCGCTCTGAGCGAGGCGGCGCGCTGGCCCATGGCGCTGTTGACCGAGTCGCTCTGCACGCGTCGTCTGTTGAACGAATGTATGGCGCAGGTGAACGCCCGTCCTCAGGTGGTCGCCGAGTTCAACACCATCGCTGCGGTTCTGGCCGCAGTGCAACGACTCGGCGTGGCTACGGTGTTGCCCCGTTTGGTGCTCGAGGCCGTCGGCGACGAGGATCTGTGCTGCGTGGCGCTCCAGAACCCTACGCCGCTGCGGACGGTTGGATTGCTCCACCGGAGCAAGGGATATCGCTGTCGCGTCACGCTGGCTTTCGGCGAAGCGATGCGGATGGCGACGCAAGTCAAGGGCTTTCCCGCGCCCTGCGCACCTTTGTCTTGAGCGTTTTCTGCAGCGCAAACAGGACAGCGCAGCTGCACAGGAGGGCCCCGAGCTATTCCCATCTGGCTTTGCGGGGAAGGTGAGCAGTCGTTTTTCTGTTGAAAATCTTGTTTGACAGAAACGCTATTTTCCCGTATAGTGTATTTTTGTAGGACGGAGTAGCTGCTGTTTTGGTTGGAGAAGACCCTATTCAGACGGCTGGATGTCTGA
>JANWYX010000151.1 GCA_025055055.1 Caldilinea sp. | reverse complement strand
GCAGAAATCGCCCATATTTTGCGGCTCGCTGAGCCAGCGGATGAACTCCCACGATGCGTCGGGCGCCTTGACGCCGGTCGGGATCGTGAAGACGCTGCCGTCGAACGTGGTGGTGTTTTCATTGCCGCCTTCAGGATAGGGTGCAGGCATGAACTCCATCACAAGATCAGGTGCAAACTTTTTCTGGAACTGGATGAACCACTCGCCCACCTGCGTCATGGCTTCTTTGCCGACGAAGAAAGAATTCTGCGTGCTCATATAGTCGCCGAAGCCGCTCTGGAACGCCGCCACTTTTTCAGGGCCCAACCGCCGTCGATAGGAAGCCTCCCAATCGAGCGCCGCTACGATGCGAGGATCGTTGGCGGTGATCTTCTGATTTTCTGCATCGTAGAAGCTGCCTCCGAAGACGCGTCCCCACCAGGTCAACCCTGCAGGCAGCAACCCCACGCGTTCGATGTTCCCGTTGGCGTCAAACTTTTCGAGTTTCTGGGCGATCTCATCCAGTTCCGGCGTCATCTTGGGCGGATTCTTCGGGTCCGCTCCAACCTCCTCGAACAGGGCCGGTTGATAGGCAATCACTTGAGAGTTGGAGGTGATCATGAGCCCCCACAGATTGTCATTCCACCACCAGGCGTCCCAGAACTGAGGAAAGTATTCTGAGCCATCGATCCCCGCTGCCTCGGCGTACTTGGTGATAGGCTGCAGACCGTTGCGCGAGGCCATCGAGACCAACTGACGCAACCAGACTGCCGACACGACATCGGGCGGGTTGCCGCCGGCGATGGCCGTGAGCACCTTCTCATACTGCCCGAACACGGTCGTCATGTTAACGAAAATCTTGCCTTCATGTTCCTGATTGAACTTATCCACCAGCTTTTGCAGCTCATCGAACTCAAAGCCGCTCCAACCGGTCCAATAATTGAGAAAAACCTGTCCACTTGCAGCCGCAGGTTGGCCGCCGGCCTGCCCTCCCGGCGCAGCCACAGGGGCTGCAGGCACCGCGCAGGCCGCCAGCGCCATGGCCGCTCCCCCGACGCCGATCATCTGCAAAAATGCACGCCGACTCATTTGATGTTTCGCTTGTTCTGACATGGCTTCACCTCTTCTGGAAAATCACACCCGAAAATTAACCGAGATAGGAATTGCGACTTACAGCCAACTGACACATGACCTGCCTAACCCACTCGAACGCAGCGTTATGTTTGACACCCTTCCGTCGCCATCAGGCCGGCGCCGATCAGCCCGCTGTCTGCGCCCAACTGTGTGAACAACAACGCGGTGTCTCGATGTGAAGGCAGCGTGCGTGCGACGAAGGCAGCCCTCACTGCGTTGAGATAGCGCGCGCCGAGCAGCGCAGCGCTACCGCCGATCAGGATCGCCTCCGGCGCAAGCACGTGGGCGATGCTCGCCAGCCCCCAACCCAACCACCGCGCCGCCTCGTCGACGGCCGGAATGACTTCGCCGTTGCAATACGCCTGCGCCAACGCCTGTACCGTTGCATAGCCGCTCTGCTGCAACATCACGCTGGTGGCTGCGTACACTTCTAAACAGCCGCTCAAGGAGTCGCTGCAAGGGCGTCCGCCCTGTAGCTCAACCAACGTCTGTCCGATCTCCCCTGCGCCGCCGAGCCGTCCTCGATACAGCTTGCCGTCAATCACCACGCCGCCGCCGACGCCCGTGCCCACCGCTGCCAGCAAGAAATGGCGATAGGGCCGACCGGCACCCACCACAGCCTCGGCCAGCGCGTGGCAGTTCACGTCGTTGTCCACAGATACGGGCATCTCCAGCGCCGAAGCCAGGCGTTCCCCGAGCGGGAAGCCGCCCCACCCCGGCAGATGAAAGGTGGCGTAGCGCACGACGCCAGTTTTTCGGTCGATTTGGCCGGCGCTGGCGACGCCGGCTCGTCGTATAGCACCGGCTGCTTGCGTCTCCGCATATTGACGCATGATGGCGTGACCAAGGGCGGCCGCTCGCTCCACCACGCGCTCCGGCCCTTCCGCCGCCTGCGTGGCGATCTCTCGACGCTGATGCAGGCTGAAGTCCGGCTCCAGCACTGCAGCTGCCACCTTCGTGCCGCCGATGTCGAAGACCAGAATCGGCTCAGGCAACAGCATAGGCCGCTTCCACGTTCATCGTGAGGTCGAACAGCCGGCCCCACGGTAGCTCAATCCCGGTCACTTTCAGGTCCTCCAACGTGATGATCGTTTCGCCTGCGCGCAGCCGTACGCCGACGAAACGCGCATGTGCAAGCCGTGCAGCCGCTACAGTGAGACGCTGCTCGACGAGGGCGCGAACCGTCTCTGTGTGCTCGCCGACATGGCCCAAGGTGATCGGCAGCCCTAGCGTCGGCAGATCCTCCACAGCGATTTGAGTGCGCAATTTGGCCATGAACAGGAAATCCTCAACCAGACGCAGGAAAAGAAAGCGCGCATGCGCAGCCAATGCTGCCGGCGTTGTGCCGTGCAGCATCTGCAGATGACGAATTACGGCGTGAGCAAGCGCACACCCCAGCGTATTGCCGGCTGTGTTCCAGCCGGCGTAGGCCGCCAACTGACCGAGCGTCGGCATATGCGTCAACAGCTCACCCAACACCAGATCGCCCGCATTGACGAAGGCGACGTCGACCACTGCGCAGGTGCGTCCGGCGGCGATCTCGTGCGCCAACGCCCGCACGAACTCCGACAGGTTGCGGCGCACGCTATGCATTTCGCGCAGGCTGGTTGCGCCGCTGCTGTGTCGGCGATAGGCGGCCAGCGCCGCTTGAGAGGCGGGTGGCAACGCTGCGATCTGCGCCTCGTTCAAGCGCAGCGCCCACTGTTCGGGGCCATTGCCCTGCGCCTCGGCGGGTGCGTTCACAAAGAGAACAATGTCGGCGTCTGGGGCTTCGGTCACTACGCCATCCAGCGGCCCCAGGTGCGCCTTAACCATTTCCGTCATAGGGCGGTCTTCATAAGCGGTGATTACCTGATCGGCGCCGGCGCCGCTATAACGCAGTCGCACGCGCGGGGCGAAGCCGGCGCGGCGGGCGGCGTAGCGCGCCAGCAACAGCATCGCCGTCTCATCGGCGCCGGGATAGATCGATACCCGATCCACTGCGCCGATCTCGTTCACATAGTGGCGCAGACGTCGCGCTTCGGCGATGTTCCAGCCGTACTCGACGGTGTCATCCTGAGGAATTATCAGGTAATCGAAAATGCCTTGCGCCGCCCATTCGATCATGGCGCGGTTGACGGCGTGATTACGGCTGCGTCCGGCCAGGAAATCCTCGACCAATGCAGCGGGAATTTCTCGGCGCAGCGCAGCAATCTCTTCAAGCTCCTCAGGCGCAGCGACGGCCATGGCGGCGCGGTCCTCTACGTAAGAGAGCCGAAAGATGCGCGCGCCATAGTCCGCCCAATAGGCTTTCTCCTCCTCGGCGTCGTTGCTGCGCGTGATGCGCATCAACACGTTGAAGGCCAGCAGCGTAAGTTCGGGACGAGATCGCTTGATCTCTCGCAAAGAAGCGAGACGCTGCATGACCGTCTCCAGGCTGTCGGTGGAGCGCCGTGAGTTGACCAGTCCACCGTAAGCCAGCGTATCGACGGCGACGATCAGGGCATCTGCGGATTGCGCCTGTGTGAGCAGCCACCGACGCAACAGTTCCATCTCACCGATGCGCCAGGGTGTACCCAACCATGCTTTCGGCGGCAGGCGCACCTCAAAGCCGGCGGCCTCGCCGAGCATTTGCAAACATTCATAATTGACAGAGCGATCATCGAGCGGGATGATCGAGACAACTGCTTCAGACAAAGACACGCAATCCTCTCTTACCTGCTGAGTTTTTCAATTGCCCTCACGAACCGCTGCGTAATCTCCTGCGGCCGCGTGATGGCGCCCCCTACGACGACGCTGACGGCTCCTGCCTTCAGCGCAGCGGTCACCTGCTCCGGTGTGTGGTAGCGCCCTTCGGCAACCACAGGCGTCGTCAGCGCATGGCTCAAGGCGGCGACCAGCTCGATGTCCGGCCCCTCTTGTTTTGGGCTGTAAACGGTGTAGCCCGACAGCGTTGTCGCCACAAAATCAGCGCCGGCCGCCTCCGCTGCGACGCCTTCTGCAACGGTCGAGATGTCGGCGAGCACCGGAAGGCCGGTCGTTCGATGGATGGCGGCGATGAAGGACGTCAGGTCGGTGAATTCGGGCCGCGGCCGCGCCGTGGCGTCGATGGCGATGACGTCGGCGCCCGCTGCGGCGATTTCGCACGCATGCGCCAGCGTCGGTGTAATATAGACGTCATAGCCCGGGATCTCTGCCTTAAAAAGGCCGATGATCGGCAGCGAGACGACGGCGCGAATGGCGCGAATGTCCGGGGGGGTGTTGGCGCGGTTGGCAGCGGCACCGCCTTGTGCCGCCGCCGCTGCCATCCGCGCCATGATCTCGGCGCCGTAGAGAGGCTCATGCGGCAACGCCTGACAGGAAACAATCAGACGTCCTCGCACCTGCCGAAGAAACGCCTCCGCCCTTTGCTGATGATCCACGCAATCGCTCCTTGTTCATTTCTGCGTTTTCTGCTCTGCGTTTTCGACGAACACCTTTCAGCGTCGCCGCACGAGCGCCATGCGATAGCGGTCGCCGCGGTAGAGGCTGGTGGCGGCTTCCACCACCGCGCCCTCGCCGTCTCGCGTGATGCGTCGCGTGAGCAGCGCAGGCGAGCCCGGCGCCACGCCAAAAATTTCCGCCTCCTCGGTGGACAACAAGACCGCCTCCACGCTTTCCTCGGCAAGCACCGGCCGCACGCCAAATTCTTGCTCCATGAGGGCGTAGAGCGAACGGTGGGCGAGGTCAAAATTGAACAAATCGGCAAAGCGTGCATAGGGAAGGTGAACGGGCTCCAATGCCAGCGGCTCATCGTCGGCGAAGCGCAAACGCTCCATATAGATGACCTTCGCTCCTACCTCTAGGTTGAGCTGAGCGGCGGTCGCCACATAGGCGACCGCCGTCGTCATCTTACGAAACACCGAGTGTGGACGCCAGCCGCGCGCCCGCAACTACTCGCTGAATGACATGAAGCTGGCGCTACGGCTGATCTTGTCGCCTGCCACCAGCGTGCGGCGGTTGGGGCGCCGCACAAGCAATCCCTCGTTGGCCAACTGCTCAATCGCCACACGCACCGTCATGCGGCTGACGCCAAGCATCTCGGCCAGCTCACGCTCGGACGGCAGCGCCCTGTCAGCCTTCAACTCTCCACTTTCAATGCGCCGACGCAGTTGCTCGGCGGCCAGATCGCGTGCAAGCATGTTTGCTATCTAGAAATTGTTGAACGGCTCCGGTTCAGAGAATAGCATTTGGTCTATATATTGTCAATAGTTGCGTTATAAATTATACCAAAAAAGATTTTTGGTATAATTTTTTTGAAGATTGAACTCGAAGTTGCAATTCTTGATTGAGGAGATGATTGAGGAGAGAAGCGTCGTTGCCAACGGGCCGCCGGCGGTTGCCGGCAGCGTTCGGCTCGACGCCGCATTTATCTGCAGCAGCGCCGCAAGCAATCGCCTTCAGCATGACAGGCGGTCTTTTCCGCAAGAATCTCTTTCGGGGGCTCTCGGTCTTCCTACAAAAGACACCATCCAGAAAACTTCACGTCTTCTAGATGGTGCCTTTTTGGTGGGTTTTCCCGTCTTTTTTCGGGCGCAGTTTCCTAAAGCTTTGCGACGGACGCGCGATGAGGGTCGTCTTTCATCGAGGGAGTTGCTAGGATCTAGTGATGATGTTGAAGATAATGGGCAGGACCTGTGAACGCCAGTCGGCCATCTGCCATTCGTGGACGGAGCTGGGGCAATTGAAGCAGCCCTTCGATCCACTCGATAACTCGGTCCAGTCCCACTCCATCTTTCAGGTTGGTGAAAAGAAACGGACGCTCTCCTCGCATAATGCGACTGTCTCGATCCATGACCTCCAGTGATGCGCCGACCAAAGGCGCCAGGTCGATTTTATTGATCAAAAGCAAGTCGGAGCGGATGATGCCGGGTCCGCCTTTGCGAGGAACTTTGTCGCCGCCGGCTACATCGATGACATAAATCCAAACATCCACCAACTCTGGACTGAACGAAGCTGCCAGATTATCGCCGCCACTTTCCACCAGGATGAAATCCAACGGTCCTAGTCTCTCTTCCAGCGCCACGACGGCTTCCAAATTCATAGAAACATCGTCGCGGATCGCAGAATGTGGACAGCCGCCGGTTTCCACGCCTCGCACTCGCTCTTCTGGCAATGCGCCGCGGCGCAGAAGGAAAAGAGCATCTTCTTTCGTATATATATCATTGGTGACGACGGCCAGGTTATAGCGGTCTCGCAACGCTCGACACAGGGATTCTACGAGGGCGGTTTTGCCGCTGCCCACCGGACCGGCGACGCCGATGCGAATTGCGCGTTCTCTGGTCTGCTGCTTCATCTTTCTTAGCTCTCCAACCTTTCTTACTCTCCATCTGTTGAAATCCCGAAGAAAAAAGCTTCCCCTCCAAACAGTGAAAGGGTGCAACGTCGGCGAAGTCTTACACTGCCAGATACTCTTTAGCTGCAGCTCGATCGAAGCTGTGGACGTCTCCCTCCAGCACGATGGCGCCGGTCTCCATCACATAAAAATAGCTGCCCACATTGAGGGCGAAGTCTAGAAATTGTTCCACCAGCAGAATCGACATTTCCCCGCGTTCCCGCAGCCTCAAGATCAACTCTTCAATTTCCAGCATGATCGAAGGCTGAATGCCTTCCGTCGGCTCATCCAACAGCAGGAGCTTAGGGCGTCGGAGCAAAACTCGACCGAAGGCAAGTTGTTGTTGCTGACCGCCGCTGAGGGCGCCCGCCATGCGGTGACGCATCTCCTTGAGCACGGGGAATAGACTGTACACTTCCTCCAGGGCGGCTTCACGTTCGTCTCGGCGCATCCAACCCGCAGCCTCAAAACCCATCAATAAATTTTCATATACGGTCAGGTGGGGAAAAATGCCGCGCCCCTGAGGCACATAGCCAAAGCCGGAGCGAGCCCGTTGGCTGGCCTGCCAGTGGGTGATGCGTTGACCCTCAAAATAGATATCTCCGCTGTACGGTTTGAGCACTCCCATAATGCTTTTCATGAGAGTGGTCTTGCCCACACCGTTGCGCCCCATAAGACAGATCACCTGGCCGGACGGCACCTTGAGGTGAACATCTCGCAGGATGGAGCTTCCGCCGTAGTTTACAGAGACTTGGTGCAACTCTAACATGGTTTAGGCGCTCCCTAAACTTGCAGCTTATTGGGTGAGTGTTTGCTTTATCTGATGGCTGCGCTGACATGGCTGCGCCCGATGTACACTTCGATGACGCGTGGGTCGGTCTGAATTTGCGTCACCGAACCCTGAGTCAGCCGCCGCCCCAGGTGCAAGACGGTGACTTGGCCGGCGAAGTTGCGTACGAACTCCATATCATGCTCTACGACCAGCACCGAGCAATGACCGGAAATAGCCTGGAGCAGCTCGCCGGTGCGGTTCCGCTCTGCACGCGTCATGCCCGCTACCGGTTCATCCAGCAAAAGCAACTTCGGCTTTTGCATCAACAGCATGGCGATCTCCAGCCATTGTTTTTCTCCATGAGCCAGCACCCCGGCCTGGACGAAGGCGCGCGATTTTAAGCGCACTAAGTGTAATACTTCTTCGATCTGTTCCCAGCGCTCCCGAGAAGGGCGCCGTATCAACCCTATGACGCCCTCCCGAAAGCCGGAGGACACCTCCAAATTTTCGTAGACTGTCAGGCTGGGGAAAATCGTAGGAGTCTGGAATTTACGCGCAATTCCCTGTCGGGCCAGTTCATGTTCCGGCGTTTTGGTCACGTTCACACGGCCATCAAAAATGACGACGCCTCGTTGGGGGCGGGTCTTGCCGGTGAGCACGTCGAGAAGGGTGGTCTTGCCCGCGCCATTCGGGCCGATGACAAAACGCAGCTCGCCATAGTTCATACGGAAATTGAGGCCATCCAGCGCTTTAAAGCCGTCAAAACTTACCGTGACGTCTTGCAGTTGGAGAATCGGTTTGGAGGCGGCGTCGCTGTTCATGTCAAGACCTCCCTTCGGCGTGCGTGGCGGCGACTTTGATCAAGGGCTCTTTGCCGAGATCGTCGTTCGTCGGCGCTTGAGAGCGTGACAAGAGCCGCTGCATTTTTCTGGTCAGCGCCGTAAGGGCGCCTGCCAACCCCTGTGGGAAGAGCAGGACGCTGCCGATAAATAACAGACCCAGGAAAATTTGCCAAATGTCTGGGTAAGTCTCGCTGAAATAGCTGCGCCCATAACTTACAAGAAGTGCGCCCAGCACCGCCCCTAGCAGGGTGCCGCGACCGCCTACGGCCACCCACACCACCATCTCGATGGAAGGCACGACGCCCATACTGGAAGGTGAAATGATGCCGACCTGGGGCACGAAAAGGATGCCCGCCAGAGCTGCGATCATAGCCGAAAGGACAAAGACCAAAACCTTAATCTGCACCGGATCATAGCCTAGGAATCGAACCCGTTCTTCATTATCGCGCA
>JANWYX010000146.1 GCA_025055055.1 Caldilinea sp. | reverse complement strand
ACAAGATCCATGAACGGCTCAACAACGGTCAAATCCGCGAACATCTCTTGAACCGCCCGGTCGGTGAGCTTGTGCTTACCGACGATCTGCTGGCCTCGATCGGGCAGGCGCTTGACCTGACGCCGGGTGAACTCGAGCGGTTGGCTCAGCTCTGGCTCGGGCCTCGGCTTGCCGTCAACCTGCAAAAGGCGGCGCGGCGCCGGCTCGACCTACGCATGACCGTGCTGGGCAGCGGGCTGGGCGACTATCGGCGCAGCGTCCAGCATTGGTGGGGCAGGCTCGAAAGCGCCGTGGCGCATCTGAATCCCGGCGAGCGTCCTATCTATTTTGTGAGCAGCAACACGCACAGCCTGGCCAACCTGGTGACCGGCCTTGCTTGGGAGCTGCGAGAGGACGTGCTGGAATATGTGCGACGCGAAAACCCGGAAGACCTGTTGACCGAGCTCAAGGCGTTGCCGCCCAACAGCCAAGGCCATCTCCTGAACTTCCTGTACTACGCTTCGCGGCTTTACTTGGCAAGTCTCCGAGAGCAGGATCATGTGCGTGCGTTCGTGCGCGAGCGTGAACGCACAGCCGGCATCACCAGGGTCAGCGACCCACATTGCCTAGATGTGGAGGCGCAGGTTTTTGAACTGCGCTGCATCGACCGCGCGCGCGTCGATCCCCGCTTGCACATCTTGAGCGATGAAGAGTGGGCGCTGCTCGGCGAAAGCAACGCTTTGATCCTCAACATCGATTACCCGCTCGGCATGGCGGCCTATCACATTTTCAGCCAGATCAGTACTGCCGTAGGTCGTATCATGGGCGTCTACGTGCTCGGCAAGGCGGCGACGCTCAACGGCCGCGTCGGCGATGTGATGATTCCCAACGTCGTCTACGATGAGCATTCGCAGAACACCTTTCTTTTCCGCAACTGTTTCACCGCCACCGACGTCAGCGGCCTGCTCTATTTCGGCACCGTCTTCGACAATCAGAAGGCGGTGACCGTGCGCGGGACCCTCCTGCAAAATCGCCAGTTCATGCACGTCTTCTATGAAGAAGGCTACACCGACATCGAGATGGAAGCCGGGCCGTACCTCAGCGGCATCTACGAGGACGTCTACCCGCAGCGCTATCCGATCAACGAGATCGTGAACCTGTTCATCAACGTGCCGTATGATATCGGCCTGCTCCACTACGCCAGCGACACGCCCATCAGCCGGCGTCAGACGCTGCTCAGCAAGAGCATGAGCTATTTTGGCGTCGACGCCACTTACGCCACCTCGATCGCAGTCCTGCGCCGCATCCTGCGTCAGGAGGCTGCGCGCATGGCGCAGTTGAAAAAGGGAGCCAGCCCGCTTACGTTGCCACACCGATGAAAGCCATGCTCGCCGACTTCCAACGCCATCTGGACGCGCCGGACGTCGAAGCCGAGGTGCTGGCGCTCGACATTGCGCGCATCGACAACCCGGAACTCGACGCAACGCTCTACCTGAGCGTGTTCGATCACCTTGCCCATTATGTGCGGATGCGGCTCTCGCCGGACGCAAGGGGGCGCACCGCCGCCGAGCGCTTCCTGGAGATCATCACGGGTGATTTGGGGTTCTGCGGCAATCGAGAAGACTATTATGACCCCGCCAACAGTTTGTTGCACAAGGTGCTGGATCGCCGCGTTGGACTGCCGATCATGCTCTGCCTGGTCTGCATGGCGATCGGCCGTCGGCTAGGCCTGCGCGTGGAGGGGCTGGGGTTTCCCCATCACTTCATGGCGCGCTACAGCGATGCCCAGGGCGCCTGGCTGCTCGATCCGTTCAACAACGTCGTGCTCGAACTCGAAGAGGCGGCGGCGCATCTCTCCCACGTGATCCGGCGTCCGATCCAGCTTGCGCCGCACTTCTTTGAGCCGGTGAGCGCCGTGGAGCTGGCGGCGAGGATTTTGAACAACCTGCGCGCCGCCTACACGACGCATCCCGACCCGCAGCGACTGTTGCTTGTGATCGGCTTTCAATGCGCACTGGAGCCCTCGCAACCGCTGGTGTGGCGAGAGCGCGCCGTGTTGCACTATCATCTGCAACATTGGGAGGAGGCGGCGCACGACCTGCGTCGTTATTTCTATCTGCTCGGCGCGCTGCCCTACCTCTTTCCAGAAGAGGCGCGCGGCATCTACGCGCTGCCCGATCTGGCGATGGACGACCGCAACCTTCTGACGATGCACCATCATATCACTGAAATTTTGAACCGCGTTAATTGAATTTGCTATCATCACACGTCGAAAATCATCGACTTGCATCGAACCCAAAGGAAGAGGAGGAAGTTGTGTTTGCCGGTTCGTTCAAACCGCCCGGCGAGGCGATCTGGTCTTGGAAGGCGCTGCATCTGTTTGTGACCGCGGTCAAGCCGTTCTTTTGCCGGCTGCAGGTCGAGGGCCGAGAACACATCCCGCTGCACGGCGGCTGTGTGTTGACCTGCAATCACACCATGGGGCCCGATTTTCTCGTGCTCAGCTACCTCTCTCCGCGTCAGGTCTATTTCATGGTCAAGGCGGAGCTGATGGAGGCGAACCGCTGGCTGGGCAAATTTCTCAGCTACAACGGCTGCTTTCCGGTGCGCCGCGGCGAGGGCGACATGGACGCCGTCCAACATGCGATCGACGTCGTGCGTCGCGGCTGCATTCTGGGCATGTTTCCAGAGGGGACGCGCAGCCGCACCGGCAAATTGCAACGTGGACGCTCCGGCGCAGCGTACATCGCCATCCAGGCGCAGGCGCCGGTGGTGCCGGCGGCGGTGATCAATTCGGAGGCGATTTTCAAGCGCTCCAACTATCTCAGCCTGAAGCCGCGCGTGCGCGTGACGGCGCGCATCGGCAGACCGCTCACGCCGCCGAAGGACGTCGATGATCGCCGCTCGTTGCGCTCGTTCACGCGCGACATCATGGCGGCGATCGCAGCGCTGCTGCCGCCTGAGCTCAGAAAATCTACGGAAGAAATGGAGGAAGCGTGAAGCTGCCGAAGGACGCCACGCCTCTGTGGCGCTTTTTATATGTGCTCGCAACGTTGGTGCGCTGGATATTTCTACGCCTGCGCGTTGAAGGCCGCGAAAACGTGCCGGAACAGGGCGGATGTGTCTACGCAATCAATCATACCATGGGGCCGGACTATGTGATCGTGGGCTACGCTTCCCCTCGCCAGGTCTATTACATGGCGAAGTCGGAGCTATTCGCCGTGAATCCGTTGCTGACCTGGCTGATCACGGCCGCCGGCGCCTTTCCGGTGCGCCGCGGCCAGGGGGATGCGCAGGCGATCGAACAGGCGGTAGCGATGGTGCGCAGCGGCAAGGTGGTGGGCATGTTTCCCGAAGGCACGCGCAGCCGCACCGGCAAGCTGCAGCGCGGCAAGACCGGCGTCGCGCGCATCGCCATGATGGCCCAGGCGCCGATCGTGCCGGTCGCCTTGATCAACTCGGAGCTGGTGTTGCGTGACCTCTTCAAGCTTAAGCCGCGGCCGCGGGTCACGGTGCGTTTCGGCAAACCGATTCCGCCGGTAGGCAGCGTGGACAATCCGGTGGAGGTGCGGCGTCTGACCACGCAGGTGATGGTGGCGCTGGCGGAGATGTTGCCGCCAGAGCGCCGCGGCTACTACGCCGATCCTGCGGCTGTGATGGCCGAGGAGATGCAGGTGGATAACGGTGGCGCCTGAATGCTAGTCGCTCTCTTGCCTTCTAAAACGGCCAGTGCGGCTGTATATTTCTGCGACGATGTTTTGTAGCTCCGCTAAATCCGATGTAGCCTGCGGTTCCTTGAGCAATCCATCCATGTCCGGCCTATAGGCGTACATCAACGCAGCGATATCGGTTTCATACACGCTGGCGTGAGCGAAACTGCCTTGTCTGTACAGGGAGGGCAATGCGTAAAGCTTGAGCAACAACAGCCCTTCCACAGTCGCTATGGGAACGTTGCGCTCTAGCAGATGCGCCGTTTGGGCCTATTTCGTAAAAACTCGCCTCAATAGGGGATGCGCGTGAGAAGAACGTCTATCAATAATTCGCCAAACTTGCCTCGAGCAAAGTGCATATCCTGCTCAGAGATCTCCAGCTCCGGCAATTTTTCGAGCGAAGACAGAGCCATCAGGAGAGCAAGGTCTTGTGTGTTTCTGCCCTCGACGTAGTAGAGCAGGACGATTCCTCCGGCCAGCACATATCGAATGCGACGTTGTTCCAGGAGAGCAAAAAACTCCTGCACCGATTCGACCGACGACTTGGCGTGCATTGGGCCATCCTGTTCCCCTTGCCCGGTTCTTGGCATTAAATGCAACGGCGTTTTGGATGACTTCCCCGATCTGGAGACTGCTGGATAGGCTCATCCGCTGTTTCTCGCTATCTTTACCTGACGATCGGCGCGCAACGGCGAACGTCGGACGAACTGAACGAATCCTCAGACCCGAGATGCGCCGCTGGCGAGACACGTTCTAAATTTTCTCGGCTCATCAATTGAAAAGAATGCAGCGACGAATCTTGAAGAGCAAAAAATTCATCCGAATCCACCGCTCCACTGGAAAGAGGCGGGGTGGATTCGGATGACAAGGTATCGTCTTGCTCGACGTTGCGCAGCCTTACAGCTCGGCCATCACGCGCGCCAGCGACTCCCGGCTGGGGCGAAGCTGCGCCTCGCTAAGCTGCGTCAACGGCGTCTCGGTCAGGTTGAGCGTGTCGATGAAATTGGGCGTCTCCGGCTCGATGTAGAAGATGCCGGTCAACAGTTTTTGTTGCTGGCGCGCCTCTTCCAGCGTGCGATAGGCGAGCAGCTTATCGGTGGGGTCGTAGTCGGCGTTGAGCTTCTTCAAAATCAGCCACGAACCGTCGTGAAGCTGCACTTCGGTTTCGTCCTCGTAGTCCTCGATTTCGATCTGCTCGAAGGAGGGCACGAAGTTCAGCTCATGCAGCGGAATCTCGTGCTCCTTGCCGTAGGCGTAGCTTTTGGTCGACGTTTCGTGGTTGTTGAAGGTGACGCACGGGCTGATCACGTCCAGCACTGCCAGGCCCCGATGGGCGAGCGCCGCCTTGAGCAGCGTCTCCAGTTGTTTGGCGTCGCCGGCGAAGCTGCGCGCCACAAAGGTGGCGTTGGCCGCCAGCGCTTCGATGCAAATGTCCAACGGCATGTACGGATTGGTGCCAGCGTATTTCAGCGTCTGCCCCTTGTCGGCGGTGGCGCTGAACTGCCCTTTGGTCAGGCCATAGACACCGTTGTTCTCGACGATGTAAACCATGCGCACGTTGCGCCGGACCAAATGTTTGAATTGCCCGAGACCGATCGAAGCGGTATCGCCGTCGCCGCTGACGCCGATCCCGATCAACGTGCGGTTGGCGACCAGCGCGCCGGTGGCTACCGAAGGCATGCGGCCGTGCGCCGAGTTGAAACCGTGACTCATCCCCAAAAAATACGCCGGCGTTTTGCTGCTGCATCCGATACCGCTCAGCTTGATGACGTTTTGTTGTTTCAAGCCGAGCTCCCACGCGGCGTTAATAATGCGCGCGCTGATGCTGTCATGGCCACAGCCGTTGCACAGAGTGGAGTCGGCCCCTTTGTAGGCGGTCTTTTCCAGGCCGAGCAGATTGACCTTGGGCGCGCGCGCCGCAGGCGTGCGAGTGGGTGTTGCGGTCATTTTTCCATTCCTTCCTGATTGGCAATCTGTTCCGTGATCCAGCGCGCCGAGAGCGGAAGACCGTCGCATTTGGAGACGGAGATCAACTTGTGTCCCAGATCGCGCAGTTCGATTAGCAAGATTTCGCAGAGTTGACCATCGCGGTTGTTTTCAACCACATAGACTCTGTCATATTTTTCAACAAAGCGGCGCACCTCGTCGTTGATGGGCAAGGCGCGGATGCGCAGGTAGCTCGTCTCCACGCCCCGTTCGCGTAGACGATCGCGCGCCTCTACGATCGCCGGGTGATTGCTGCCGACACTGATAATTCCGACGGCCGCCCCTTCTACTTCCTCCACGACAGGCCCGGGAACGAGCCGGCGCGCCGTCTCGAATTTTCGCGCCAGGCGCTTGATATTTCTTTCCCAGACATCGGCGCGCTCGCTATAGGTTGCATATTCCGTATGACCGCTGCCGCGCGTGAAATAGGCTGCGGCC
>JANWYX010000127.1 GCA_025055055.1 Caldilinea sp. | reverse complement strand
ATCATTTGTCTTGCAATGAGCGCGAATGCTGCTCCGGTTGTTCTTTCGATTGACTTGCAAAAGAGCATTGTACTCGAAGTCGGGCGCGCCAAACAACTGCTCTCATGTGAAATAGACTTAACCCAAAAGCCCATCAGGCCTTTCACCGGGTCGATTCGCCCTACTTCGTCATCCTGTGTAAGTTGACCGAATAGCGCAAGGGGCGCGTCAAATTTCGATTGCAAAATTGCCGAAAATCGAACAAAATATCAATACGACGGAGAAGATGGTGCAGCTGCGAGCAGCTGTCTACCTAATGTCAGAATCGTTTGTTACAGATTTTTAGGGGTTTGGAGAGGAGTTCTATGCCAGAGGACGGAGGTCTGTACGAGTTCGTTCATATCTCTGAAATTGCATCCACCACACGCGATCTGATGTCGCTGAACTTGAAGCACCGCACGCAGCTCGGCGGCCGCAGCGAGGGCGTCCACCCGCGCAGCGATCAGCAGGTCGAGCACATTGTGTTGCAGCAGGCGCGCGATTTCGTCGGTCGGGCGAGGGAGGGCTTTATGCTCAGCGTGCGCCAGTCGGATGTGCCTACCAAGGGCGAACTGCGGTATCTGCTAGAGCGCGTCCTGTTGGATTGGTCGTCGCTCAGCCGAGAGCTTGGCCTTGAGGAGGACCGCACAGCCGCCGATGACCTGAGTGCCCCGGAGACAATCCGTCTGGTGCGTCGCCAGTTGTTGGCCTTTGGCATGGCGGCGACGGCGCTCGGCGCACTGCCGCGCACGCCTGCAGCAGAGGTCACCTTCCCCTACAGCTATGGCAAACCGCCCACCTATTGCGACATCCCGGCTCCCTCCTCGCCGGCGGAGATGCTGCATCGGCTGGAAGAGGTGGAGTCGATGCTTTGGAAGTTGATGTCAATGGAGTGGCAGGAGCTGGTCAACCATTATTACGGGCCGTTGCGCCGCACCTATGGCTTCTTCGAGGCCAACGCCCGATTGGCGCAACAAGAGGCGGAGCGTTTTGGCGTGAAGCCTGCGCGTCGCACGCTGCAGTTGCCGGCGTGAGCGAGGAAGATGCCTTTTGGCAAACTTTCGGGTTGGTGCAGGTTGAAATCGGCGGAATTTCTTTTCCAATAGACATCAAACCGTCGGTCCACCTTCCAGGAGGCCGGAGCTTCCTGGAAGGTTGTATTTTTGCGCAAACACTTCGCCCAATTGCGCACTCCCGATCTATTTGATGTTATGCGAGCGCTTCGACGCAGCCAACCTCCGCCATGAGGCGGCGCAACGCCTGCGCTGCATAGGCCATCCCTTCTGGCCCGCTGAAGCCGCTGCTGTGTCCGGCGATCGCTAGATGCGGCTCCAGCGCAAGAACCCCCTGATAGCCTGCCTCACGCAACCGCATGAGCAGCTCCGGCACCTGGCCATCGCCCTCGCCGGCTGCACAGACGGAGCCATCGTTTAGGTAAGCGTCTTTGATGTGGACGTAGCCCACGTATCGACCCAACAGCGGCCATCCGCGCTCCGTCACCCGCTCCTCACCCACCTGTACGAAGTTGGCCGGATCCCAGACAAAGCAGATGTTGCCTGGATCGAGCAGTTGCATGATGCGCGTGCAACGTGCCACGGTGTCGCCCACGATCTCCTTTTCATTTTCAAGCATGAGCTGATGGCCGTGGGCTGCGGCGCGCTCGGCGAGGCGCGCCAGCCGTTCGGCGGCAAGTTCGACGTATTGGTCGTAATGCGCATTGCTCGATGTGTCAGGCGGATAGTAGGAAAAGACGCGGATGCGTCGCGCACCGACGATTTCTCCTGTGCGCATGATGCGATCTAGCTTGCGGAATTCCTCCTCCATCGCGCCGTCGATCGGCGATTTGCCGATAGGGCTGCCGATGGCATTGACGCGCACGCCTGCGGAGGCGCATAGTTCGGCAACCTTGTGCGCCTCTTCGTCATCCAGTTCAAGCACATTTTTGCCCCAGACTGCGCGCAGCTCTAGGCCGGGGATGCGCAGGTCGTTGAGCACGCGCAGTTGATCATGCAGCTTGACGGCGATCTCGTCGCCGAACGCGCTGAGGGTGAAGGTCGCTTCCGCCATAATGCATTCTCCTCTCTTATTTGTGGGTTTGAGCCTCGGCCTGCAACCGGGCCAGCAGCGCAGCATACTCGTTCCGATCGACCGGAAACTCGACAACCTGCTCCTTGCGGCTCGAGAGCGTAATGGCGTTGGCCAGCTCCAACGACATGCGCGCCGATTCGCCGTCGGCCAACAGCGCTGCGCCTTCGCGCACGGCGGCGTAGACGTTGGCGTAAATATCGTTATGGCTGCCCGTCCATCCTGAAGGCAACGTCACTTCTACGACCTGTTGAGCCGGGCCGCTGTAAATTTCCTCCGTCGTGGGGAAGAAGTCGCGCAGATCCTGCTCGAAGCGCTCGAAGCGTAGCCCGCCCTGCGTAATCTCCAGCCGGCCGGCGGTGCCGAGAATTTCGATCCGCTCCGGCTGACCGGATTCGGCGGTGCTGACGTGGAGCGATCCGATGGCGCCGTTCGGCCACTCGAACATCGCTTGCACCGTGTCCTCGGTTTCGATTGGGTGCAACGTCGTGCGCGTCCATGCCACCGTGCGCTTGGGCAGGCCGAAGAGATAGCAGATCAGGTCGAGGTTATGCGGCGCTTGATTGAGCAGGACGCCGCCTCCTTCGCCGTTCCAGGTGCCCCGCCAGGTGGACATGCGGAAGTATTTGTGCGAGCGCGGCCAGACGACAACCATGTTGAGATGTTGCAGCTTGCCCAGCGCGCCGTTTTGCAGCAACTCATACGCAGCGCGGATTTCGGGTCGCGAGCGGTGTTGAAAATTGACCGCCAGCAGACGATTTACGCGGCGCGCCGCTTCGATCATGGCGTCGGCGTCCGCCACCTGGATCGCCATCGGCTTTTCGACCAACACGTGGGCGCCTGCTTCCAACGCGTCGATGGCGATCGATGGATGCGAAGGGTGTGGGGTCATGATCACCACCAGCTCCGGGGCAACCGCGGCCAACAGCGAGCGGTAGTCGGTGAAAAAGGGGACGCCGTGGGCGTCGGCGCGCGCCTTGGCGCTGGGGTCGATGTCCGCCATGCCGACCAGGGAGAAGCGCTCCGGCGTCGCCGCGCGCTCGTGGAGAGGATAGATGCTGGCGCCGTTGCCAACAAAAGCGGTGCGAATCGGTTGTGCAGAAGAAGTGTGTGAACTCATGATTGCTTCCGGTCTGTGGATTGAATCGATTCTTCGATATTACGTAAGAATTTTAGATTTTCCCGAAGCGCTGTGTGTGAATCGTAGCGCCGGCTAAAATCTTCGACGACAATCCATCCATCATACCCCACATTGCGCAGCGCCCGAAAGAGTGCACCGAAATCGACCACGCCATCGTGCAGCGGCGCCCAGCGCGGTCGCCACACGCCGCCATCCGGCGGACGCTCAAAGGCAGCGTTTTTCACATGGACATGGCCCAGATAAGGCCCTAGGATTTCTAGGCCGCAGCGATACTCTTCATAACCTTCAAAGACCATGTTGCCGCAGTCGTAGATCACGCCGATGTAGGTCGGGTCGAATCCTTCCACCAGCCGTCGTGCAGCAGAGGCGCTGGCTGCAATCGTGCCGTGGTGCATCTCAATCAACGCCTTGACGCCGTAATGACGCGCCAGTGTCTCCACCTCCTGCAGAAAAGCAGCGCTGTGTTGAAAGAGCGTCTGAAATCGCTCCGGCGTGTTGGTGCGCGCGGCGCCCACGCGGATCGCAGGCGAACCTGCGGTCGCCGCAAATCGCAGGCTCGCTTCGACCGCATCTAGATCGCCTACGTCGATGTACGTGCCCAGGTTGGGGATCGCCAGCCCCACCGCTTGCGCCAGCGCACGCGCGCGCTCTGCGTCTGATGGGGTGGGTGTCAGCGTGCAAAGGTTGTTGCGCCAAAAGGAAGGCGATTCGTTCTTCACCTCTGAAGGCGTCGTCGTGACGCGCCATTCTACTCCGTCATAGCCTGCTTCTCGGATTGCCACGACCGCCTCCTCTGGGGGTAGATCGGGCAGCATGACGGTGAAAACTCCATATTTCATTTGCAGCTCTCGCTTCGTTCGGTGGATGAATTTTGCAATTGCAAAGGCCATTTCCTCGGAGACGCTGCGCACGCGAAGCTGCTAAGCTCTGCACGCTCTGCGCCTCTGCGGTGAAGCTTGCCGTGAACTCACGTAATCAAATCCAACACTCGAAACCAGGTGGACACCAACGGTAGGTAGAACCGATCATACGGTACGAAGGCATAGCGCGGATGTTTGATCTGCGCAAAAAGCGTGGATGTGCGTTTCCCGGCCAACACTTCGCCCATCTCCTTGCCCAACAAGCTGGCGATGGAGACGCCGTGGCCGGCGTAGGCGTACGCATAGTGGATGCCGTTGACGCGCCCGGCGTGCGGCATCAGGTCAAGCGCAATGCCTAAGTTGCCGCTCCATGTGTGGGAGATCGGGATGCCCTTCAACTGTGGGAAGACCTCCAGCATGCGCGCCTGCATTTTGCGCGCGCTTTCGACTAGGTCGAGCGAAGTCGCAAGGTTGTGGCGTCCGCCGAAGAGCATGCGTCCATCGGGCGTCAGCCGAAAATAGTTTAAGAAATGCTTGCTGTCGAAGAACATGCGCCCGCGCGGACTCAGCTCCGCCTGCAAGGAAACCGGCAGCGGCTCGGTGGTGATGATGTAGCTGCCCACCGGAAAAATACCTTGACGCAGCGGCCGGATAACGTTCGTGGTGTAGCCGTTGGTGGCGACCAACACCTCGCGCGCGCTCAATGTTCCTCGATTGGTCATCACCAAAAAGCCGGTGCGCGCCCGCTTGACGTCCATCAGCGCCGTGCGCTCCACCAGCAGCGCGCCCTTGCGCGCCGCCGCCTGCGCCAGGCCGAAGACGTAGCGCGCCGGATGCAGCCCGGCGCTTCTGGCATCGACCAGCCCACCGTAGTAAGCGGTGGAGCCGATCTCGCTATGCAACTCCGATCGGCTCACGACCCAGAGGTCGGTGTAGCCGAGCCGTTGGCGGAACCAGCGCACTTCCTCCACAAAATGGGTGACGTGTTGCGGCTTGAAGGCGAGCAGCAGATGGCCGCTGCGCACGAAGTTGCAGTCGATCTGTTCTTCGACGGTCAATTGCTCGACATAGTCCACTGCATCCAGCGACCACTGCCAAAAGGCCCGACCCATCTCTGGGCCATAGCGCTTGAAGACCATCGGCATGCTTTCTTTGAGGCCGGTCAATGCCATGCCGCCGTTGCGGCTGCTGGCGCCCCAGCCGATGGTCTCTTTTTCCAACACCGCCACCGATGCGCCGGCCTTGCGCAGGGCGAGCGCTGCATTGAGGCCGGTGTAGCCGCCGCCGATGATGACGACGTCGATGGTTTCAGGCAAGGAGCTGACGGGAAGGTCCGCGGGTCGAGGACAATCTTCGGTCCAGTACACAGAAGTCTTCATGGATGCGCTTCAGGTCGTGTATCGGTGATCGGTTGATGGTTCCGATCAAGAATGTACTCGAATTGAGGGAAAGATTCAAATAGCTCTGCTTTCCAAGACGCTTCCACAACCGTGTTTCAACGGTCTTGACTGCAAAGCGATGGCCGCAACGAACCGCCGCAATTGTTGCTGCAGCCGCCGCAAGGCATATAATGCACATAGAATGACGTCAAAAACGTCAAATCGACTCGGAGTGAGCGCAGGCTCATCCTCCGGTCACACGCATTCGGGGGAACTATGGAACGCATTTTCTTTCTCATTGCAGCTTTGCTGGGCGCTCTGTCGGTGGCATTGGGGGCGTTTGGCGCCCATGCGCTGCGCGGCCGCATCGAAGAAACCCTGCTGGCGAACTATCAGACCGGCGTCAACTATATGTTCTACCACGCGCTGGCGCTGTTCGCAGTGACGCTGGCCTTGGGGAAGTGGCCGACCAGCGCGCTGCCCGTCTGGGCGGGCTGGCTCTTCATCTTGGGAATCGTTTTCTTTTCCGGCAGTCTGTTTGTCATGGCCATGACCGGCATGCGCTGGCTCGGCGCCGTTACACCGATCGGCGGCGCAGCCTTCATCGTCGGCTGGTTGTTGCTGGCGGCCGCCGCCTGGCGCGCATGAAAGGGAACGATGGAGCTATCTGAATTCCGCGCCTCTTTGGCGCAGGCGACGCCGCCGACAGGTGTGAGCCCTGCGTTGCAGGCGCTCTGGTATGCTGCAAAGGGGGATTGGGATTGCGCCCACGAGATCACCCAGCCGGGCGGCCCGGCGCTCGACTGGGTGCACGCCTATCTCCATCGCATGGAAGGCGACCTCGGCAACGCCGCCTACTGGTACCGTCGCGCCGGCAAGCCCATGGCCATTGGATCGCTCGAGGAAGAATGGGCGGCGCTGGTGGTCGCTTTCTTGGAGGCGGAAGGCCGGTCTTGACCGATAGACCGATGCCGAAGCACCCGGTAAAATAGAGCGGCTTTTGTGCTTTGTGGTGAGCGTTCTTTTTCTAATTCAGGCACTCAAGGCCGCATCAAGAAATCAAGGTTCTGATGCACGACGACGAACGACGGGGCATGGCCTTCGCCATTGCCTGTTACACAATCTGGGGCGCTTTCCCCCTCTATTTTCGGCTGCTGGCGCCGACGCCGGCGTTAGACATCCTCGGTCATCGCGTGGTCTGGTCTTGGGCCTTTTTGGTGATTTTGCTCGCCGTGCGCCGAGAGTGGACATGGCTGGGTCCGGCACTGCGTAGCCCACGCACGCTTGGCCTTTACGCGGCCGCAGGCACCATCCTCGCCGCCAACTGGTACACCTATATCTGGGGCGTCAATGCCGGCTTCGTCATTGAGACGAGTCTAGGCTATTTCATCAATCCCCTGGTCAGTGTGCTGATCGGCGTGCTCTTTTTGCGCGAGCGATTGCGCGGCGGGCAGTGGACTGCGATCGCCGTGGCTGCGTCGGGCGTGCTCTTTTTGACCGTCAGCTACGGTCAGGCGCCGTGGATTGCGCTGGCGTTGGCCTTCACCTTTGGCTTCTATGGGCTCCTCAAAAAGCATGGAACGCTCCGCTCCATGCAGGGACTTGTGTTGGAGACCGGCGCGCTTTTCTTGCCGGCGCTGGCGCTGCTCTTCTATCGAGACCTGAGCGGTCACCCCAGCTTGTTTGCCTTTGGATGGGCAAAGACGTTGCTCTTGTTTTCCACCGGCCTCGTGACCGTGATGCCGCTCGTGTGGTTTGCGTCTGCTGCGCGCCTGATCCCTTTGTCGATGCTGGGCATTTTGCAATATATTGCGCCGACCCTGCAGTTCTTGGTGGGATTGTTGATCTTCCATGAACCTTTTGACCAGACGCGCCTGATCGGCTTCGCCATCATCTGGCTGGCGCTGCTTATCTATTCTGCAGAGGGCATCCTCCACCAACATGCGCTGCGCGAGGCGCGGCTATGAACCTCTCGTCTACATGCCTCCGATTGCGCCTGCAGCCACAATAAAAAATCCGATGACGCCGATAACACCGATGATTAACATAATGTAAAATATCTCCGAAAAACCATTTTCGCCGTGCATTGAGGCCCTCTTGTTGGAAGAAGAGAATCGGAAAGATTGGAATGTGCTATTTCTGAAGACGGGGTAAAGTCAAAAAGGTTATGATGACTTGCTTTTTGCTCATACGGGATTCATAATGGTGGACAGGTGTAAATCGGGCTGCCTTATATTGGGACACCTAACAGACAGGAGTGGAAAACTGTGGAAGAAAAGTCCTCGACGATCGCCCAACCCGCAGAAAAAATGCGCTATCTTTCCGAGCTGATGGTGTTTCAGGACCTTTCTCCGCGCGAGATGGAGGAGCTCAATCGCATCACGACCATGAGCACCGTTCCGAAGGGCCGCGTCTTCTACCGGCCTGAAGAGCCGGGGGAGGTGCTCTTCATCCTCAAAGAGGGCAAAGTTCAGCTATACCGCATCAGCCCGGAAGGGAAAAAACTGGTGATCACGACACTCGGCCCGCACACTCTGTTCGGCGAGATGGCGCTGCTGGGAACGAAGATGCACAATACGTTTGCCGAGGCCGTTGAAGACTGTCTCATCTGCGTGATGAGCCGCAGCGATCTGGAGCGCTTGATCCTGAACAAGCCTCAGGTGGCGCTGCGTATCTTGGAAATTACCGGCCGCCGCTTGCGCGAAGCGGAGGAGCGTCTGGAGAACATGGCGTTCAAGGGGATTCCGGCGCGATTGGCCAGCATGCTTCTTCGCCTTGCAGAGGAGCAGGGCAGCAACGAGATCACCGGCCTTACCCACCAGGACCTGGCGGAAAGTGTGGGAACCTATCGGGAGACGGCGACCCAAGTGCTCAACGACCTGAAAGCCGCAGGGTATATCGACATCGGACGCAAGCGAATCACCATCCTGGACCCCGAAGGGCTGGCTACGGTGGCTGAAAGTTAACGGCATTGAAACCGGCTTTAACAATTGTACAAGCAGCTTAAACGAAAAAGTTATCGATCAGTTGACATTTGCCGGAAACGTCGCTACAATCGTTCTGAGATTGTGCCCCATGGCACAAAGTGATGGAAAGACATCGGCCTTGTCCGCTCTCACATAGCTCGTCCGTCGATATGGGTCTTCATGGCGACGACGAGTTTTGACGACGAGTCTGGAAGACAATGCATCGTTGAAGACAAATTAAGATCATTCCACAATTTAGGAGGTCTTTTCATGACGCATGTGATTTTTGATCCTTGCATTCGCGATGGCGCCTGTGCAGAGGTGTGTCCTGTAGAGTGTATTGTTCCGGGATTTCCAGAAGATGAATGGCCCTGGTACTATATCGATCCGGATACGTGCATCGACTGTGGCGCGTGTGTTCCCGAATGTCCGGTCGACGCTATTCTGCCAGAAGAGGACCTTCCCGAAGAATATCGATACGCCGCTGAATTGAATGCATTGTATTTCTCTGAAGGACCCGGCTACTCTGCACTGGAGAAGATAAAGTCATAGTCCTATAGCGGGCGCTTCAATCCGAATCAGCCGACCCAAGGAACCTCTGGCGACAGGGGTTCCTTTTTTGATCGCCATAGACTCTTTGCAAGAGTCTATGGCGAGTTGTTCGGTTTGATTTCATCTGTTGTCAGGAGCCGGTCCCACCTTCATCCTCTATATTCGACGAAAGTGTGCATTGTTATGGAGTATTCGCATATCGAAACCGTTCCCGATTGGTCTGATGTGAAACGCGCTTTGGTCATCGTCGCCCATCCGGATGACGCCGACTTCATCTGTGCCGGCGCCAGCATTCAGATGGCGCGACAGGGCATTGAAGTCACCTACATGGTGTTGACGAATGGCGACAAAGGCAATCACAATCCAGAAATCACGCGCAATCAACTGATCGCAATGCGCCAGATCGAACAGCGCAAGGCCGCGAACCTATGCGGCGTGAAAGAAGTGCTTTTCATGGGAGAAGAAGATGGCTTCTTGCGTCCGCACCGCGCCATTCGCAAGCGCGTGACGCGGGAGATCCGTCGAATTCGCCCGGAGTTGATCATCTGCACCAACCCCGACCGTTATTTTGTCGGCGACGGCTATATCAACCATCCAGACCACCGCAACGCCGGCTTGATCGCCATCGAGGCGATATTCCCGGCCGCCGACAACCCAATGTTCTATCCAGACCTGGCGGACGAGGGCTATCACCCTCATAAGATCAAATATCTGTATGTGCACGGCCATGAGGCGCCGACGCTGAAACTCGACATCACGGCTGAAATATCCACCAAAATCGAGGCCATTCTTTGCCATCGTTCGCAGTTCAGTGATCCGGAAGGCGCCAAACAACGCTGGCTGGAGACTTGGGGCGAGAAGCAGCCGGATGGCTCTGTTCGCTATTATGAGTTCTTCAAAGTGATGAAATTCAACTGACTCTCTACATCCGCCTTTCACCGGGAGAGCGAGGCCGACAACTCTCGTCTTCCAAAACGGCGCCGCCTCCATGAAAAATGGGGAGGACTCCAATCGTCGGAATCCTCCCCATCCCTGTTGGATGCGGTTCAGTGCAGAATCACCGTCCCATCTCGGCCATCATCGTGGCTTCCTGCTCGTTGGCAAAGGCGGTCAGGTTGTCCAGCGTGGTCTGAATGTCGGCGCCTTGCATGATCTCGTTGAATGCCCGGGTGGCGGCGTCGCGCACCGCCTGGTAGGAAATCAACTGGGGCTCATAGGCGCTGTAGGGGAGCAGAGCCACGCCTTGCTGGAACGGCTTGTTTGCCAAAACGGCCTCGGAGAAGTGCTGCGCCGTGCTGGCGCGGGTCGGGAAGTAACCGCTGATCTCCACCCAGCGCGCCTGAATTTCCGGCGAAGTGAACCACTTGATGAAAATCCAGGCCGCCACCTCTTGCTCCGGCGTCGTCTTGGCGATCATCACGTCGCCTCCGTAGATGTTCTGCACCGGCTCAGGCGTCGTGTGGGGAATGGCCGCCACACCCCAGTCGTCCGGCTCGCGCCCCTGCTCTTCGGCAACCTTGGCGATGTCGGCTGCATAGAAGGGAATCCCCGAGGTGGAGCCCTGTGTAAAGATCGCCTTGCGGGCGGCGAACTGCGGATTTGGGAAACCTTCTGTAAAGAAGTAGGCGCAGCCCTGGTCGTAGAGCTTCTTGAGGAAGGTCATTGCTTCGACTGTGGCCGGACCGTTGTACACATAGCCGGCGCCATCTTCTGTCAACACATGGCCGCCAAAGGCGAACGTCCAGGCCGCCACGGCCGAGGCGTCATCGCGCAGGATATAGCCGCCGGTGCCGTCGCCATTGGCCGCCGCCGCTGCGCACGCCATCTCCTCGAACTCGGCCGGCGTCGTCGGCGGGCCGGAGAAGCCTAACTCTTCAAGCCACGTCTGATTATAGAAGAGCACTTCCATCGAGCGATTGGGCGGCCAGCCCAGGCGCTGATTGTCAAAGAGGGGGTTCACGCTCTGCTCCAGAAACGCAGGGTAGAAATCGGCTATCTCTTCTTCACTCATTCCCCACTTGGGGTCGTACAGAAGCAGATTCAGGTCGACGAGCGTGTCGTTGAGTTGATAGAAGGACTGGTCGTTCTGATAGCCGACGAGCAAGGTGGCGGGCAGTTCGCCGGCGGCGATGCTGGAGTTCACCTTGTTGCGAATTTCATCATAGCCACCTTGGTTCTGCGCGTCGATCGTGATGCCAAACTCGTTGGTTTCATTGAACTCGGCGATCAGGCCTTTCAACCCCTCTTCGCGTCGACCGGAGTGCTGATGCCACCAGACGACGGTCTGCCCGCTCGGATCGACATTTGTGTAGACGCCGCCCTCCTCCGCCGGTTCGCTCGGAGCAGGCGTCTCCGCCGCCGGCGCACTGGGGGCGACGGCGGGCGCACAAGCCGCAACAGCAAACGCCGCAACCAGCAGAAGTGCAATGAGCCACCGAAATGTTTTCATAGGGTCTCCTCTTGAAATTTGAACGATTTTCTTCCTGAAATCTATCCAAATCTATATCGACAACGGCAGGACCGTTGTTTGACGCTATCCTTTCAAGCCGGTGGTAGCGATGCCCTCGATGAAAGTCTTCTGTGTGAAAAAATAGAGCACGATGACCGGCGCCATCGTGATGACCGAACCGGCCATCTGTAGATGAAATTGCGCTCCCGCTTCATCGATGAAAGCGAAGAATCCATAAGTGATGGGGCGCCAGTCCGGCGTTGTCGTCACCAGAATCGGCCAAGCCAGCGCGTTCCAAGCGCCGATGAAACTGAACAGAACCAACGTCATGAGGGCGGCCCGAGAAAGCGGCATCACCACCTGCAGCAGATAACGCAGATGACCGGCGCCGTCGATCTGCGCCGAATCCCACAGGTCGCTCGGCACCTGCATGAAAAACTGGCGCAACAAGAAAATGCTGAAGGCGCTGGCCATGAACGGGATCGTCAACGCCGGCCAGTTGTTGATCCACGGAATCGGGCCAACACGTCCCAACCAAGAAACGGTGATGAAGTTCGGCACCCACGTGATCGCTTCCGGCAACATGAGCGTCGAGAGCAATAGGCTAAAGAGCAGGTTTTTGCCCCAGAATTCCATACGCGCAAAGGCGTACGCAGCCAGCGTGCAGAAGACGATTTCTCCGGCCACCGTGATGGCGGCAATGCGTACGCTGTTCCAGATGTAGAGCGAAAAATTGGCCTGATTCCAGGCGTCGACATAGTTGCGCCACTGCGGCGTGCTGGGCAGCCATGCGCCGCCGTTCGCCTCGGTGAGATTCATCAACGAAACGCTGACGGTGTATAAAAAGGGTA
>JANWYX010000081.1 GCA_025055055.1 Caldilinea sp. | reverse complement strand
TTATGCGCCGGATGAGCAGCCCGGCTGGAGCACCTACGTCGACATCGAGCCGTACACCCTCTACAATGGCAGCGCAGACGTCTCTGCCTGCAAAGGACCCGGCGAGTAGGAATGAAATGCGAAGCGCGTTGCGTGTTCAAGTCGCGCAACGCGCTTCATGCAGCACAGCTTATGCAAGCACCCATGAACCAACCGCAAGTGTTGCTCGCCACGCAAGGCGTCGCCAAAGCCTATGGGCCGGTGGTGGCGCTGCGTGGCGTCGATATGACCGTGCGCCGGGGCGAGATTCACGCCCTTTTGGGCGCCAATGGAGCGGGCAAAAGCACGCTCGTGAAAATCCTTGCCGGCGTCCAACCTGCCGACGCCGGCAAGGTGTATATTGAGGGTCGAACGGTGCACTTTCACACGCCAGCCGACGCCATTGCCGCCGGTATTGCAACCGTATTCCAAGACCCTGCGCTGATCCCGGACCTCACCGTGGCGCACAACTTGCGCCTCAGCCGAATCGATGAGGCCAAATTTCGTACCTCGCTCGAACGGTTCGGCCTCGGCGACCTCGACCTGGGCGCGTTGGTGCGGGAGCTCCCGCTGGAGACGCTGCGCATCGTCGACCTGGCGCGTGCAATGGCGCGCGACCCCCATGTGCTATTGCTCGACGAGATTACGGCGGCCTTGACGGCGGATCAGGCGGAGCGCGTTTTCGACCTGTTGACAGAGTGGCGGGCGCAGGGCAAGTCGGCGGTGCTGATCACCCATCGTCTGGCCGAGGTGATGCGCATTTGCGACCAGGCCACGATCCTGCGCGACGGCCGCAATGTCGCCGAGCTGGTTACGGCAGAGGTCGATGAACATCAACTGGTCGAGGCGATGCTTGGCGCTTCAGTGGAGCCCCTGATGAAAACTGCGCAGGGTGCAATGGCGTCCCGTCGCTTGGGCGAGACGGCGCTGGAGGTGCGAGGACTCACCGACCGCCACCAGGTGCGCGACGTTTCGTTTGCGGTGCGCTCCGGCGAAATTCTCGGCCTGGTGGCGCTCGAGGGGCAGGGACAGGATCGACTGTTCGATCTTCTGGCAGGCGCTCGCCGACCGGTGGCAGGTGAGATTCAGGTGGCCGGTAAGACATGCCATTTTCGCTCCCCCTACGATGCCGTTCAACGAGGAGTGGTGCTGGTGCCGGGCGATCGCTTAATTGCGCTGCTGCCCAATCAATCTGTCCATCACAACTTGGCTTTGCCGCTTTTCAACCATCTGCGCCGTTGGCTGCGCATTCCGACGGACGAACAACCGCGCGTGCAGCGCGCCATTGAGCGGCTGTCGATCGACGTGCGTGCGGCGTCACAAGTGCGCCGACTTTCTGGAGGCAACCAGCAGAAAGTCGTACTCGGTCGATGGTTGGTCAGCGGCTTTCGCACACTACTCTGCTTCGACCCAACGCGCGGAATTGACATCCAGACCAAGCGAGAGATCTACGCTCTGCTGCGCGAGCTGGCAGCGCAAGGAGCCGCCATCGTGCTCTACACCAGCGAGCTGGCGGAGATTAGCCTTGTATGCGACCGGGTGTTGATCCTGCACGATGGCCGTATTGTAGACGAACAAGACGCTGCAACGGCTACGGAGTCTTCTCTTTTGAAAGCTGCGCATGGATTGGAGGTTGTGGCATGATGATGCCTAGTATGACTATGCGAAACAACCCGACATTGCGCATCCTCTTCCGCAACAGCTGGACGCTAGGTGTCTGGCTCTTGCTCGGCGCATTGGTGCTTTGGTACAGCACGCTGATCCCGGTGTTCGGCCCCTTCCAAATTACGTCGATCACCAAAAATAGCCTGCCGCTCGTCTATCTGGCCATCGGACAGGCCATCATCGTGATCGCCGGTGGCATCGACCTCTCGTTGGGCGCCTTGCTGCTGCTGAGCAACGTGATCGCCGCCCGCTTCATGGCGGGCCAGCCGCTGCCCGCTGTCGTGTTGATTGCACTGGGAATCATCGCTGGCCTGGCTCTACTCAACGCGCTCGTCGGCTTTATCATCACCCTCTCCGGCGTGCCGGACATCGTCGTCACGCTGGCGACCGGCTATATCTGGTCTGGGCTGGCGCTGTGGATTTTACCCTCTCCAGGCGGCGGCACCGCGCCGGAGATGCGCTGGCTCTTCACCGGCTCGCCCAGCGGCGTGGGCGGCTCCTACTGGCCGCCGCTCCTGATGCTGCTGATTCCGGCGGCGCTGGTGGCAATCTGGTCGCGCAACACCCAGGTCGGCCTTTCCTTATACGCGGTCGGCAGCCACAAGACCGCAGCGCAGCTGGCCGGCCTGAACGTGCGGCAGGCAAAGATCGTTGCCTACGGCATCGGCGGCGCCATGGCCGGTCTGGCGGGACTCGCCATGGTGGCGCTCACCGGCACGGGTGACCCCCGCTTTGCGATCGGCGCCAACGCCACGCTGAACAGCGTGGCTGCAGTCGTGCTGGGCGGCGTCGCCTTGACCGGAGGCGTCGGCAACGTCTTCGGCGTGGTGGCGACCGGTGTGATATTAATTATGTTAAATCCAATTTTGATCGCCATGCGCGTCGACTCCAACAATGCACAGGTCATTCAAGGCGTCCTGATCGCAGGCGTGATGATGTTCGGCGGCCTGGTCGCCTTCTTGCGGGAGCGGAGATCATGAGCAGTGAATCGCGCGTGGTCCAAGGCCGCGCCGGCAACGCACGATCGTTTCAGCGATGGGCGGCGGAGAATCCGTTGGCGGTTCTGGCTGCCGTGTTTGTGGTTCTTTTTCTGGCGACAAGCGCCATTCAGCCCGGTTTCTTCTCGGTGAGCGGCGTTCGCAACACGCTGCTGCAGGCCGCTCCCCTGGGCATTTTGGCGGCGGCGCAGACGGTGCTGATGCTCACGGGCGGCATCGATCTTTCGGTGACAATGATCGCCACAGGCGCGGCCTACGTAGCAGCCAATCAGTCCCCCGGCGGCGCGGCCATTGCCATTCTAATGGGGCTGCTGGTGGGGCTGATCGTCGGCAGCGTGAACGGCGTCGGCGTAGCGATCTTTCGCGTCAACCCACTGATCATGACACTGGCGATGTCGAGCATCTTGCTAGGACTCTTCACGGCGTGGACGCAGACGGTGCTGGCCGGTTCGACGCAAGTGGCGCCCTTCATTCGGCTGCTGGGAGGCGGTTCGTGGATGGGCAGCGTCCCCTACAGCGTATTGGTGTGGGGCGGTGTCGCCATTGTGCTGATCTGGCTGTTGCGCCGCTCCGGTTGGGGCAGGTTGATCTACGCCATCGGCGACAATGAGACGGCGGCGCGGCTGGCGGGCGTGCGCGTCTGGCAGGTACGTCTCAGCGCCTATATGCTCTCCGGCGTGCTCTCGGCGATCGCAGGCATCCTGCTGGCGGGACGCACCGGCGCCGTCGACCTACAGCTGGCGGGCGCGTTCTTGCTGCCTTCGGTGGCGGCGGCGGTGATCGGCGGCACCTCGATCTTCGGCGGTGTAGGCGGCTACAGCGGCACCATCATCGGCGCGCTGATTCTCAGCGTGTTGAACTCTCTGTTGACCTTTCTCAACGTCGGTCAGGCGATCCAGCAGATGGTCTATGGCTCCATCGTGCTGGCGCTGGCATGGGGGTACGCCGGCCTAACCCGACGCAGCTAGCAGTACGCAGCTAGCAGTCAAGCAGGCGCCGAATGAACTGAACTCGTCGGTTTCTCCCGGGGGACGTCGACTTTCAAACGGCAAGCAAACGGCGCGCTATAAAGAGTTGGTTTCAGAAACAAGTAGACCCAAGAAAGAACAGTGTTCGATGCAAATCAGCGTATTAGGCAGCGGATTGGTGGGCGGTGCGATTGTCAAGGACCTTGCGCAGACGCCCGATTTCCACGTGACCGTCATCGACCGGAATCCCGATGCGGTGCATCGACTGGAGAGCGAAGCAAAAGTGCGGGGTTGCATCGCCGACTTGAACGCCCTCGATGATTTCTCTCGGCTGTTGTCCGACGCCGACTTGGTCGTGTGCGCTGTGCCGGGCTATATGGGCTTCTCTACGCTCCAGAAGGTGATTGCCGCCTGCAAAAACGTCGTCGACATTTCGTTCTTTGCCGAAGATCCTTTCCTTCTCGACGAGCCGGCGCAGCAGCGAAACGTCACCGCCGTGATCGATTGTGGGGTGGCGCCCGGCCTGAGCAACATTCTGCTGGGCGATCTGACGCGGCGAATGGAGCGCATCGAACGCTACGAGTGCTACGTCGGTGGGCTGCCGGAAGTGCGGCGCCGGCCCTTCGAGTACAAGGCGGTCTTCTCGCCGCTCGACGTGCTCGAAGAATATACGCGGCCGGCGCGCTTCGTCGAATGTGGCCGCGAGGTGGTGCGGCCGGCGCTCTCCGACGTAGAGCTACGCAACTTTCCCCACATCGGAACGCTGGAGGCGTTCAACACCGACGGCCTGCGCACGCTGATGCGCACGATGCAAATTCCTTTCATGAAAGAGAAGACGCTGCGCTACCCCGGCCATGCCGACTTAATGGCTGCGCTGCGTGAGAGCGGTTTTCTGAGCAAAGAACCGCTCGAGGTGGCAGGCGTACGCGTGGCGCCGATCCAGCTCACAGCAAAGCTGCTCTTCAAACAGTGGCGATTGCAGCCCGGCGAGCGCGACCTGACCGTGATGCAGGTGGGGGTCGAAGGCGTTGAGGCGGGACATAGCGTGCGCTACACCTACGACCTCTTCGACCGCTACGACGACGTCGCCGGCGTCACCTCCATGGCGCGCACGACCGGCTACACCTGCACCGCCGTCGTCCGCTTGGTTGCGAGCGGAGCCTTTCGCCGCATCGGCGTCTGCCCGCCGGAATTGGTTGGACAGACGCCCGGCTGTTGCGAGGCCGTCCTTGATCATCTGGCGGCGCGTGGGGTGCGGGTGGCATTCAGGCGCGAAGAGATAGAACATCGAGTCTGAAGCATATAGAGGAGGAAGCCGTTCGGCTGTAGCGGTCCCATCGAGGCTCGATTCGAGACTCCGCACATCTTCCATTTCCATTAAAATCTTTTGAAGCGTCTTTCGGGAAGCCAAACGCTTCCCGAAAGATTTTTATGAGAAACAAATTGTCCAAAAACCGCTCAAGCGCATCGGCGGAAGTGCATTTCATGAACTGACAGGACATTTTGTTGCTGCAACGGATTTCAAGCTACCCGCCGTCATCAAGCGCTCGCACATTTGCAACATGAGCTCGGCAAGCTCATCTGGCCAGCGGTGAAAGAGGCGCTGACCGAGGAGCGCCGAAAGGTCTTGAAGGAGCTGGACAAAGCCGTCGGTGAACAGAAATATGTCTCGACGATCGGCGAGGTGTGGCGGCCGGCGCATGAGGGTCGCGGCCGCATCTTCCTGGTCGAAGAGGGTTTTCACTGTCCGGCCGTCGTAGACGAGAGCGGAATGATTCCTTCTCCGGCGGAAGCCCCGGAGGCGCCCGGCGTCATCGACGACGCCGTAGATGAGATCATCGAAACAATGCTGGCCAAACAGGAGCGGGTGGTCTTCGTCGAAAACGGTCAGCTCGCCGAGCACCAGTGCATTGCGTTGATTCTGCGCTACTGATCGAGGGGCGCAGGCGAGATCTGGACATCCGTGAACTGGATGTCGTCGTAAGTGAAGCGACGGTCCTGGATCCGCGGCGGCGCGTGGGCGATGACGACGACGATGCGATTCAGGCCGGGCTGCAAGAATTCGGCGGGCACGCGCCATGAATGCATCACCCACGTGCGGCCGAACTCTTCGATAGGCATCGGCTCCGACAAAGGGTGGCCGTTGATCCAGATGCGGTTCGACCAGAAGTTGCTTTGCATAATGCGCAGCGACAATCGCCATTCCCTCGAACCGGGATCGTCCAGATAAAAGACGCCTTCCCAGCGCGGGCTGCGACGCAAGCCTCGATACAGGGGAACCCACGGGTCAGGCAGGTCTTTATCGCCGAGGTGAATGACGACGTCCTCTGCCACGACCTGCACGCGCTGCGGCGAATCTAGATGTCGATGTGCGGCAGGGGAGCGGCGTCCGGCGAGGCGTTCCTGCAGTGCGTGATAGGCTGGACGCGGCTCGCCCTCCGGCGTCAGCAGGCTGTAACCGCGCCACTCCGGATGCGTCTCCCCGCCCAAGTTCCAGATCGTCGCCAGATCCAACCAGGGCCAGCTCGCCTCGGCCAGGTCGAGTGCCCGGATGAGATAATCGGCCTGCTGCTGCGGCGTCACCTCCTGCCAGGCCGAGTGCGCCACCGCTTCCACCGTCCAACCCATTTCGGTGATGTAGACCGGCTTGCGCGCATCGCCGTTGCGTTCCATGATAGCGCGCAGCGCGGCGACGCGCTGAAAAACCAGCCCATCCAGTCCGTCCCCGTCCCCATTTGTCTCCAAAAACGGCGCATCGGGCGGGCGACCGAAGCCGTAGGCGTGCGCAGCGAGCACATCGAAAAAACGGCCTGCGCCTTGGCGATACATCTCCTCCAGAAAGCGGCGGTCGTCCATGGCCTGGGCGTCGTCGGTATTGGTGGGCGCCAGCCCTGCGCTGATCACCTTCGCCGCCGGGTCGCCTGCCTTGACGCCCCGGTGACCAGCCTGCAACAGCGTCACATAGCCGACCGGGTCTGGCGGGCGGTCGTTCCATTCCAGCGCCAGGTTCGGTTCGTTCCAGAGAATGTAGCCGGCGATCCTGCCTTGATAGCGGCTGGCGACGCTGCGCACGAAGCGCTCATAAGCGGCGACGTCCACAGGCGGCTCGCCGACGTTCGCCTTCTCCCTTAAGGCCCACTCCGGCGGCTGGTCGAGGCGCACGATCAGTTCCACTCCGTAATGGGCTGCGCCCACCACAGCCTCGTCCGCCATCTGCCAGAAGAAATAGCCTTGCGTTGGCTCGATCTCGCGCCAGGGAAAGAGCAGCACGACCGCCTCCACGCCCAGCTCCGCCGCTTGCGCCAGCACATCGGCGTCCGGGCGAATCATGTGCACGCCGACGCGCAACGGCTTGCGCTCAGCCGGGTCCATGCCGACGAGCAGAGAGATCAGCAGCGCGCCGAAGAGGGCAAAGATGAAGAGCGGAAGAGCACGCGAACGGGTGAAGGGAAAAGCAGGTGCAGAGAAAAATCGCCGACAGTTGCGACCGGCGTTCATTGGGTGAGCATGCCACAAGCACAGATCGAACAATCCGCGAAAGCCTGTCATATCCGTGCAAATCTGTGTTCTCTCATTCCGGCCCAAGAGCGGCGCGCCAAACCCCGCGCGTCGTGGCGGCGTAGAGCCAACGCCCGTCTGCGGAGAGGAGCAAGGCGTTGATCGACTCGTCCTGCGCAGCCTCATCGAAAGGGGCCTGCTCCCAGGTGCGACCGGCGTCCACGCTGCGCCAAAGGCCCTGATATTTGGTTCCGGCGTAAAGAAGCTGCGGCTGACGCTCGTTCCAAGCCAGCGCCGTCACTGTGACGTCTTGCAGGCCGAGGCGCTCCCACGTCTCGCCCCGATCCTCGCTGCGATAGAGGCCGTCGGTGGCGCCGGCATAGACGCGCTGGTGATGCAAGGGATCGACGACGATGGTGAACAGGCTTCGCCCCGTCAGTGCAGGGACGTTGCGCCAGCGTTCAGCACGTTCGTCGCCGATGTACAGACCTTGCGCTGCGCCTGCGTAGAGGCGGTGCGGGTTGCCCGGCTCCATTGCCAGTGACAGCACCTCGGCGCTGATGGGCATGCCTTCCCAGCGTGCATCCCAGGTTGGTGCGTCGCCGAGCGCCTCATTTGTGCGATAGACGCGCTCGAAGGCAATGTGCATATAAAGACGATTCGGATCGCCGGGATCGAAGAGCAGCCCATTGACGCCGTTCTGCGGCCAGCCGACGAGCCGCCATGTTGCGCCGGCGTCGAGCGAGCGATAGAGGCCGGCGTCGGTTCCAACGAAAAGAATAGAAGGATTCGCCGGCGACGCCGCCAGCGTCCGCGCCTGGCGTAGGGGTAGCCCTTCGCCGAGGCGCTCCCAGCGGCGGATCGTTTCTTCCCAGCGATAGACCCCGTCCTCTGCGCCGAGAAAGAGCGAGCCGCCCGCTTCGAGCAGCGTCCGCCCCCGACGCTCGCCGACGCTTTCCAACGGCCGCCACGTGCGCCCGACATCAAGGCTGAAATACAGGCCGTGCTGCGTTCCGGCAAAGAGACGATCGGCGTTGAAAGGATCGACCGCCAGCGCATAGAAGAGGCCGTCGCGGTCGAGGGTCGACCAAGGGCGCCAGCTTGCGCCTGCGTCGTCGCTGCGCAAAATCTCGCCGCCGCCCATGCCGAGATACATAGCGCCATCGGGCGCGACAGCAATAGCGTCCGGCCGACCTTCCAGCGGCAAATCGACTCTTCGCCAGGTGGCTCCTGAGTCCGCAGAGCGAAAGAGCCCTTTGCGCGTGCGCGCCAACAGCAACGATCCGTCCGCCGAAGCCCACAGGGCGGCCACATGGGTTTCGCCGATTTCCTCAACGCGGCGCCAGGAGAAATCATTGTCGAGGATGGAGCCGTCACTTGCGAAAAGGCCAAAGCCGTCGGTTCCGGCAAAAAGGCGGTCGTTTGCGGCGGCAAGGGCGAGCACGGCGCCATCAGTCGGCGTCGGCAGCGGTGCGAAAGATCGCCACGTCTCGCCGTCGAGGCTACGCCAGAGCGTGGGCGCTTCGTCCCAGCGGGATACGCCTGCAGCGTAACGAACGCCGTCGGACGATTGGGTTACCGTAAAAGCGGCGTGTTCGGCAGGCCAACCGGTCGCCGCCTGTCGGCGCCGGCCTTCACTGTGCAGCTCTATCCGCCAGAGGCCATGCGCACCGGCCACCCAGAGAACGCCGGATAGAATCTGGTCAAAATGAACCGCATGGACCGCTTCAGCAAGGCTAAGGTCTTGGCGCCACTCTTCGCCCCCGTCCTCGCTGAGCAACAGACCGGTCGGCGCGTACAGTCCAATCGCTACGCGGTGGGGTTGATGAGGGTCGAAAGCGATCGAGGCGACGGGCGCATGAGGACGCAGGCCGTCGTGCACCGGCTCCCACTGAAGCGGCGGTGCAGGTTGGGCTGCAGCGGGCGAAAGACCAGCCTCACACGCCGTAGCCAGCATAAGGGAGAAAAGAAAGAGAAATGAGAAGAGAAGAGGGGCAAGCAGCCTCTGGTTTTTCCCTTCCCTTCCTTCACGCTTGCTTCTCACTGCCCAGAGATGCGACGTCAACCCCTTCGCCATGCCACATAGCATAGCAGAGCATCATAAGCAGCGATGTAGGGACGCCCCTAGTCAACGAGCCTTTTCCAAGGCGATCGAGTCTTGGATGGTGTCGTTCCACCATTAAGGGGTAAAAAACAATTCTTCTGTGAACGGAGCCAAACATTAAGCCGGTCTAAGATCTCCAGAGCACCCGCCGGTTCTTTTATGGGTGCACCCCCTCTGTCAGTAACCAGTGTACAATTACACACTTGGACACGCTCGCAATTTTTCGACAACGAGCAGCCTATCTTGACTCAACATTCGTCAAATTGTGTCCGATGCTTCTAAGATATAGGATATAGTTTCAAAAGATTCTGGTACCTTTGCAATGCTAATTTTGGAATGCAGGCGCCCAAAACACCGGAAACGCAACTTCAGAAAAGTAGATTGTTCCGTGACACCTCTGGAAAAGTCACGTGCAGCGCTTCAACGTTGCAGCATTTTTCGAAAAATTCTCAACGCAACACTATCAATCCACCAAGGGAGCATCCGATCTTATGACTGCATCGCACCCCTTTCTCCACCCCGACCGTTGCTTCAGCCCGGAGCCGACGCAGCGCGAAGCCGCGCGTCGGCTTTACGCCCTCGTGGCCGACCTGCCGCTCGTCTGTCCGCACGGGCACGTCGATCCACGCCTCTTCGCCGATCCCGACTACATCTTCGGCTCGCCGGCCGAGCTGTTCATCATCCCCGACCATTACATCTTTCGCATGCTTTACTCGCAGGGAGTCCTGCTGGAGGCGCTCGGCATCCCGCGCCGCGACGGCGGGCCGGTTGAACGCGACCATCGCCGCATCTGGCAGATCTTTGCTGAACACTATTATCTGTTCCGCGGCACACCGACAGGCTACTGGCTGCGCGACGAACTGGCGAATGTCTTCGGCATTGAGGAGCCGTTGACGCCGCAGAATGCGCAGGCCATTTACGACGCCATCGATGCCCGGTTGCGCGCGCCCGAATATCGCCCGCGCGCGCTCTACGACCGCTTCAACATCGAGGTGCTCTGCACCACCGACCCGGCGACCTCGCGGCTGGAGCATCATCAGGCGATTCGAGCGTCCGGCTGGCACGGCCGCATCCTGCCCACCTTCCGCCCAGATGCCGTCGTCAACATCGACGCACCCGGCTGGGCTCAACAGATTGCGGCGCTCAGCGAAGTTTCCGACGTGGACATCGGCGATTATCGCAGCTACATCGCCGCGCTCGAACAGCGTCGCATCTTCTTCAAGCAGATGGGCGCAGTCGCAACCGACCACGCTGCGCTCTCTGCGCATACAGAGCAACTTTCTCCCGTCGAAGCGGAGGCGATTTTTCAACGCGCGCGAAAAGGAACCGCCACAGGCGAAGACGCCGCGCGCTTTACTGCGCATATGCT
>JANWYX010000026.1 GCA_025055055.1 Caldilinea sp. | reverse complement strand
AAGTTCATCCAGTTTCGAGAAAAAAGGCAGTCGTTGCAACAATCGATCTTCCAGCGTCAGTTTGCGAGGTGTCTGCACGGAATTGTTGAGCATCGGTCTGTTCCTCCACGTTTCTCCCTACGCCAATTGTGAGCCGCTTTTCGTGCAATCAACGATCATTCGCAGTATACTGAAGGAAGCAAATCGGTTATGTGAAAATTATCACGAATCAAGCGCTCTCTATTTCACAAATCAACCGAAAAACAAGGGGCACCGGCATGACAATGCATGAAGCGCTTCCTGTGCATTCACAATTCACCCGGCCTGTAAACTTTTCCGGCCACTGGCTGTGGGGGGCGGCGCCCGCCTTCAACGCCGATCCGATCGGCGCCCTGATGGCGGCTGCGCGAATGGGGCGCATCGTGCGTCTGCGCTTTTTCAACGCAAGCGCCTACCTTTTGCGCGAGCCGGAAGACGTTAAGCACGTGCTTGTGGACAATCATCGAGCTTATCACAAAGGTTATGGATTGCAGGCACTTAAGCCCATCTTGGGCGAGGGGTTGTTGACCAGTGAGCCGCCTCTACACACCCGTCAACGCCGCATGATTCAACCGGCATTTCATCGCCAACGCATCGCTGCCTACGCCGACATTATCACTCGCTCTGCCGAGGATCACCTGGCGACCTGGCAAGACGGCGCTCGGCTCGACCTCCACGAAGAGTTGATGCGGCTGACAATGGTGATCGTGGCGCGCTGCCTCTTCGACGTCGACGTAAGTCGAGAGGCTGCGCAGGTCGGTCGCGCCATCACCGATCTGATTCAAATGTTCGACTTCAACCGCATCGGACCGCTGGGGCAGCTTATCGATCGTCTCGACCTGCGCAAGCAACGCGAGCGCAACCGACGTCTCCAGGTGCTGGACGATCTGATCTACACCATGATTCGCACACGCCGCGCCGAAGGTATCGATCACGGCGACCTGCTCTCCACGATCGTGCTCGCCCAGGACGAAGAGGCGCCAAGCATTGCCGATCGCCATATGTCCGAACGCCTGGCACGCGACGAAGTGCTTACGCTCTTTATTGCCGGCCACGAGACGACGGCCATTGCGCTGACATGGACCTTTTATCTCCTTGCACAATACCCAGAGGTGGAGGCGAAGTTGCACGCCGAAGTCGACGCCCTGCTGGGCGACCCGCGCCATCCGCGGCGGCGGCTCTCTTGGCACGACCTGCCAGCGCTGGAATACACGCGCCGAGTCTTCGCCGAAGCAATGCGTCTCTATCCGCCCGCCTGGGCGACAGGACGGCTTGCCGTCGCCAACGATGAGATCGGAGGCGTGTCGATTGAAAAGGGAGCCAGTGTGCTCATCAGTCCCTATGTGACGCACAGGCTAGAGCATCTGTGGCCGGAGCCAGAACGTTTCGAGCCAGACCGTTTTGCGCCCGAAGAAGAGCATCTTCGTCCCAAATTCGCCTACTTCCCTTTCGGCGGCGGGCCGCGACGCTGCATCGGTGAACCGTTCGCTTGGATGGAAGGTCAGCTTTTGCTCGCCGCCATCGCGCATCGCTATCAGTTGCAGGTAGCGCCCGGCTACGTTGCGGAACTCGATCCGCAGATCACCCTGCGCCCGCGCCATGGCATGCCTGTGATCTTGAAGCAGCGAAACAAAGCCAGAGTTCCAGAGGGCTGAAGCGAGCATTTCGACGCCTGCCTTGATTGACATTTGACCTTCTTCGGCTAAGATTGGATGCATTACACATTGTAGAGTTTGGGGAAGCAGCATTGCAAACCACCTATCGCGCGATTCAAGAGGTCTTTTTCTCGCCCAACCCTACCTTGCGCAGGTTAGCTCTGGCGACACTCCTGCTCGCCGGCGCGCTGGCCGTTGCACTGTTCGTCGGCGTCGTCGGGCCGCTCGTAGCGCTTGCAGCTGCAGCTGCGCTGATCGGCGGAGCGCTGATCTTAAAGGACACGCACTGGGGATTTGTGGCGTTGTGCACCGTCGTTTTTTTGATTCCTTTCGCCAGCCTGCCTTTTTCGATCGGCTTCAAACCCACCTTTCTCGACCTGGCGTTGGGCGCCCTCTTCTTTGTCTGGCTGTTCAAACTGGTGATCGGTCTGCAAGAAGACTTTGTTGCGTCGCCGATCGGCCTGCCGGTGTTGCTCTTTATGCTGTTGGCGCTGTTCAGCTTTACGCTGGGCCTCTCGCACAGTCCGGCTAATGCCTTTTTGTTGCGACGCTTCCTAGAAATCTTGATCGGCATTTCGCTCTTCTTCGTCGTCATCAACACCGTGCGCACCGAAAGAGAAGCGATCTGGGTGACACGCTGGGTGTTGCTAGGGGGCTGGGGCGCAGCCACAATCGCTGTGCTCTTTTATGTCCTGCCGCAGGAAACCACCGTGCGCATCCTCGACAGCCTGGCGCGCTTTGACTACCCAGGCGGCTTCGGCGCTTTGCGTTTCATCGAGGATGATCCGAACGGCGTCATGCGCGCCATTGGCACAGCCGTTGACCCCAACGTGCTCGGCGGGATGATGATCCTTGCGGCGGCGTTGATGCTGCCTCAGCTCGTCTCCGGCCAACCGATTTTTCCGCGCTGGCTGACGTTTTTTATGTGGACGACAGCTGTCCTGGCGCTCTACTTGACCTATAGTCGCTCGGCGCTGTTGGGGCTGGCGTCGTCGATGGCGCTGCTGGCCGTGCTCAAATATCGCAAGTTGATTCCGCTTGGTCTGGTCGGCGCGCTCTTGCTGCTGCTGTTGCCGGTAACGCAAGAATACGTCGCCCGCCTGCTCGAGGGTTTCGCCGGCCAGGACCTGGCGACGCAGATGCGCTTCGGTGAGTACAAAGACGCCCTGGTCTTGATCGAGCGCTACCCCCTCTTTGGCGTCGGTTTCACCGGCACACCCGATCTGGACATCTATCTCGGCGTCAGTATGCTTTATCTGATCATCGCCGAAAACATGGGGTTGATCGGGCTTGGCATGTTCCTTGCCGTGATGCTCGGATTCTTTGTCATCGCTTGGAGGGCGTGGCGCACCGGTCTCAACGTGAAAATGGAAGCGCTCCTGCTCGGCTACACTGGCGCCGTGCTTGGCGCGCTGGTCAGCGGCATCTTCGACCACTACTGGTTCAACATGACCTATCCACATATGACGGTGCTCTTCTGGCTTTATATCGGCATGGCGACGGCGGCGGCGCTGATCCACGCAAAGCAGCCGCAGGTGCGCGCCGCCGGCTGAGCACTTCTTGTAGGCAGAATTGAGGATACTGGCTATGGCAACCAATATCATGCACAACGAATTCGGCGTCATCACGTTGGAGCCGCCGCCCGCCGGTGGCAACCTCACGCGCGGACGCCGGCCGGAATGGCTACGTGTGCGCGCCGCCGACAGCCCCAAATATCGCGAGCTAATCCAACTCTTCAGGGGGCAGCGCCTGCACACCGTCTGCGAAGAAGCAATGTGCCCCAACATCGGCGAGTGTTGGGGACGCGGCACGGCGACCTTCCTGCTGATGGGCGACACCTGCACCCGCTCCTGTGGCTTCTGCAAAATCAAGACCGGGCGTCCTGGCCCACTGGACCCGGACGAACCACGCCGCGTGGCCGAGTCGATCCGTCAGATGGGGCTAAGCCACGCCGTGCTCACCAGCGTCAACCGCGACGAACAACCCGACGGCGGCGCCTGGGTCTTCGCCGAGAGCATCTACTGGATTCGCAAGCTTGTCCCCGGCTGCACGATCGAGGTGTTGATCCCGGACTTCAAGGGTGATTGGACGGCCCTGCAGGTCGTGATGGACGCGCACCCAGAGATCCTCAACCACAACACCGAGACGGTGCCGCGCCTCTACCGCACGGTGCGCCCACAGGCCAAATATATGCGCAGCATGGAGCTGTTGCGCCGCGCCAAACAAATGGACCCAGAGGCTCTCACCAAGTCCGGCATCATGGTGGGCCTGGGCGAGACCTGGGACGAGATTCTGCAGGTGATGGACGATCTGCGCGCCCACCACGTGGACATCATGACCATCGGTCAGTATCTACAGCCGAGCCGCTTTCACCTCCCGATTGCGCGTTACTACACGCCCGATGAGTTTCTCCGCCTCAAAGAGGAGGGAGAGACGCGCGGCTTCAAATGGGTGGAAAGCGGTCCACTGGTACGCTCAAGCTATCACGCCGACGGGCAGGCACACCTCAGCCCAAGGCGACAGGAACACAAATAGAAACAAAATGGGTGATCTGCGTCCGCGACCCTTTCTGAAGTGGGCCGGTGGCAAGAACCAGCTCGCAGACGCCCTACTGCAGCGCCGGCCTGTGCACTTTAAGACATATTACGAGCCGTTCGTCGGAAGTGGAGCGATCTTTTTTCGCCTCTATCGGGAAGGCCTGCTTCAAGGCGCAGCTCTTTCAGACGTGAATGCAGAACTGATAGATACCTATGTGGCGATTCGCGACCATGTGTTCGAAGTGATCGACATTTTGTCAGAACTTCCTCACAGCAAAGAATTTTACTACGAAATTCGCAGCAAAGATCCTTGGAAGCTTACTCTGTCTGAGCGGGCGGCTAGAATGATCTATCTAAACAAAACCGGATACAATGGTTTGTACCGCGTCAACCGACAGGGACAATTCAACGTGCCGTTTGGACGCTACCAATCGCCTAACTATCTGGACCTGGAGAATTTGCTGGCAGTCTCGCACGCGTTGCAGAACGTCGAAATCATCTGTACCCCGTTCGACACGATCGTAGAGAGGGCCGAACCGGGTGACTGGGTGTATTTTGACCCTCCTTATGTTCCTGTTTCTCAAACGGCCAACTTTACGTCATATTATGCAAACGGTTTTAGTTTGCGAGATCAGGAGCGGCTGCGAGATGTTTGCGTTGCATTGAGTCAAAAGGATGTTCAGCTCATGGTCTCTAATTCCGATACGACGATTGTACGCTCCCTGTATGCATCTCCCTATTTTGTCATTGATGAGGTGAAGGCGAATCGCGCAATCAACTCCAACGGAGCCAAACGCGGCAAAATCACTGAACTGGTGATCACGAATTATCGAGTCGATCAAACAATCCAACGACGCCCGCTTTAGCGCACAAAAACGTTCTCTGCCACCTGTAGACGCCAACAGGAAGGCGTCTCGATGGCGCGCTTTGCCGCTTTTGCAACGGGTGGTCAACGTAAATCGGCAACCGATAGCCATCTTCAAACCATGTTCGATCGGCGATTGCTGGATTACTTCCATCGCCGCCAAGGCGAAATCCTCGAAACCATCGGCCTTTTCGTCTCCTATGAGACGCCCAGCCATGATAAAGCGAGGCTGGACGTCTTCGCCGACCTACTGGCCGGACGTCTGGCGGCAGTGGGCGCAAGCGCAGAAGTGCTTGCCCAACCCACGCGCGGCAACCACGTGCGCGCCCGCTTCATCCACGGAAACGCCACCGAGAGACCGGCGTTGGTGCTCTGCCATTACGACACCGTCTGGCCGGTTGGCTCGCTGGCGACCCACCCGTTCCGCATCGAAGACGGCAAAGCCTATGGCCCCGGCATCTTCGATATGCAGAGCAGCCTGGCACTGGTCGAATATGCGGTGCGCAGCGTGTGCGATCTCGACATCCAATTGCCGAGACCCATCACCGTGCTGATCACTTCAGACGAAGAGATCGGCAGCAGCTCGTCGCGCCCACTGATCGAGGAAGAAGCGCGCAAGGCTGCCTATGTGTTGGTGATGGAGTCGCCGCTGCCGGGGGGCGCACTGAAAACTCGACGCAAAGGCACCGGCTCCTTCACCGTGGAAACGATCGGCCGCGCTGCGCACGCCGGCGTCGATCCCTATCAGGGCATCAACGCCATCGAGGAAATGGCGCATCAGGTGCTGGCGATTCACGCGCTGGCCGACCGCGAGGCCGGTACCACGCTCAGCGTCGGCCTCATCGAGGGCGGCACGGCCACCAACGTCGTGCCGGCGCGGGCAAAAGCGCGCGTGGACGTGCGCGCCTGGACGCAGACCGAAGCAGAGCGCATCGCTAAGGCCATGGCGGCCCTGAAACCTGTGCTTCCCGGAGCGCAGGTGATCGTACGCGGAGGATGGAATCGTCCTCCGCTCGAACGCAGCGCCACCGGCGCGCTTTTCGAGCGCGTGCGCGAGATCGGACGACGGCTCGGCATAGAGCTGGAGGAGGGAGGCACCGGCGGAGGTAGCGACGGCAACTTCACCGGCGCACTCGGTGTACCCACGCTTGACGGCCTCGGCACACCCGGCGCAGGCGCCCATGCAGACCACGAACACATCCTGATCGATGAAATTCCGGGTCGGGCCGCTTTGTTGACCGCAATCTGGAAAGAGCTGGAGCCGCCATGACGCCAACCCTAAAACCCTCCGCGCAAAAAGTTCAGGACGCCCTCCGAGCCAGAGGTTTCCGCAACGAAGTGATCGAATTTACCGCCTCCACGCGCACCTCGGCGGAAGCTGCAGCTGCTGTGGGGTGCACCGTTGAACAGATCGCCAAATCGCTCGTGTTTGTGGGCAAGAGCAGCGGTCAACCGCTTTTGGTGATAGCGTCAGGCGGCAACCGCATCGATGAAAAGAAAGTGCAGGCCCTGATTGGTGAGAAAATCGCCCGCGCCGACGCAGATTTTGTGCGCGCTCAAACCGGCTTTGTCATCGGCGGCGTCCCTCCGCTCGGCCATGAGCGCCCCCTTCGCACCTTCATCGACGCCGATCTCCTCGCCTATACAGAAATTTGGGCAGCGGCCGGCCACCCCAACGCCGTCTTTCGCCTCACGCCGGACGAGCTGGTGCAAATGACCGGTGGAATAGTGGCCGACGTCAAGTCGACGCCAAGGCAATGATTCAACCTTGTACAAACTTTGTTGGTAAATCGTGCTTGACATCTTGTTCCGGCGCCGGTAAAATTCTCCATTAAGCAAGCTGTATTCTCTTTCTAACATTTACTTGCCGACGGTGCATCCATCACCGGTTCGTTTGGTTTCCCAAAGTTCCAATTGAACGGAATATCCGCAGTCGTCACTGGTCCGAACGTTTGTCTAATCTGCTTGTCGTTCTAGTTGTTCAATTCAAGTTGCATCAAAAGGAGAGACTCATGATCGGTGGTTTCGTCAACCGCGTCGCCTGGATCGACCTCACATCCGGCAATATCGAATATAAAGGCATCGACGAGAACGATGCGCGCAAGTATATCGGCGCACGGGGGCTAGGAGTGAAGTACGTCTTTGACAACGGACCGGACGTCGATCCTCTGTCGCCAGACAACATTCTTTGTGTCATGAACGGGCCGCTGACGGGCACCAACGTGAACATGAGTGGACGCCTGGCGGTCGTCACCAAGTCGCCGCTCACCGGCACGGTCGCCGACTCCCACATGGGCGGCTGGACGGCGGCAAAACTGAAGTGGGCCGGCTTCGACGGATTGGTTTTCAAGGGCAAGGCGGATAAGCCTGTCTATGCCTTTGTCGAAGACGGCAAAGTGACCCTACATGACGCCTCAGACTTGTGGGGCAAGGGCATCCACGAGACGTTGCACATTCTGCGCGAGCGCCACGGCGAGGATTGCGACGGCATGGCGATCGGTCAGGCCGGAGAGAATCTAGTGCGCTTCGCCTGCTGGGTGAACGTCGACGACCGCGCTGCCGGACGCAACGGTACCGGCTGCGTCGCCGGCAGCAAGCGTCTCAAGGCTATCGTCATCAGAGGCGACAAGAAGAATCGCCCCGAACCGGCCAATAAGGACGCCGATCGCGAAGCGCGTCGAAAGGCGTTGGCGGCCATCATGGCAGAGGAGAATATCACCTCCCCCCGCAAAGGTGGTTTGAGCGTCTACGGCACCAATGTGCTGATGAACATCACCGACAGCATCGGCGCGCTGCCCGCCTACAACGCGCAGAAGACCGCTTTTGGCAAAGAAAACGCCGAAAAAATCTCCGGCGAATATGTCAATGAGCACATTCTGATCGACAACCCCACCTGTCACGCCTGCCCGGTGGCCTGCAAGAAAGAGGTCGAGGTCAAAGAAGGTCCGTTCAAAGTCAAAATGGAGAGCGTCGAGTACGAGTCGGCCTGGGCGCTTGGCTCCAACTGCGGCAACAACAACGTTGAGTCGATCGCCTACATGATCAACATGTGCAACGACTACGGCATGGATCCGATCGAACTCGGCAACGTGCTCGGCATGTACATGGAAGCCAGTGAAAAAGGCTACACCGACGGCGCAGGCAAGTTGGCCTGGGGAGACGCCATGGGCATGGTGGAGACCATCCGCAAGATTGCTATGCGTGAGGGCGTCGGCGATACGCTCGCCAACGGCACTGCGCGGGCGGCCGCTGCGTTCGGACATCCCGAGATCGCCATGACCGTCAAAGGACAGGCGATCCCGGCCTACGATCCGCGCGGGCTCAAGGGCATGGGCATCGCCTATGCGACCAGCAACCGCGGCGCCTGCCACCTGCGCGCCTACACGCCGGCGGCGGAGTTGGGCGTCATGCCCTTCGGCTCGCTCAAAGTCGATCCGCTGGAGTGGAAAGGCAAGGGCAAGCTGACCAAGGTCTTCCAGGATGTCCACGCCGTTTCCGACTCGCTCGACCTGTGCAAATTCTCCGCCTTTGCGGAGGGCATGCAGGAATACACCGAGCAGTTCAACGCCGTCACCGGTCTCAATTACACGCCCGATGAGCTGCTTAAGTGCGGCGAACGCATTTACAACCTGGAGCGCTACTACAACAATCTGGCCGGCTTTGGCGAAGGTTCGGACTATCTGCCCAAGCGCTTCACAACCGAACCGAGCACGATGCCCGGCTCCGAAGGCCATGTCTGCGAGCTCGACCAAATGTTAGCCGAGTACTACGCCGAACGCGGCTGGGTCAACGGCGTCGTGCCGGAGAGTAAACTGCGCGAGCTGGAGATCATCTGATCTATCGGCTGGTCTATCGATGCACAGGGCGAGGCTTTGCGGCCTTGCCCTGTTTGCGCAGTAGATTTTATCGCCAAAAAGAACAGCCCTGACCTTAGGGTCGGGCTGTTCTTTTTGCACAGGACTCGATTCGTCGTAGCGCCTCGGCCATCTGCTATAATTTTGTTTATGCTACTGGCAATGGACACAGCCTCCACGACCGCTTCGGCGGCGGTTTACGATCTGAAGAGAGCGCAATTGTTGGGGGAAACGACCTGGGAAGGCAGACGCAGACAGACGCAAAACCTACTTATCCTGGTGCGTCATCTGATGGCGACCGTCGATGTCACGCCGGCCGACCTCACGGCATTAGCGGTGACGACCGGCCCCGGCAGCTTCACCGGCGTGCGCATCGCCGTCAGCGCAGCCAAAGGCATTGGGCTAGGGTTGCCCAATCCACCGGCTGCGCTCGGAATTCCAACGCTAACGGTCACCGCAGCGCCCTGGCATGCACTCGCATCTGCATGCAGCGCAGCGCCAACGGTTTGCGCAGTGATGTTCGCCGGGCGAGGTCGCTATCACTGGACGCTCTTCACCGCTAAGGAGCCGCTCCATCGCCCCGACGCCAATGCGCATCGCACCGGAACGGCCGTCGATTTGGTTGCCTTTCTGGGGCGGCTGAATCTTCACCCTTGCTGGCTGGTCGGTGAAGTGGACGCAGATCTCGCCGCCGTGATGCGGGCGCTGTCTCATGTGACCGTTATCGAGCCCGTCTACGGTCTGCGTCGCGCCGGGGTGCTGGCGCATGTGGCGGCCCAATTGCTGGAGGCAGGCGTCGCCGAATCGTTGGCGTCGCTACAGCCCCTTTATTTGCGCGAACCTTGAGCAGTCGATATGAACGCACCTCTGGTCACCCTTCAACCCATGACTATCCATGACATCCCGATCATTGAAGAATTGGAAAAGCACTGCTTTTCAGCCCCCTGGTCGGGCGACGTCTATCGCCACGAACTGACATCCAATCGACTCGGCTCGTATTGGGTGATGCGCCGTGCGTCGGAATCAGATGAGGGAACACCCCCCATTTTGGCTTACGGTGGCTACTGGCTGATGGGGCAGGAGGCGCACATCGTGACCATCGCCACGCATCCGGACTTTCGTCGCCGGGGGCTGGGGCGCCGTCTGCTGCAAGCGATGATCGATAAAGCGGTCGAGGCCGGTGCGCTAGAGATCACGCTCGAAGTGCGCGCCGGCAACGATGCAGCTCAGGCTCTGTATAGATCGATGGGCTTTGTCGTGGTGGGCGTCCGAAAACATTACTACTACGACAACGGCGAAGACGCCGTTCTCATGAGCCTCTTTCCTCAGACGCAAGAAACGCTCAGGCGATGACCTCAAGTGCTGCCTTCAATTCGTGCAGCGCCGCCCATTCTTCTGGGCTGATGCGCTCTCCACCAAGGCCCAGGAAACCACCTTCTTTGGTCGCCTCTGCGGCCCTGCGCGCAAGCGTTAGAAGCCAACGTCGAAAAGCCTCCACTTCCTCAGGCGCTCTCTGCGCCACGATGCGAACAGCTCGCACGCAATCTGCAATAAGATACGCCCTTGCTTCTGCGGGATTGTCCGGCAGATCGGCAGGCAGATCGAAATCCTCGCCCTCCCGCGCCAACATTCGCTCCGTCACTGCGCGGATCAGGACGCTGTCCACCGCCGATTCAAGCGCTTCAGCGGTGTTGAAAACGGCATAGAGCTCCTGCAGCCAACGCCTGGGGTCGGAGAGATCGCCTATGGCGAGGCCGGCCCTGATAGGTGCGCTTTCAAGCAGCTTCCATTCGTGATCGGTGAATTCCAGTGTTTCGGTCATTTGCGATCCTCCTGAATGCAGGTCTGCCGGCCCCCTGGATGTAAGTCACAAAAAGTCGAACAATCGATCGAAAATCAGATGTTCGGTCCTTTCGGACCCTGTTCCTATTCTCGCTCAATCACAGAGCAGCTGTCAATCTGTTTTTAGATTGATCACGTAACGATGCAATTTGACAGGATTGAGTGGATGAGATAGATTTAGGATTTGTGCCCTGCGGGAGGGTTGCAGCCGACGGGAAGGCGAGAAGCCTCTCGGTTGGCACAAGCCCGAGCGGGGCGGGTCAGACGGCCGGGCGCTTACGAAGGCAA
>JANWYX010000010.1 GCA_025055055.1 Caldilinea sp. | reverse complement strand
CGGCGAACACCTCGCGCGCCTCGATAGAAATTCCCGTCATACGAGAAAGCGCGTCCAGAATTTCTGGCAGACCCTGCGAGCCAAAGCTCGCGAAGCTTACGTCTTTATCAAACTGCTCTGGTAGTGGCTTGGGCGCTACAGGAACCTCGGTAAGTCCAATCAAAGGACGCTCGTGGCGCACAAGCCCAGGCTGCTGAAACGCATTGGAGGGCGAGGCAAGCGTTTGTGTCATCTCGGATCTTGCTTGCCGAGTCCTATGTTCGAGATCGTCCAGGCTTGCGCAGCCCGACAGCCAAGCACTTGCGCCAACCAGAGCAAGAAGGCAAGAACGAATCAACATAACGATTATCCTCTATCGCTGCAGGGAGCCGTGTGTTGTGGCCAGCGCTTTAGCGACCATGACCTTGTTCGCCTCGAAGGCGATGAACTGAACCGGCTTTCCTTCTTGAGACAACCATTTCGATAGCATATCGACAGCCCGCAATGGGTCTGCGCTACTCATCTCAATATCGGCGGGCACCACCCAATCGACGTCGAGTTCCCAAACGAGCTTCCAACCGACGGATCTTAGCCATGCTTCGATTTGTTCGGACAGACGCTTGCCCGCCAGCAACCGCAGGCTCACCGCGTCGGACGTCTGCGTTGACGGATCTTTCGTCAGCGCCCTCGTTTCTTGTGTTGTGGTCAGCGTCCTGTCCTGCCCTGTGGACACATCCTGCATGGCCAGGAAAATTCGGCACTCGTCATGATAGATCCGGTAGTTGACGCGCACACCCTCTTTCTGCAGATGGCTGACGATGCCATCGAGTATGGACGCAACGCTGCCGTATAATCGGCCTACTATGCGCGGCTCCTGACCTTTGGCGCGCACATCCGCCTTCCAATTGGTTTTGCGGATCATATCGTTGACGGCGGCGGAGACCGGCAAGCCAATCCCCCAGTCCGCGCGATACGTCATACGCCCAAGATCTTCGCAATTCGCGCGCGCGGCGGTAGAAAATCCCATTGCAAGCGCCAAACACAGCCACCGTATCTTCATGTGCTCTCCTTCGATCAATTTATGCGCGTTAGATCGACCACGCCGTCTTCTGCGCAATTGATGCGAGTTCTTGTGACAACCCCAATAGACCGCAATACGTTTGCCACCTTTATGGCTAATTTCGTCTCGCGCACGGTTGGAGCATGACAGACCTCTACGGTGCGCGCACCAACGAACCATTTCTCCAACAGGCTTGTATCGTCTAGCTCGCCAAAAGTCATCTTGTCGAGCATTGGTCTTTCCACGCGCACTTCGACGACTGTCTCGTTGCTGCTGCCATAGTGAACGATATTGACGTCGCGATGGTCAACAAATGCCTTACGTGGCCCCATGCGCAACACAACCGAATCGAGTTTCGGCAGCTTCATCACGTTCTTGATGAGGTCATATTCGACGATTTCGCCGGTGCGCGTATATGCAAGCGGAGGCGCCTGTTCGGGCTTTAGCTGCAAATAGAGGAAGCGCCCGTCAGAGAAGGCCTGCGCCGGCGCGACCAGCGGATCGCCATAGATCAGATAGCGATAATCGTGTGCAGCGTATGTCTTTATGACTGTCGGTTCTGGTTTTTGCTCTACAACCTCTTCGCGAACCTCGACGACCGGCTGGTCGGCGCGATGATGCGCACACCCTACAACGATCGCGCCGACCAGCATGACAAACAGATTTCTACTCATCGCACCACCTGATAAGGAGGAATGACCACATCTTCTGAGAGCACGAGCGTCAATCGGGTCCCTGGCTCTATGGTGTAATATGGACGCGCCGCGCCATAGCGCTCATCCACGCGCTCCTCGATTTTTGGGATGATCTGCTGGCTGATGTTGGGCGGCTGAGTTCCGCTAGCGGTGCCGGTTGTGGCGGTGCTCTTACCCGCCTGGGCCTTATCGATCTTGTAGCCGATCCACGCGACCAAGGCGGAAGGACCGATAGCGCGCAGCAAGTTGGAATGGAACTCCGCCGGCACACCGCTATAGCCGTGCTCGTCGCTCACGGGGTTGGCGACGAGATCGATGGCGCGACCATCGCCGAGTACGATGCGATTGATCGATACTGGCACGCGATCGAGACCGGCACGCGTGATGGGCTCGCCAAAGCCGCCGATCAGCACCGTGCCCTTGGGCAAGAGCAACTCACGATCCCCCACCGAGTCGTAGACGTCGGCCACGGTGCGCAGTTGGATCCGCCCCGGTAGTTGGGTGTTGATGCCATTGACCAGCACCGCGTCGATCACCGCCCCTTGACGCAACAGGCGACGGGTTGGCGGATACATGGGCGTTGCGGCCCTGTACACCCGGCGCTCTGCCTCTTGACCGCCGCCGGCAGAGCCGACAGAAGTTTGCGTCGCCGCCGGTTTGGCTTGCTGGGCAGAGGCGGCGTCGGCCGCCAGATCGGCACCCGGGACCGTGCCGCCGAGCACGCCTTGCCCAGGGTAGCGCTCGTAGACCTCGGGCAGCGCCATGGCACGTGCGGCCGGGCTTTCGCCCGTGATTACCGGTTGACCGGTTGCCACACCAGGGGCCGCAGGCGCGGCGGGGGCCATCAACCCACCGACCGACCCCGCTTGCACCCCGCCCGGCATGGGCGGCGGCAGCGGCGCGCCGGGCCGCACCGGCGGCGACGTGTCTTCGACCGAGCCTGGAATATGGCCGTCTGGGGTGAGCCCCTGCGCCTGCTGCATCTTCTCGCGCTGCTCTTTCAGGATGCGCTCTTGCTCGGCGAACTGCCGCATGACGTCTTCCGGCTTGCCTGGCTCCTGAGTCTCGAAGGCCTTACGCTTCTGTTCGGCGATCACCTCGGCCTGCTGACGCTCGAACTTGCCGGAGCCGACCGAAAAGATGAATGCGATGGCGATCACGCCCACCAAGGCCCCTAGCACGCCGAAGGCGAGGTTGCGCGAGATCTTCTTCTCGGCCATCAGCGCCCCGCCGCCGCAACACGCTCGACCACCACGGTGCGGTTGCCGAGCTTGAGTATGAAACCACCCTGGACCACGCGGTGCACCAGCACGTTGTTACCGCGCACCACGTAGTCCACGATGCGCGCTTCGCTAGGCGCGCTATCGAAGGCGAAGATCGCCGGCATGTCCTGCAGCGGCGGGAAGCGCATGTAAGTGAACACGCCATCATCGAACACCACCATCGGCGCGAAACTGTCGGTCTGAGACACGCGGTAGTCGAAGCGCGCGCGCTGCATGTCGACCGTCCACTCGGCCGGACGCTCCTCGCTCTTGCTATCGTTGGTTGTGGCCTGCGCCGCGACTTGCGCGTGCGCGCCTTTGGCCGCCAATAGGTCACCCGGATCGGCAAAAACCCCCCAACCCGGGAACGCGTCGGGCTCCACCGCCCACTGCACGCGCTGATACCAATGCGGCTCGTCGGTCGCGAAGGAGCGGAAGGCGAATTCGTAGACGCGCTTGTCCGTGATCATGGTGCCGGAGTTGTAGCGCCCAGCCTCGGAAGGCCGCACCAGCACCCGCGCGCCGTCCTGTGCCACCACGTACTTCCAGAACGTGGTGTCGGAGAGATAAAACCCATGGATCTTCTCACCCTTGGGCACCTCGATGTGGGTGAACATGCCGGCGCGTGTGCGCACCTCGAACACGGTGTTCGGGTCGTAGACGAACTGTTTGATGAGCGCGTCGGGCCGCGCCTCGATGATGGCGGGCGCATCGGTCTTGCTCACCCGCGCCTTTTGCGCCAAGGCCGGAAAGGAGGCGGCTAAAGCAATAACTATCGCGGCAACCTTGAGCTTATTGTGCATAGGCGTTCTCGATCTTAAATCCGGTGACATAAAGGCCAATCGGGTTTTGCAGAACCTCCGCGTCGTCCTTCACGGGGAGGAGCACGTAATCGATCTTCAACCGCACGCGCTGGTCTA
>JANWYX010000172.1 GCA_025055055.1 Caldilinea sp. | reverse complement strand
GCTACACCAAGATGCTGCGCGAGGACTCCATTGTGATGAACTTCTACAATAAGGTTGGCACGATGGGCATGGCCGATTACCAGAACTACATCGGCGGGCTGCCGGTACGCAACTTCAGCGCCGGACAACTGGCCGACGTCTCGGCGGGCGAGCTCTTCCAAATGGGCGGCGACTACATCGGCGAGATGAACACCCTGCGCGGGGGAGAACAGACCCACGCCTGCATGCCCGGCTGCGCCATCCAGTGCAGCAACATCTATGTAGACGCCAACGGCAAGGAAGTGGTCTCGCCGGTTGAGTACGAGACGCTTGGACTCCTCGGCACAAACTGCGGCATCACCGACCCGGACGATCTGGCGCAGCTCAACTACATCGCCAATGACCTCGGCGTGGACACGATCGAGACGGGCGCCACGCTCGCCGTGTTGATGGAGGCGGGGCTGGCCCAATTCGGCGACGTCCGATGGATGGTCGATGCGCTGGCCGAGATCGGACGCGGCACGGAGCTGGGTCGGCTATGGGCGCAAGGTACGGCGCGCGTCGGCGAACACTACAAGGTGCGCCGCGTGCCCGTCATCAAAAAACAGGCGATCAGCGCCTACGACCCGCGCGTGGTGGAGGCGACCGGCATCACCATGATGGCGACCGCCCAAGGCGCCGATCACACCGCCGGCAATTTGCCCCGGCTGAAGACGCGCGAGATGGAGCTGGAAACCTTGCTCGATCTTAGCCTGAAGCAACAGATCAAGGTGGCCGCCAACGATTCGTTGGGCCTGTGCATCTTTGGGCAGACGGTCACCAACGTCAACCTGGAGTTTCTGGCCGAGGCGCTCAACGCTGCGCACGGGACCGACCTCACGCCTGCCTTTTTTGAGGAGCTTGGGCGCATGACGTTGTATTACGAACGCGAGTTCAATCGACAGGCCGGTTTTACCGCCGCCGACGACGAGCTGCCCGCCTTTTTCTACGAAGAGCCGCTGCCGCCCACCAACCAGACGGCGCGCTTCCATGGCGAACAGGTGCATCCTATGTATGACGCGCTGGAGCCTGCGACGACGTAGAACAGCCGATTCTGCATTGCCCGTCAATCGGGGAGGTGTTTTTTATCCACAGGCTAACCCAGAACTCTTTTATGGCTCTGCTACAACAATTTCATCGGGAAGCCGCTGAACTTCAGCCGCAGCTCGTGGCCTGGCGTCGCGACTTTCATATGCATCCGGAGCTCGGCTTTCAGGAGGTGCGCACTGCCGGCGTCGTCGCCGAGCACCTGCGCGCCTTGGGGCTGGAGGTGACGACCGGCATCGGCAAGACCGGCGTTGTAGCGTTGGTCGAGCCGGATGAGACGCCCGCTCATGCGGCGACCGTGCTGCTCCGCTTCGACATGGACGCGCTGCCGATTTACGAAGAAAATGACGTTCCCTATCGTTCACAAACGCCCGGGGTGATGCATGCCTGCGGCCACGACGGCCACACCGCCATCGGCATGGGCGTGGCGCAGGTGCTCGCCCGCCATCGCAACGAGCTGGCGGGACGGGTCAAGCTCGTCTTTCAGCCTGCCGAGGAGGGGTTGGGCGGCGCAAGGGCGATGATCGCCGACGGCGTGCTGGAGAATCCCAAGCCAGAGGCGTCTTTTGGGCTGCATCTGTGGAGCCGGTTGCCGCTCAACCAGGTGGTGGTGCAGTCCGGCCCCTTGATGGCGGGCGCTGACAAAGTCGATCTGGTCGTCGAAGGCGTGGGCGGCCACGGCGCCATGCCGCATGAGACCGTGGACGCCATCGTCGTCGCCAGCCAGATCGTGCTGGCGTGGCAGACGATCGTCTCGCGCAACATCAGCCCGACCACGCCCGCCGTGCTCACCGTGGGGGAGTTTCACGCCGGCTCCGCCGCCAATGTGATCGCCGGTCGAGCAGAGCTGTCGTGTTCGATTCGCTCTTTCGACCCGGAGACGCGCGACTTTTTGGTGCGGCGCATGCGTGAAATGGCTGAAGGAGTCTGCGCAGCGCACGGCGCCACGTGCGCGCTCACGTTCACGCCAGGTGTGCTGCCGACTATCAATTCCGAGGCGGGTGCCGCACTGATGCGCGCAGTCGCAACCGAGCTTGTCGGCGCACAAAATGTTATCACCCAGACGCCCGCCATGGTCGGCGAGGACATGTCGGAATTTCTGATGCGCGCGCCGGGTTGCTATGTGCTCGTCGGCGCCAACGACCCGAACGGTCCGCTTAACAGCCCGCATCACAGCCCCACCTTCGACTTCGACGAGCGTATGCTCTCCACCGGCGTGGCGCTGCTGGCCGGCGCGGCGGCCAAATATCTGCAAGAGCAGGCGCATCTGCGCGCTGCCCGGGAACGGAGCGGCCATCCATGAGCGATGTCCATTTCGTGCGCGTCACGGATTTTGTGCAAGCGCCCGGCGCAAAGCCCTTCAAACATTCCTTTTTTCAAAGTGAACGCCTGCTGGTCGGGCTGAATGTGCTTGCTCCTGGGCAGGTGCAGGCTGTCCATGAACACACCGATCAGGACAAGTTCTATTACGTGGTGGCGGGCAGCGGCCGCTTCACCGTCGGCGAGAGCGAACAGACATGTGGGGCGGGGATGCTGATTGTAGCCCCGGCGGGCGTTCCGCATGGCGTCGCCAACGACGGGCAGGATCTGTTGACCTTTCTGACCGTGATTGCGCCGTTCGGCTAGAGTGCGTCATGCTTTCTTCTTCAGCCTACGCAGAAGCTCGTCATTGGTGGGCGCTTTTTCCAGGAGTTTCAGCAGGCCGAGCATGGCGCTCTTGGCATCGCGCTCGGCGAGAGCGCGGCGCAACAGGGTGAGTTTCTCCATTTCCGCCGGCGTGTAGAGCAACTCCTCCCTGCGCGTGCCGCTGGCCTTGATGTCGACGGCCGGAAAGATGCGCGCCTCCGCCAGCGATCGATCCAGCACGATCTCGCTGTTGCCGGTGGCTTTGAACTCCTCGAAGATCAGGTCGTCCATGCGCGAGCCGGTCTCGACCAGGACGGTGGCGAGCACCGTCACCGAGCCGCCGTGCTCGATATTGCGTGCCAGGCCGAAGAAACGTCGCGGAATCTCTAGCGCCCTGGCGTCGATCCCACCCGACAGCGTGCGGTTAGCGCCTCTGCCCGACAGGTTGAAGGCGCGCGTCATACGTGTCAAGCTGTCGATCAACACGACCACGTCACGGCCGCACTCCAGCTCACAGCGCACATGCGCCATCGTCAGCTCGGCCAGGCGAACGTGGTCTTCCAGGCCCTGGTCGTTGGAGCTGGCAAAGACCTCGGCGGGGACGGTGCGGCGAAAGTGCGTCACTTCCTCCGGCCGCTCGTCGATCAACAACAGGATGATGCGCGCCTCCGGCGCAGTCGCATGGATGGCGTGAGTCAGCTCTTCCAGAAGCTGCGTCTTGCCTGCCTTAGGTGGCGCCACGATCAGCCCGCGTGTGCCCTTGCCGATCGGTGCGATCAGCTCCACTGCGCGCATCGATAGCTTCCCGCCGTCGCCCAGCCGAAAGCGCTCGCAAGGGTCGATCGCAATAAGCTGTTCGAAGGGTCTGCGTCTGGCGAAGGCTTCCGGCGTTAGACCGCAGATCTCTTGGACGTCGCTCAGCTGTAAGCCCTGTTTCGTTGCGCCGGCGACCCCGCGAACTTCTGCACCGTCGACGAGGGCGTAACGTTCGACCAGCACAGCGGGGATATATACATCCGCCGACGAGGGCGCAAATGCACGCAGCGGGTCACGCAGATAGGCGTCGCCCTGCGGCGTGCGCTGCACGACCCCCTTCACTTCGCTGAACGGCTCGCCTGGGGTCTCGAGCGGCGGCAGACGGAGGAAGGTACGAGTTTTGGATGGGTGGTTAGGCAACCGGTGTTGTGATTTCACCTCGCGGCGATTCTTGGTGCGCGCCATAACGTCAAGATAACATAGAGGGGTGAAAAATGACCAACTCACTGCACCTTTGTGATTTTGTATGCATCATCCCTTCGTTCTCCATCCCCATCGCACCCTGTTGACGCTTTCGCTGCCGGTGCTGGTCTCGCTGGTCGCCGAGCCGCTGACCGGCCTCGTCGATACGGCCTTTGTGGCGCAGCTCGGCGCTGCGCCGCTGGCGGCGCTCGGCGTCGGCTCGGCGGCGCTTTCAGCCGTTTTTTGGATTTTTAATTTTCTGGGCATCGGCGCGCAGACCGAAGTGGCGCAGGCTCTCGGCGCAGGCGACCGTCGGCGCGCGGCGCGTGTCATGGGGCTAGGATTATTGTTGGCCATGCTCTTTGGCTTTGGCTCGATCGTCGTCGGCGCCGTTTTGGTCACACCGATTGCGCGTGGATTAGGCGCAGAAGGCGCAGTGTTAACAGACGCCGAGTCGTACATCCTCGTGCGTCTGTTCGGCGCTCCGGCGGTGATTGCGTCGTTGGCAGCCTTTGGCGTGTTGCGCGGTCTCCAGGACATGCGCACGCCGCTGTGGGTAGCGCTGGCGGTCAATGCGCTCAACATCGCGCTGGACCGGCTGCTTATCTTCGGCGCCGGCCCCATTCCGGCGATGGGGGTGACGGGCGCGGCGACGGCCAGCACGCTTGCGCAGTGGCTCGGCGCCATTTGGGCAAGCATTGCGACCGTGCGTCGATTGGGCTGGCCGTCGCACCTGCGAGTGCAAGAGGCGCGCACTTTGCTGCGCGTCAGCAGCGATCTCTTCCTGCGCACCGCCTGCCTGACCGTATTTCTGTTGCTTGCCACGCGTACCGCCACCCACCTGGGGCCGGAGAGTGGCGCCGCCCACCAAGCCGTGCGGCAGTTCTGGATCTTTGCTGCGCTGGGGCTGGACGCGCTGGCCATCACCGCACAGAGTTTGGTCGGCTATTTCCTCGGCGCAGGCTGGGTGACGCAGGCCCGGCGCGTGGCAAAGATAGCTTGCCTATGGAGCGCAGGGATGGGTGCACTGCTCGGCATGGGGATGTGGCTCTTTCGCAACCCATTTGCCGCTTTGCTGGCCCCTCCTGAAGCGCACAGCCTCTTCTTTTCGGCCTGGCTGCTTGCGGCCGTCGTGCAGCCGCTCAACGCGCTCGCCTTCGCCACCGACGGCGTTCACTGGGGGACGGGCGATTTTCGCTACCTGCGCAATGCGGCCTTCGTAGCGATGGCGGTTGGCGTGACCGCCTTGCTCGGCCTGGAGGCGGCGGACGCAGCCTCGCTCGCCTGGGTCTGGCTCAGCACCGACGTCTGGATCGCCGTTCGCGCGGCGCTGGGCGTCGTGCGCATCTGGCCCGGCGTCGGCCGTGCGCCGCTCTCTCAACCTGACCGCCCACCCGGTGTCAAAGTTTCCTCTGAAAGCGAACGGCAACCGACGACACCAGAGCCAACGCCGGCAAACGGCTGACCCTTCTCATTGACGCCCAATTCACCCGGCAACCAACGCTGGGCAACCGAGCAGATCAAGGAATAAGGTATGCACTACGGAGCACACTGCTACATCTTTACCGATCGATGGAGCGATAACGCACTTCCCATCCTCGACCAAATGAAAGCGCTTGGCCTCGACGTGGCCGAGCTTTCCGTCGGCGACGACGTAAGCTTTACACCGGCCTTGACGCGCCGTCGCGCCGAGGCGTTGGAGCTGACGCTGGTGATCGGTCCCGGCGGCGCCTGGCCGCTCAGCGCCGATCTCTCCTCAGACGCGCCGGAAGAGCGTCAAGAAGGGCTGACCTGGCATTGTCGTCAGGTCGATCTGGCGGCAGAGTTAGGCGCTGTCGCCTACGCCGGCGCGCTCTACGGGCATCCGGGCGTGGTCAAGCGGCGGCGTCCGCCTGCAGATGAATATCTGCGCACGGCGGAGGGATTGCACAAACTCGCAGAATATGCGGCCCGGCGCAGTGTCAAGATTGTGTTGGAGCCGATGAGCCACTTTCGCACCCATGTGGTCAACACGGCTGCGCAACTGATGCGTCTGATCGAGCTGGCCGATCACCCGAACCTCTACGCCCTCTTCGACACCTACCATCTCATCACGGAGGAGCGAGACTACGGCGCTGCGCTGCGCACGCTGGCCTCACGGCTCTGGTGCGTGCACGCCTGCGAAAACGATCGCGGTGCGCCCGGCGGCGGCCTGGTGCCGTGGGATGCCGTCTTCGATGCGCTCTACGACATCGGCTTCGACGGCCCGCTGACGATGGAGGCGTACAACTCGTCGATCGACGACTTCGCCTATCAGCGCGGCATGTTCCACAACGTCTGCCCGAACGGCGACGAGTTTGTACGCCGAGGGCTGGCGTTTTTGAAGTCACACGTCGATCGCCGGTGGAAGCGAGTGGTGTAAGCAGGAGTGTGACAGACTCGCCGCCATCTTCCAGGAAGTTTTAGAGCTTCCTGGAAGATGAATTCTTAACCTAGAGGTCAGCGGTGATCGTTGTCGGTTGCAAAAGCAGCGTCACCGCCTCCACCAACTGCGACATCTCCTCCGGCGCATTGTACGCCTGGACGGAGATGCGCATGTAGTGGCCGCCCCGCCATGCATAGCAGGGAACCTCGATGTAGTGTTCTGTATAGAGGCGCTCCTTGAACGCGGCGATGTCGGGCTGAGGCGGCAGCGGCGCAACACCCATTTGGTGGAAAAGGCGCGGCGCTTGCCGTGGATAGTAGGAAGGAACGCCGGTAACCGCTTCGAGCTGGGCCAACGTTTGCGCCAACAGGGCGTGACAACGTTCGCGCACGGTCTGCCAATCATGGGAGCGTTGGAACTCGATGGCGGCAGGGACGCTCAGATAGGCGGAGATGTCATCGGTACCTTGCCACTGCAGCGCACTGATGAAGTCATTGTCCTCGAACATCGTGCGCTCCGGCCCATAACCCCAGCTCACCACCAGCGGCTCGATCTGGGGCTGAACCTCCGGTCGCACCCACAGGAAGCCTGCACCCTTGGGTGCGCACAGCCATTTGTGCAGGTTGCCGGTGTAGATGTCGGCGTCGAGCGCGCTGAGGTCGATGTCGATCTGCCCGGGCGCATGCGCGCCGTCGACAACGGTGAGGATGCCTGCCGCACGTGCACGGCGGCAGAGCGCCTGCACAGGCAGCGTTAACGCCGTCGGCGAGGTGATATGGCTCAGAAAAAGCACACGCGTGCGCGGAGTAACGCCCTGCCAAATCTGCTCGACGATCTGCCCCTCATCGACAATCGGCAGCGTGATCGGCTGACGGACAAGTCGCGCTCCGCGTCTGGCGCAGACGAATTCCCAGGCATTGATGCAAGCGCCGTATTCATGCGTCGTCGTCAACACTTCGTCGCCCGGTTGCAGCAGCAGCGAGCGCGCGGCCACGTTGACACCAAAAGTAGCGTTATGTACGAAGACCAAATCTTCCGGTCGGGCGCCGAGATAAGCGGCCAGCGCCTCGCGCGCAGCGCGGAGCAAGCGACTCGAGTCGCGTGTAAAGAAAGAAACCGGCTGGCGTTCCAATCGTCGCTGCCATTCCTGATAGACCTCGAACACGGGCAACGGCGTTGCACCAAAGGAGCCGTGATTGAGGAAGATTACGTCAGGATCAAGCTGAAATTGAGAGCGAAGCACGTTCACAAACTCTCCTAGCCGTTGCAAAGAACGAAATCAAGACGAAAGCCATTATATCTTTTCCGATGGTGGCAGTGAGAAAATGATGCAGGGCGAAAACGAAGGCGCTCTGGATGATTCGCAGGGGGATAGACAATGCCGGCTGCAGCCTTTCAGTAAAAGCTGTAGATCAAGGAAAAGCAAGCGGAGGGCGTCAGCATCTGGACTGACGCCCTCCGCTCACACAGAGAGAAGGAGAAAACCTACATATGAACCCTGAACCCATTACCCATCCACCCTCACTATAACGGCGATGGACGATGGCGACAACCGGCAAATGGTGTATCCTTTCGTAAGGTTGGCTTGGCATGGAAAGGATAGGAAGACAAATGTTTGAAGATCTGTGTGGAAAGACCATCATCGTCACGGGCGGCGCTCAAGGGATCGGCAAAGGCATTGCGCTGCAGCTGCTGCGCCTCGGCGCGGCAGTGGTGATCGCCGACCAGGACGAGGAGGCGGGCATGGAGACCTTGTCCGAATATGCTGCGTGGGGAGAAGTGCGTTTTGTGCAGACCGACGTCGCCGACGAAGCCTCGGCAGCACACCTGGCAGCCGAGGCGATGGCGTGGCGCGGCGCCATCCACGGCCTTGTCAACAATGCAGGCATTGCCAATCCCGGCGCAACGCCGGTGGAGCAATTGAGCTTGGATGCCTGGAATCGGGTGCTCGCCGTGAATCTGACGGGGGCTTTTTTATGCGTCAAACATGCGGTGCCACACCTGCGTCGGGCACGCGGCGCCGTTGTCAACATCGCCTCGACGCGCGCGCTGCAGTCCGAGCCCCACACCGAAGCGTACTCCGCCGGCAAAGGCGGCCTTTTGGCGCTGACCCACGCGCTTGCCGTCAGCCTGGGGCCGGAGGTGCGCGTCAATGCTATCAGCCCGGGTTGGATCGATGTGAGCGCCTGGAAGAAATCCCGCCAACGCAGTTTACCTGCCTTGCGCCCCATCGATCACGCCCAGCATCCGGTCGGCCGCGTCGGCGCGCCGGAGGACGTGGCGGCGATGACGGCCTTCCTTCTATCGGAAGCGTCGGGCTTTGTTACAGGACAAAATTTTATCGTCGACGGAGGAATGACGCGCAAGATGATTTACGTCGAATAGGAACGGAGAGGAACTCAATCGGTTCATCCAGAAAAGCGAAACATGCCCGCCGGCTTCGACCCGGCGTTGGGCGAGGAGAAAGCAGCCGACGTCGGTTGCCATCGCCGTTCAGGGAACTTGAGCGCAGATCTTCCGCTCTGGCGCAGAATGCATTCAGCCTCGGAACGGCCCACCGACTGCGTTTGCTCGGTGGACTGCAAGATTCCGGGCAATTCGAGAAAGTACAGCGACGAGCTGCACCTACGGATTCCCGCAAAATTTCTCAGAATTCGTCAAAGCCGACCGGAAGGTCCCGACGAGGCCATATTATGGCGCCGGACACGATGCCTGTCTTAAGCTTGAAAACCTTTCATCGGCTTCACTGTCCGCGCGCCTGCAAAATGGCGCTTTCCGCTGCGGTCAGACTCGAGACGGCCGCGCTGATGAGCGCGTCTGCCTCTTGCACTTGGGCGATGCTGCGGTTTTGAACGGCGGTAGCAAGCGCGCTGGCCGCCTGTGCGTAGCCGATGGCTGCCGCCTCCAGCTGGCTATGGATCGCCTGGGCGTCGGCGGGCACGGTCAGCTCGCCGACGCTGGCGCTGGTGCGACGCAACAGCGCCAGGGCGGCGTTCATGCGCGTCGTCCAGTTGGCGTCCCCAAGCAGCGCATTGTTGGCGTTCACTTCTCGCAACAGCCCGTCGAGGCTGGTCTGCACCAGGTCAAACTGCCGGATCAGCTCGAGTGCAGCCGTGAGGTAGGCGTCGAGCTCCGCATTTTGGGGCTGCGGCGTAGGTGTAGGTGTAGGTGTAGGTGTAGGCAACAGGCCGCCCAGACCCGGCGCCTGCTCCGGCTGCGGCGCAGCGGTCGGCGTCGCTTCAATGGGCGTTCCGTCGGCGTTGACCACCGGCACGCTCTCTAGCGGAGGGGGATTGGCGACGAGCGCTGCAAAGACCCAACCGCCGTTGTCGAGGCGGAACCACGTGCCGTCTGCGTTGCGCCCAACGATATTGATCGCCTGGCCGGTGACGGTGCCGCCGATGATGTCGAACTCGGTACCGGGACCGGCGCGCAGGTTGGCGTCCACCGTCACGGTAGGCGTTACGACGCCGGTGGGTGCAGATGTAATCTGGCCTGTCACGGCCTGCAAGATCTCGTCGTTGACGACGGGGACGGGGGCCTCCGGAGCGGCGACCAAAAAGCCGGCGATCCAGGCGCCGTTGCTGAGCAAATACCAGCCGCCATCTTCGCTGATGGCTGCAACCTGAACCTCTTGCCCGGCCGTCGCCTGTCCGACGATGGCGAAATTGGTGCCCGGCCCGGCGCGCAAATTGGCGTTTTCGATCACAGAAGTGGCAATCAACGGGACGCCACTGACCCCGGGCGCAGGCGCAGCCTCTACAGTCGGCGTCGAAATGACGGTTGGCGTAATCGCCTCTGTCGCAGTCAACTCTTCGGTCGGCGTCAGTGTAGGCGTCGCCAGCAGTTCCTCTGGAAGAACCAGCTCGATTTGCGCTGAGCCCGCCTCAAACGGCGCGACGATCACCGAGATGGGCACGGTTTGCGTAAGGAAGTCGGACAATTGCAGTGCGACCGACGCCGGAACGGTTGTGGTCAACGTCTGAGTGACTACGAAATCCAAATCGATTTCCAGCGTCACGACGACGCTGCCGACGATCAAAGGCGGGGTCACTTCCCCCGTTGCGATCACCTCCGCAGCGCTAAAAAGATCGCTTGCAAGCTCTGCAGTTGGAGTCAGCGTCGGCGCTGCGCCAGGCTCCGAGGCAGCGGCTGCAACGCTTTCGGTGAGCGGGGCTGTCGCCTCGGCGCCGGCTTCGGTCGGCGTCAAGGGCTCCGTCTCGGCGATTGTCTCCGTAAGCGTCTCTGTGACCGTCATCTCGTTGATCGCAAGCAACGCGATCGTAAGCGGGATGGACTGACGAATTTTGATGCGAAGCGGCTGCTCCAACGGCGCAGGCTCCACCGCCGGGGTTGGTGTAACATTCTGTTGTTGAACCGCCGCCTGCGTCGCTGACATTTGTAGCAATAAGAGCGCCAGGAGGCTGAAGGCGAATGTGAGCAGGGTGAGGCTCTTGCGCTGCATTGTCGTCCTCCCTGTTTCGTGAGGAAAGGGTCGATTGATTCTCGGTTATAGCCTATATGTGAATCCTTCTTTTGGCAAGTTGTGTGCAAATGAAGTTTGTTGCGCCCTTTTGGATTGTGTCGGTCTTAGAGGAACTCTGGTAGAATGCACGTTTGTGCATTACGGTTTAAACGAATGGTGAATGGAAATAGTTTCAGATGAGCACCAAAATTATTTACTCGATGATCGGCGTCGGCAAGGTCTATCCGCCCAACAAGCAGGTCTTGCGCGACATCAGTCTCTCGTATTTTTACGGCGCCAAAATCGGTGTCTTGGGGCTGAACGGCTCCGGCAAAAGCACACTTTTGCGCATCATGGCGGGCGTGGACAAAGATTTTATCGGCGAGACCGTGCTGGCGCCCGGCTATACGATCGGCTACCTGGAGCAGGAGCCGCAGCTCGACGAGAACAAGACGGTGCGCGAGGTGGTCGAAGAGGGCGTGCAGGAAGTTATCGACGCGCTGCGCGAGTTCGACGAGATCAACGCCCGCTTTGCCGAAGACCTGACGCCAGAGGAGATGGACGATCTAATGGCGCGCCAGGCCGAGGTGCAGGATCGGCTCGATGCGCTCAACGCTTGGGACCTGGATAGCCGGCTGGACCTGGCGATGGACGCGCTGCGCTGTCCACCGGGCGATACGCCGGTGAAAGTGCTTTCCGGCGGTGAGCGCAGGCGCGTGGCGCTCTGTCGTCTCCTGTTGAAGGAGCCGGACATTCTGCTGCTCGACGAGCCGACCAATCATCTCGACGCCGAGTCGGTAGCGTGGCTGGAAAATCATTTGCGCGACTACAAGGGCACGGTGATTGCGGTCACGCACGATCGTTATTTCCTCGATAACGTAGCCGGCTGGATTCTGGAATTGGATCGCGGCCACGGCATCCCTTGGAAAGGCAATTACTCCTCGTGGCTAGAGCAAAAGCAGCAGCGGCTGGCGCAGGAGGAAAAGCAGGAGGCGCTGCGCAAGAAAACGCTTCAGCGCGAGCTGGAGTGGCTGCACATGACGCCCAAGGCGCGGCAGACCAAGCGCAAGGCGCGCATCAACGCCTATCACGAGCTCCTTGCCCAGGACAAGGAGCGAGCGATGGAGGAGCGAGAGATTTACATTCCGCCGGGGCCGCGCCTCGGCGACCTCGTGATCCGCGCCGAAGGTGTCAGTAAAGCGTACGGGGACAATCTGTTGTACGAAAATCTGACCTTCGACATCCCGCCCGGCGCCATCGTCGGCATCATCGGGCCGAACGGCGCCGGCAAGACGACGCTCTTTCGCATGATTGTTGGCCAGGAAAAACCGGACAGCGGAACATTGACGATCGGCGGCACGGTTAAGCTCGCCTACGTTGATCAGACGCGCGATCGCTTGGACCCCAATAAAACCGTCTGGGAAGAAATTTCCGACGGACAGGATCAGATTCAACTCGGCGATCGGCTCGTCAATTCGCGCGCCTACGTTGCGCGCTTCAACTTCACCGGCCAGGATCAGCAGAAAAAAGTCGGCATGCTCTCCGGCGGCGAGCGCAACCGCGTGCATATGGCAAAGATGCTCAAGTCCGGCGGCAATGTCATCTTGCTCGACGAACCCAGCAACGACCTAGACGTCAACACACTGCGCGCGCTCGAAGACGCCCTAGAGGCCTTCGCCGGCTGCGTGCTGGTGATCTCACACGACCGCTGGTTTCTCGACAGAATCGCCACCCACATCCTGGCCTTTGAAGGGGATAGCCAGGCGTACTTCTTTCCCGGCAACTACAGCGAATACGAGGAAGATCGTCGGCGCCGCCTTGGGCCGCTGGCCGACCGTCCCCACCGCATCACCTACCGCAAACTCCGCCGGGCATAAATGCGCCGGCGTGGGAGTCGACTCCTTCGCCGGCACCCCCAGCAGAGTCAAATCGATAGCCTGACTTTATCGTCGGTCCGTGTGTGGCCAAAACACAGGGATCTCCTTGCGCCGCCAACCTGCGTTCAGCATGTCGCAGCCGTCGCCGTCCGGCTATGTGCTGCCCTGGCCCCGTCTTGGCGCCTTATCGATGGTGCACTTCGTCGCTACCAACCGGGCTAGCCATGGCAACGAGACAGCAATCGAAATATGCTATAATTGCGGCCATTATGCTCGTCCGACATTTCGATACCGTAGATGAGCGATCGCACGTCGCCGTACGATTTGGCCTGCCTTTGCGTCTGTTTCTGGCCGTTCTTCTGCTGAGTGGCTGTGCATTGCCGTTGCGCAGCGGAAACGACCTTTTCCACCGTGACGCGATTCTGGTCTGGCACAGCCTTCCTACACCAGAGGCTGCCGCCCTCGACACTGTACTCGACCGCTATCGCCGCGCAAATCCAGGCGTCGAGGTGCTCGTCCAATCCCAAGAGGTCGATTTGGAAGAGCGGTATATTCGCGCCGTCCATTCAGGCCTGGGTCCCGACCTGCTGATCTCCAGAAGCGTTTCTGTGCGACCGTTGGCCGACGCCGGCGCTCTGCGCGCCATCGACGACCTCATCTCGGATGATTTGCTCGAACGTTTTCTAAGCGTAGCGCTGCGCACGCTCCGCTACAATGAACAGCTGTATGGGTTGCCGGCAGCTCTCGACACCCAAGTGCTCTACTTCAATCGTCAGCTGATCGAGCAACCGGCGAACACAGTTGAACAACTGATGCAAGAGGCCAACAGCGGACGTCGCATCCTGATGAACAGTCAGTTTATGGACGCAATCTGGAGCGCGCGGGCGTTTGGCGTCAATCTTTTCGATGAAGCGGGGAGACCGCAGGCCGGGATCGGAGGCATTGCCAACTGGCTGACCTGGATGGAGCAAGTGCGCGACACGCCCACCTTCATCATTGATGACAACGTCTCAGCCTTGCGCGAGCGCTTTCTACGGGGCGATATTCCGTACTACATCGGCCATGCCAATGAGCTAAATTTGCTCGAAGAGGCGCTTGGCGATGCTCTCGGCGTAGCGCAGCTGCCGTCCGGACCCGGTGGAAGCGCAGGCCCCTTTCTGACAACGACGGCGTTGATGTTCAACGCGATGTCCTCCCCTCGGCAGGTGGAGCGAGCCTTCGATCTGGCGCGTTTTCTCACCGGCAGCGACCAGCAGGCGGCGTTGATGCGCGAGGCCAACGTCATTCCGACCAACGTACGCACACGCATCTCCGAGGGATTATATCCTCAAATCGCCGTCGTCACAGCGCAGGCGCGTACCGCCATCCCTTATTTCAACGACGCCTCGATCCAAGAGGCCTACGCAGTGCTTGCCGCTGCCTACAACCGCACCATGAGCGGAGCAGCAAGCGCCACAGAAGCTGCGGTCGCTGCCCAAACCCTTTTGATTTCGGAGTTCGGGTTCCCCACCGCCGAGGCGTCCGTCTCCGCCTGCACCGAGAGCGGGGCGTTGCTTTTGTTGGCGCCCGATGCAGACGGCTCGCTTGCCCTGCTGCGCACGCTTGTGGATGGTTTTGCAGACGTCTGCCCAAACATCCGGGTGGCGGTGCAAAGTTCAGGGCAAGGGGGGACGCAGGCGCTTTCCGCCGCTGAACTCCTGGCCAATGGCGCCGACCTCGTTTTTCTTTCGCATCGAGATTTGCCTGCGCTGGTGGAGAGCCGCGTGATTGCTCCGGTCGATGACTTGTTGGACGTGATATCGCTCCAGCAGATGCGCCCGCTGGCGGCGTCCGCCATGCGCATCGGCGGACGAGTCTTCGCTGCGCCTGTCTTCATCGACGTCCAGACGCTGTACTACAACCCTCTCCTTGTCACCGATCCTGCGGGCACGCTGGCCGACTTACGCTCCCAAGCGCAAGGTGGAGCGCCGATTGTCCTTGACGGGAGGTTCGAGTATGGATTCTGGGGGGTCGGCGCATTCGGCGGGCAGCTTTTTGCTGCAAATGGCGACTTCGGTCTTGCGCCGACGCCTCTGAGGCAGTGGTTGACCTGGCTGCAGGAGTCGCAGCGCTTCTTCGGCGTCGAGATCGCCGTGGAGCGCGAGGATGCGTTTGACGCTTTTCTGAATCGTCGCAGCGCCTATCTTGTCGCTTCGTCGACGCGCTTCAACGAGCTGCTGGCGCAGCTGGGCAACGCCGAGGTCGGTGTCACGCTCTTCCCGGAAGGCCCTGCCGGCCCCGGTCGGCCTCTGGCGACCGTCAGCGGGCTGGCGATGGTCGCCCATCGTAGTGCGCAACAGGCGACACTGATCGACCGCTTCCTGGACTACGCCGCCGGCGTGCAAGGGCAGAGCGCGCTGCTGGCTGCGCATCGTTTCCTGCCGGCCAACGGCGCCGTCTCCCTAGATCGCCGCCCGAACGTTGCGCGCATGGCGGAGCAGCTTCAATCGGCAACGCTGATGCAGAACCGCCCCTGGCTCGAATGGGTGTTTGTGCTGGGCGACGCAGCCTACCGCAGCGTCCTCGTCGACGGCGTTTCCCCGGAAGAGGCGGTCGCCCAGATGTATGCCGCCCTGGAGGCGGACGCCGATCGCTACGGCGTCGCCATTCCGAGGCCAGAAGCAACACCCACGCCTGCGATCACGCCTTCGCCTCCTGTCACGGAAGAGCCGGCGACGCCTCTCCATACGCCCCTTGAAGAAGGGACGCCGCTCCCAGAAGAACAGGTTGAGGAAGGAGTTGCTCCATGATCGTCGACTTTTCTGTATTGTTTGACCGCCTTGAAGAGCAGATCGTTCTGCTTCAGATCATGCTCGAGCGAGAGTCTGTCCAACGCCAGATTTTTGCCATCTTGCTCATTCTGGCGATCTCCTGGCTGGCGCCGAAGCTGCTCGATGCGGCGCTCAAGCGTCTGTCTGAACAACCTGCACGCGAAACGGAAGAGCGGGGCGACGCGGATGCCGAACGGCTACGGCCAGAAGAGTCGAAGATCCCGAAACAACCCGAATCCTTGCGCCATCGCGTCATCCGCTGGTTGCGCGCAATCGATTTGATTCTCTTCCCAGCGCTCTTCTTGCTGCTGGCACAACAGACGGTTCTGCACTTCAGAGAGCACAGTTGGCCCGGCGGCCTCATTGAAGCCGTGACGCCCTTTGTCTGGGTTGTGCTGGGCTATCGGGTGGTCGCCGGCTTCATCCTGGCGATGTTGCCCGAGAAGCAGTCTGAGCGCTTCTCCGCCGAGGTGTTGCGGCCTGTCATCTGGATTCTGGTGTTGGTAATTGTGCGCAATGTGCTTTTTTCCACGCTAGGGTTGAGCGATATTTCGCTGCTGCGCTTTGCGGACTGGACCATCAACCTTGGCGACCTGATCGACGGGTTGATCGCCCTGTTGCTGGCGATTTTGCTTGCCGGGGCCGTGCGCAAGGTGCTCTACAACCTGATGGTGCGCAGCGAGGCCGAGCCCGACGTCGCCAACACGGTCAGCAACGCCGTGCGCTATGCCGTCATCAGCCTTGGCGGGTTGATCGGTCTGGGCCGGCTGGGCGTGGATTTGAGTGCGCTGGCTTGGATCGGCGGCGGCCTTTCGGTGGGGCTGGGCTTTGGCCTGCAGGAGCTGTTCGGTAACTTCGTCAGCGGCATCGTGCTCGTTTTCGAGCGCATCGTGCGTCCGGGCGATGTGATCGACGTGCAAGGGATGCGCGGGGCCGTAACCAGGGTGTCGATGCGCGCCACCGTGCTACGCACGGCGGATAACTCCGAGATCTTTGTTCCCAACAAAGAGTTGATGACCAAACCGGTGATCGCTTTCACCTACTCCGACAGGATGGCGCGCGTCGTGCTCACTGTCGACGTCGCCTACGACGCCGATCTGGCGTTGGCCGAACGCGTCCTGCTGGAGACGATCCAGCGCCATCCGTTGATCCTCTCCGAGCCGGCGCCCGGCGTGTTGACGACTTCGATGGAACCCTACAGCATCCGTTTTCTTGCCTTCGGTCACGTAGCGGAATTCGGCGATTCTTTCCGCGTGCGCAGCGAACTCTATCAGATGGTGCGCGACGCCTTCCGATTGCATGGAATTTCGATCCCCTACCCGCGCCAGGAGGTTTATGTCCTTTCTGGAGACGCAGAGTAGCCCTTGAAGAGGTTGCGCCCTGGCAAGAATCAAGGCGGGGAACAAGCGTTCGATTCAAAGTTTGTTGGCCGCTACATAGCGCCAGGCGGACAACCCCGCCTTGGCGCCCTCTCCGATG
>JANWYX010000167.1 GCA_025055055.1 Caldilinea sp. | reverse complement strand
TGGCGAAGGTCTCTGCCTGTTTGACGGTGTCGATGCCCAGGTCCGCCTCCAGGTCCAGGTCGAGGTCGAGCATGTCCTGCGGATAGCCGGTCTTTGCCGCCACGACTTCCAGCACCTTCGCCACAACCGGGTCGGAGGAGGGGGCCTCAACGGGCTGCTGCGCAGCCGGCGCAACAATCGATTCAGGCTGAACAGGAGGCGGAGGCGGCGCCGCAATCGACGGTGCAACCGGCTCGGCAGTCTGCAGGGTCGATACCTGCGGCGCCGGTTCAAATGCAGGTGAAGGCGGCGCAGGTTTTGAGGGAGCAGGGGGCGTCGGTTTCGACGGAGCAGAAACAATAGGCGCAGCCCCGTCTCCCCTTGCTGCGTGTTCCTCCGCTCTGCCGAGTGCTTCGTCCCTCACCGCTGCGGCCACCGCCGGCATAGGCAGCGGACGATATTCGTTGATCAAGCCGTCGCCAGGCGCTGCTGCGCGCAAGGTGGGTCCGGTTCCGTAGCGCCATGCGCTAGGCGCCGGCGAACGAACGGGCTGCCCCTGCGCTGCAATGCGCAGCACGCGCTTGACGACTTCAGTCCTGGCATGGTCATAGCCGCTGACATCATCTAGCCAGCGTTGATAGCGTGCTTTGTCATCGATACGGTCGTGACCACCTGGAATGCGTCGGAGCAGCGTCATGGCAATCTGTGAACCAAAACCCGCCGAGAGATGCAGCGCGTATTGCACCGGATAGCGGCCACCGCGGCTCAAGTTGAGCACACCTAGCTCCGGGTCAACCTCTTTAAAGTTCGGTACAGGCGGCACGATGCCGTACTCCAGAATTTTGACGGCGATTACATCCTCGACGCCGGCGCCCATCGGGTGGCCGGTGAAGCCCTTGGTGTTGCAGACGATGATCTCATTGGCCGCTTCGGCGAAAGTGTTGCGCAAGGCCATAACTTCAGCCGAGGCGCTGCCGCCGCGCGCAGGCGTGAAGGTCTCATGTGAGATGAAGGCCATCTGCGGCGCCATGACATAGCGGTTGAGGCCAAAACGACGCTCTGCCGCCGTGACCAGCCGGTTCATGACGTCGGAGATATGCGACACGTCGAGCCGCGTGCCGTGATAGGCGCTGTTGGCGGTCTCGCTGCTCAGCAGCTCGGCGATGCCGCGCATGCCGCGCTCGCGTACGGCGTCCTCGCTTTCGAGCACCAGTGCACAGGCGCCCATGCCGAGCAGCGTGCCATGGCGACGCCGGTCGAAGGGCAACGCCGCCTCGTCGACTTTATCGTCGGTGGCAGCTGCGCCCGTTGCCAGGAAGCCGGCGCCGACCCAGCCCATCAGGTTTTCGCTGGTCACATCGTCTGCACCGATCACGATCACGCGGCGACAGCGTCCGTCGCGGATCCAATCCTCGGCCAGCGCTATCGCTTGGGCAGTGCTGGCGCAGGCAGCGTTGACGTGTGTGTTCGGCCCGCGCGCGCCGATGTATTCGGCGAACTGGCTATGCCCCATGGCCAGAATGCGGAAAATGAAGCGGCGGTCGAACTCGTACGGGTGGCGCTCCAACTCACTGCGCAGCTCGCCGATACGTCGCACGATCTCGCGCAACGTGGTCGGATCGCTTGTGTACTGACGCAAGTCCTCGAGCATGGCGAGCTGCCGGCGGCGGTTCTCCCACTCGTAATATCGTCGGAACTCGTCGGCCATGCGATCGCCGCCGGGGAAGGCGCTGGCAAAGATGACGCCCGTCTCGTCGCGCAAGGTCGCGGGCAAGAGCCAGCGGTCGGGCAGATAGGTGCCCTTGCTCGTGGGCCGGTAGGTCTGCACCAGCGGGATGCCCGCCTCGCACAGCGCATCCAATCCGGCGGCCATGGCGAGCTGCGTCGTAATGTCAAGCGCCTCAATCAGCTTCTCCGGAACGCCATACTCTTCGGCGAGATTGAAGTAACCGCCGCGACCGGCGAGCTTGATCACCTCGTCGGTGTCTTCGATCACCTCGAAGTGGCCGCTGCCGTCCTCCCCTTTTACCAGCCGGGTGATGCGCTTATTCGCCATCTCTTTGCGGAAGCGCTCTGGAATGAGGTCGACGAATTGCTCTCCGCGCAGGATGCGTAACGCGTTCTCCGGATCCATCACTGCTTTGTTGGCGCCGGGCAATCCCAGTCCAGTGCCGGTGATGACAACCGAGCCGGCGGGCGTCTCGTTGCGATCGTAGATCGGGGGCGATGGGCGAGGAGCAAAGGACGCAGCGCCGGTCGCCAGTTGCTGCAGCGCTTGCATCAACGCCTGTCCTAGTGCGTTATCGGAATCGATGGTTGACTGTGGCATAGGTGCACGTTCCTTCATCGTTGCCTGAACCGGAGCGGGCATCGTGATGACGACAGGCGCAGGCTCGACTCGCCCCTCACCTCCGGCGGCTCGCTCTACCGCTCCGTATCCGGCTGCATAAATTCCACAAAGCGCCTGATTGAAACTTTCGAGCTCGCCGGTTTTGGGGTGATTGGTGAGCAATGACCAGACGTCCGGTTGGTTGCCCAGCACATCGTCGACGAACCCCTTGAGCGCGCGCTTCGGTCCAACTTCGACAAAGCAACGCACCCCTTCGCGATACATCGTCTCCAGCCCTTTGACCCACTGCACAGGCGAGGCAATCTGGCGTTCCAGAATCTCTTTGATCTCCTCCACACCGGTCGGGTAGAGTTCGCCGGTGACGTTGGCGACGAGCGGAATTCGGGGTGAAGAGATGCTCAGGCGATCCAGCACCTTGCGCAGCGGCTTGCTGGCCGGCGCCACGATCCGGGTGTGGAATGCATGGCTGACGGGGATGCGTACGGCGCGGTAGCCCTTCTTCTCGAAGAGTTGGATGGCCTGCTCCACCGCCTTGCTGGCGCCGCCCACCACGCACTGATTGTAGCTGTTGATGTTGGCGGCGACGACGTAGCCGTCCACCTCTTTGAGCGTTTCTTCAATGACGGGGAGTGGCGCCATGACCGCTGCCATCCAGCCGTTGTCCTCCACGCTGACGCGCGTCATCTCGGCTCCGCGCGCAGCCGCCGCCTCGAGCGCGTGGGCGAAGGGCATGACACCGGCAGCGATCAGCGCCGCATACTCTCCGAGCGAGTGCCCCATCACCATGTCCGGCTCGAAGCCGTACTCGACGAGCAGTCTGTACAACGCCGTATCTATCGTCAGCATGGCCGGCTGCGTGATCGCTGTCTGCATCAATGCCAGCTCGGCCTGTTTGACGGCCTGCGGGTCGCTATCATCCACGAAAATGTAGCTGGTCAGCGGCCGGCCCAAAATCGGCGTCATCACCTCGTCGGCCTCCTTGAAGACCTGCGCGACCACCGGTTCGCGTTCGGCGAGCAGACGCCCCATGTTTACATACTGGCTGCCCTGGCCGGGGAAGAGGTAGCCGAGCTTGCCCGGCTTCGGCCCGCTGCCGCGGAAGATGCCCTGACCTTGCAGCGCTTTCCACGCCTGCACATTGTCGAACCCTGCGGCCTTGCGCGCCTTCTGAATGCGATCCAACAGCTCCTCATGCGTCCCAAAGTCGATAAAGAGACGTTCAGGCGCGGCGAGATCGGCCTTGGGAGGCAGCGCACGCTCAGGTGTCCA
>JANWYX010000159.1 GCA_025055055.1 Caldilinea sp. | reverse complement strand
GTATTGAATGAGCCCGTAATCCTTGTGATGAAGGCGATCCTGCCGGTTGGGTTCATCCGAAGGTTTGAGGACCGTCCTCCCGCCGATCGCCCCGTAATCAGCAATCAGGCGCAAGGTCAAATCCAGCAGGCACCACTCCTCCTCTCGAATGGGACGCAAAGGCACGAAGCGGAGCGTGAACCTTTGGCCAGCTGTGATCTGATCTTTAATGATGATTTGTCCCTGCCCGTCCAGCACCATCAGCCGGAACTTGCGGGCCCAGCCGGTGCAGCCGAACAGCTCACAGACCACGCAGTGGTGGCCATGCTCTGTTGGTTGCCTGTTCGGTGCGGGGCAACGAACGTCATTGCTGGTCGGATCGCACGCCTTGCCCCCGAGCCCGCGGACAAGGACCTCGAACCACCAGCGGATGGAACCCATCAGGCTCGTCGGGATCAAGCGATTCCCCTGCCTCTCAGCGTCTCCGGTCCAGATGTGCGTCAGCGCGTGAAATCTCCATTCCATAACGTGGGACGTCATACGCTAATCCTCCTGTGTGTCCGGGAGCACGTGAGCCTTCCAATCCCGAACGACATATCGCACCACATTGTGAACTTCCTCCGGCGCAAGCCTCGCCGCCGGATTTGGGATAGTATGAAGCTTCGGCGTCGTGGCGGCGTTTTCGACAACATAGAGCCAGTAGTCGTCGCCGAGGCGTTGTGCCATCAGCCATTCGTTGGGCGTGAGCACGATGGCGCCGGTTGTGGCGCGGGCTTTGACCTCGATGTAGCGGACCGTGCCATCGGGGGCTTGGGATCGGATGTCGTAGCCCAGGCTCTGCGCCGAGACGTCCTCAGGTGTTCGCCCCTGCTGCCGCTCATACTCCAGCGCCACCTGCATACCGATGGCTTCAATCTCAGCGTCAGAACGCATGGCTTGATCCTGAACAGGCTGGGGAACAACGCGCGCCACACCCAAGATCACAGGAGTCGTAGGCAAAAGGCGCGTCTGGTGATGAATGTCCTCTTCGAGCGCGCGCTTTCTCGCTTCGTAGTCTTCCTTTCGGCGTTGCTCGTTGGTGATTTCGACATCAGGCACAGGTTCGCCTTTGGCTCGGCGGGTCTCGTACTCGATCAGACGCGCCTGCGAAGTTAGGATCATCTGCTCCAGCGAGCGCAGACCGTATTTCTCTCGGATGCGGGCTTCGCGCTGGCGCTCGCTGAGGATTTCTGCGCGGTATGGTTCGAGCGCGTGGTCAACCGCGAAGGCGATGATGTCCTCCTTGGGGAGAGATGGCTCTGCCGCCTCCGACTGCTCAAGAGGCTTGAGGTCCCAGAGGATGGAGCCGCTCACCAGCCGCAAATCGCCGCCGTCCGCCGGCTGGAAGACGGCAAAGAGGCGCTTGCCGGCGACGTCATCGTTGCCGTCGCGTAGTTCGCCCTGCAGGAACCAGAGCCAGCCGTCCAGCCGCCCATCGGGATCGGCAAATACAGCGCCACGTTGCATATCCGCCTGACACCGGGCAAAAATGCCCTCGATGAGGCTTTCTAACAACGGGTGACCCGGCGCGACGAACATAGCCTCACGGCTTCGGGCGGTTTTCTTGTCGAAGGCGATTTTGCTGTATTCGCGAAAGACCTCGCCGAAGCGGTGTTTGAATTCCTGTGAGACGTTGCGCAGTTCATAAGGCACTGACGGCGTGCGCCACAGACCGTCGCGGCGTTTCTCGATCTGGACCCCCAAAAACCGACAGGCGCGTTCAAAGAAGCGCTCGGTATATTCGGGCACCAGGCGATTTTCGCGAGCGCGGCGGTCCTCGCCGAGAACGCGCTGAAGGTCAATATGACGGGTAGCCAGCGCTTCTAAAGCGGCTTCACGAGTTTTTTGCACCGCTTCGGCGTCGGGGATGGTCTCAATTTCGTCAACGATCTCCTCCAGCGTGCGCCGCCGAGAGATGGCATCCACGATGAGGTCTTTCAGCGAACGACCGGGGACCAGTTCGCCGATGACGTCGAAGACGCGGTCGCTACCAAGAGCCTGCCGGATCTTTTCGATCTTTTCAAAGAGCTTGCGCAAAACTATGCCCTCGCGCGTGTCGCTGGCGACCAGATTGTAGATGTGGACTTCCTTTTGCTGCCCGTAGCGGTGGATGCGTCCCATGCGCTGTTCGAGGCGGTTCGGGTTCCAGGGGATGTCGTAGTTGACCATGAGCGAGCAGAATTGCAGGTTAATGCCCTCGCCGCCGGCTTCGGTCGAAACCATCACCTGCGCCTGTTCACGGAATTCGTGTTCAGCGCGGATGCGGGCATCGAGGTTCATCGCGCCATGCAAGGTCACGACGCTGTATCCCCAGGCCTCCAGTTTTTCAGCCAAATAATCCAAGGTCTCGCGCGATTCAGTGAAGATCAAGAGTTTCTCGCCGCGTTGCCGGATCTGTTCATCGTCCATCACGCGGCGCAGCTCGCTGAGTTTGGTTTCAATTTCCTGGCGCTCGGCTTCGCGAGCGAGGTGCACGAGACCCGTCAAGGTGTTGATCTCGGCTTCCAGTTCTTCGCGCGTTTCCGCTGCTGTCAATTGCTCAAGAAGTCTTTCTTCCTCGCGCAGGCGCTCGGCTTCGGGGGCATCTTCCAGCGCTTCTTCATCCACGCGGCTCCCCTCGGCGAGCCATTGCCCGAGCCGGAGAAGTTCTGACAGACGATCTTTGCGCCGTTCCAGCGACCGGCGTACTGCCCGCACGCTTGATGCTAATCGCCGTTGGAGGATGAGAAGAGCAAATGCTACATTACGCTTCTCGGTA
>JANWYX010000122.1 GCA_025055055.1 Caldilinea sp. | reverse complement strand
AACGTAATTCATGACAGCGTCGAAGCGATCGCCGGCCAGCCATTCGCGCGCTTCGTGCCAGATTTCGCCGACGATGTAGGCGTCGGGATTGCCTTCCTTGACGGTGGCGCGGAAGGCGCGCCAGAATTCGGCGTCGTTGATCTCCTCCGGCACATCCAAGCGCCAGCCATCGATGCCAAAGTCGATCCAGTGGCGGGCGATGTCGAGCAAATATTTGCGCACGCCGGGGTTCTTGACGTTGAACTTAGGCAGGGCAGGCAGATCCCACCAAGCGTCGTAGTTGTGGGGCTTCTCGGCGCTGTACTCATAGGGGCGCAATGGCCAGCCGCGCACGATGAACCAGTCGATGTAGGGAGAGTCGGCGCCGCATTCCAGGATATGATGGAAGGCCCAGAAGCCGCGGCTGGCGTGGTTGAAGACGCCGTCCAGCACGACGTACATGTTGCGGGCGTGCGCAGCGTCCAGTAGCTCTCGCAGCGCTCGATTACCACCCAGCAAAGGGTCCACCTGCATATAGTCGTAGGTGTGATAGCGATGGTTGGAGGCGGAGGCAAAGATCGGGTTGAGGTAGATGGCGTTGACGCCGAGCTCCTGCAAATAGTCGAGCTTGTCGACGACGCCGAGCAGGTCGCCGCCTTGGAAACCTTGCTCCTCCGGCGGTGAGCCCCATGGCTTGAACCGAATGCCCGGCGTGTGCATTAGGCGCGGGCTGCGCGCAAACCGATCGGGAAAAATCTGATAAAAGACCGCGTGTTTCACCCAGTCAGGCGTTCGAAAAACCATGCGATTGGAGTCCTTTGGATTTTCATTGCGTCAGATTTCAAATGTGTTTACAAAACATGCGCAAATACGAATGAAGATTTTGGCACGCCCGTCCACTTGTGTCAATTGCCAAGTTGGCGGCGTTTCAAGACGCTTGCAAACTCCGTCATTTTCGGCCCCTCCTGCAATTGGGTATAATCGCATCGTTGCAGGCAAGCTTTTGGGGAGAATCGAGTGTGTCGGATCCATGCATCGCAGGTCTGGCCCGGCTGCTGGTCAAGTATTGTGTTTCTGCGCGCCCCGGCGACTGGGTGGCGATTCAAAGCGACCTGGCCGCACAACCGTTGGTTGAACAGATTTACGCCTCCGTGTTGGAGGCCGGCGCCCATCCTACGGTTTTGTATCGAGACGAAACGCTCGACGAGGTCTTCTATCGCCGGGCCGGCGAACTGCAACTGCGTTGGCTTTCTCCGCTTGACGCGTTGCTGGCCGAACGCGTCGATGCGCGCATCGTCGTGCGCGCGCCCTCCAACACGCGTGCGCTGACCGGCGTCGATCCGCAGGCGCAGCGCCTTCATCAACAGGCGCAGAAACCGATCTTGGATCACTATCGTCGTCGCTCGGCCGAAGGAACGCACCGTTGGGTGTTGACCAACTTCCCTTGTCCGGCGCTGGCGCAGGAAGCGGACATGAGCCTGCGCGAGTTCGAAGCGTTCGTCTACGCCGCCACTTTCGTCGATTTGCCGGACCCTATCGCTGCCTGGCAGGCCGTGCACGATCGGCAGCAGCGCCTGGTCGACTGGCTGGCCGGTAAATCTGAGGTGATTGTGCGCGGGCCGGACGTCGACCTGCGTCTCTCGATCGCCGGGCGCACGTTCGTCAACAGCGACGGCAAACGCAACATGCCGAGCGGCGAAATCTTCACCGGACCGGTCGAAGAGTCGGTGGAGGGCTGGATTCGCTTCCGCTACCCCGCCCTTCGCGGGGGGCGCGAGGTGGAGGGCGTGGAGTTCACCTTTGCGCAAGGGAGAGTGGTTGCGGCCAAAGCGGCCAAAAACGAGGCGTACCTGCTTAGCCAGCTCGACAGCGACCCCGGCGCACGGTATCTGGGAGAGTTCGCCATCGGGACGAACGACCGCATTCAACGCTTCACCAAAAATATCCTGTTCGATGAAAAGATCGGTGGGACCATCCATATCGCGCTGGGCGCCGGCTATCCGGAAACCGGCAGTCGCAACGATTCGAGCATCCACTGGGATTTCATCTGTGACATGCGTAGGGACAGTGAAATCTGGGTGGATGGCGAGTTGTTCTATAAAGATGGAAGGTTCATGATTGCTTAGTGGGCAGGCTTTATTTGAAAGAGCCGATTCACCCTGCGCAGTCGGCGTCCTATGGGATTGGAGGCAACGTATGTTGGTTCGTGATATTATGTCCAGCCCTGCCATCACCGTGCGCACGGACACCAAAATCCCCGAAGTTGCCCGCCTTTTGCGCGCACATGACATCAGCGGCATGCCGGTGCTGGACGAAGCCGGCAGGCTTGTCGGCGTCGTCACCGACCATGATCTCATTCTGCGCAATGCACCGATCCGCGAGCCGCGCTACTTCGCCGTGCTGTCGGGCTACATCCCCCTCAATCTCGAGGAATATCGCCACTATCGCGAACAACTGCGCCACACGATGGCCGTCACCGCCGGCGATATGGTCGAGCCGAACGTTCCCACAGTGACCCCCGACACTCCCCTAGAAGAGGCTATGGAGCTGATGCTCGATCCAAAGGTGACGCTGTTGCCTGTGCTGGATGAAGGGGAGGTTGTCGGCGTTGTCACGCGCACCGATCTGGTGCGTTTGATCGAACAACTGGAAGGGGCTGTTGATCCGGACGCAGTTCTGGCCAAAGCGGAGCCCGTGCTCGCCGGCCTGCTGGAGGTAATTCTCTACGTCCAGGACATGGGCGCCATGGTGCACTTCTATCGCGACCGGCTGGGACTGCAAGTTCTGGAGCCGACCGACATAGAGGACTACAGCGCCGAGAGTTGGGTTGTCTTCGACGCCGGCGCAGCCAAGCTGGCTTTGCACAGCGGCGGGGAGAGGCGGTTAGGCGAAGACGTGCCGATGATCGTCTTCGCCGTAGTGGACATTGAGGCGGCGCGCCGCGTTTTGATGGCGCGCGGCGTCGCAGTGGGGGAACCTTTCGAGGCTGCGCCCGGCGTATTGGTCTGTCACGCACGCGATCCAGAGGGGCACCCCATTGCGCTGGAACAGCGTTGATCCGGTTTGGCGCTCGACATTTTTAAGCTCCTGTAGACGCCACCGGCGCCACAAACAGAAAGCTCAGCCCGTAGCTAACCAATACGGACTGAGCTCCCGCCGGGAATGAGGTGAGGCTCCCGAAGAGGTGTGGTTTGGAGAAGAGATTGGTCACACGAAACCCGGCTCCCCATTCGAATTTCGTGCTGACTGCAGTATAGAGGCCAACTGTTATCGGCGTGCGAACGCCATACTAACAGGTCGTTAACAATTTCCCATGAAAGAGCGAAAAGCCGACCTTTTGATTGTTGGCGGCGGTTTGGGAGGCGTGGCGGCTGCGCTGGCGGCACTGCGCCTGGGACGCAGCGTACTCCTCACCGAAGAGACCGACTGGCCGGGCGGACAGTTGACGGCGCAGGCGGTCCCGCCCGACGAGCATCCCTGGATTGAGTCCACCGGCTGCACGGCTTCGTACCGCTTGCTGCGCGCCAAGATCCGCGACTATTACCGCCGAAACTATCCGCTTACCACGGAAGCGCGCAACAACGTCAACCTCAACCCGGGACAGGGCAACGTCAGTCCGCTCTGTCACGAGCCGCGCGTGGCGCTCGCCGCCATTGAGGAGCTGCTGGCGCCCTATCGCGCCGGCCGCCAACTCGATGTGTTGTTGCGCCATCGGCCCGTCGCCGTCGAAATGAACGGCGATTCCGTCGCCGCCGTAACGCTGCTCGATGAAAACACCGGCGAGCAAGTCGTCTGCCAGGCCTCCTACATCCTGGACGCCACCGAGCTGGGCGACCTGCTGGAGCTGGGCAAAATCGAGCATGTGATCGGCGCAGAAAGCCAGGCGCAGACCGGCGAGCTGCATGCTTTGCCCGGCGAGCCGAACCCGCTTGACCAACAGGCGGTGACCTGGTGCTTCGCCGTCGACTACCTCCCGGGCGAAGAGCATGTCATCGAGCGCCCGTCTATGTACGATTTCTGGCGCACCTACCAAGCCGACTTCTGGCCGGGCAAACAGCTCGGTTGGCTCGACGTGCACCCGATCACGCTGCAAACTCGCCATCGCGCCATCTTCGATGGCCCCACCGACCGTCTCGACGGCGACGACTTCTGGCACTATCGCCGCATCTTCTATCGCAAACACTTCCTGGAAGGCGTTTATCCAAGCGACATCACCCTGGTCAACTGGCCGCAGATCGATTACTGGCTTGGGCCGCTGGTCGGTGTCAGCGCCGAAGAAAAGGCGGAGCACCTGGAGGAATGCCGTCAACTCAGCCTTTCCTTTCTCTACTGGATGCAGACGGAGGCGCCTCGCCACGACGGCGGCTACGGCTATCCGGGGCTTCGCCTGCGTCCCGACGTCGTCGGCACCGGCGATGGCCTCGCCAAACATGTCTACGTGCGCGAGGCGCGGCGCATTCAAGCTGAATTCACCGTGCTCGAAGAGCATGTCGGCGTCGAACAGCGGAGAGCGGCCGGCCTGGATCGCGCCGAGCGCTTCTTCGACAGCGTGGGCGTCGGCAGCTATCGCATCGACCTGCATCCAAGCACCGGCCTGCGCACCTACGTGGACATCAGCAGCTATCCGTTTCAGATTCCGCTCGGAGCGCTGTTGCCTGTGCGCGTGGAGAACTTGCTGCCGGCGTGCAAAAATCTTGGCGTCACGCACATCACCAACGGCTGTTATCGCCTGCATCCGGTGGAATGGAACATCGGCGAGGCGGCGGGCGCAGTGGCTGCGTACGCGCTCAACTGCGGATTGACGCCTCGGCAGGTGCGCAACGCGTCGAACCATTTGCAAGATTTTCAGCGCCTCCTTCAAGAAAAATTAGGATTTGTGCTGGCCTGGCCAGAATATGCGGCTGTTACGCCGAGATGAAAGGACGGGGGCGTCCATAGAGGGGGAGTCCGCAAATCAATAGAACCGACGAATCGCTCTGGGCAACGGACAGATGCTTTACAGTCGGGAAGGAACTTTTTCCGAGGCTTTCTCGTCCTCTTGGTCGGTGGCGACTTCATGCTGTACACTAACAAACCCAAGAAAGGACAGAGAGTATGAGAAAGCAAATAAGTGGAAAAGCGATCCATCAAATGCTTGGCGTGACGCTGGCAACGGCGTTGATCCTGGGAGGCGCGTGGTTCGGTGTAAGCTGGTTGCAAACACCGGCGGTAAGCGCTCAGGAAGTCAGCAGCGCAGCCGCGCGCACCATCACTGTCGTCGGCGAAGGCGTCGTCAGCGTCGAGCCGAACGTAGCGCGCACCAATATCGGCGTTGAAGTGGTGCGTCCTTCGGTCGAGGAGGCGGCCAGTGAAAATAGCCGCATCGTCGACGCCCTGCTGACGACGTTGAAGGAGCTGGGCATCGATGAGAAGGATATCCAGACGGGCAGCTTCAATGTCTTCGCCGAACGCTACTTTGGTGGTCCGCCGAACGAGGAAGAAGTGCAGTATCGCGTCAGCAACTCTGTGACCGTAATCATCCGAGACCTCGACAAAGTCGGCGAGGTGCTTGACGCTTCGATCAAGGCGGGCGCCAACAATATCTACGGCGTAGAATTTCTCCTGGAGGATGCTACCGCCGCGCGCTCGGAAGCACGTAAACTTGCCGTCGAAAGCGCAAAAGCCAATGCTGAAGAGCTGGCTGCGCTCACCGGCGTTAAGGTGGGCAGAATTTTGAGCATTAGCGAGGTCATCGGCAGCGGCGGCGGCTTTTACGGTAATTCGATCAGCGCGTTTCAATTAGGACTGGGCGGCAGTGGTGCGCCGCCGGTGCAGCCCGGCCAGTTGCGGATCACCATGCAGCTTCAGATCACCTACGAGCTCGTGGATTAATTTCAGAGGGTGCACGAAGGCTTTAGCACGCACAATTGGACTCATACAATCTGGGCTTCGATCGCTCTACGTGCACCCTCCATCTCAACCATGAAGGCAAACGCCTTCTCAACGCTCCCAGAGTTGAGAAGGCGATCTCTTCCAAACGCCTTCCCAGCAGTTCAAGTGCTGGGAAGGCGTTTGTTTGAATCATTGCAGCTTTTGGAGATATTCTGCTGAAGAATCTCACACTGTAGAGACGCAAATTCTCAAAATGTTAAACTTCATGACTTGGTGGTGAAAATCGATGTCCAACTACACCATCCCCGATAGGACGGCCCTGAATCAAAAATTAGAGGCGATCCTGCGCACACCAGGAGCCGATCTCTCCGGTCTGGCTGTTGTGATTTATGCACAGGGCCGTATTCTCTATGAAGGATACTTCGGCTATCGATGGATCGATCCGCAGCACCTTGAACGCTCGTTGCCGGTGACCGCTCAGACCAAATTTCGCGTCGCCTCGATCTCCAAACTTGTGACGGCGCTGGCGACGATGCAACTGGTGGAGCGCGGCCGTCTGAACCTGGACGCCGATGTCAGCAATGCGCTCGGTTGGACGTTGCGCAATCCATACTGGCCAGACCTCCCGATCACCCCGAGAATGTTGCTCACCCATACCTCGTCCCTGCGCGATGGAGAGGTGTACACCTTTCCTCCCCAGGTGAAGCTTCGCGAAGTCTTGACGCCCGACGGTCCCGCCTACGAAAACGGCGCCCATTTTGCCGGGCGCCTTCCCCACGTAGACCATGCGCCGGGAAGTTACTTTTCGTATTGCAATCTG
>JANWYX010000119.1 GCA_025055055.1 Caldilinea sp. | reverse complement strand
GGGTGGTGATGCGCACATCGTCATGGGAAAATTTGGTCATGAAAGGATGATGAGTTTCGTCCTGACGGCCGCGCGTGAAGTCGTAGCCGAAAGCGGCGGCGATGCGCTCGCCAAAGGCGAGCTGTTGCGACTTAGGATAGTGGCGGCGCAAGAAACCGGCGTCTATTTGAGGTCGCTCGGCGATGGCAGCGACCCACGAAGCCAACGTATGGCGCAGCGTTGCAAAGAGCGGGCGAAGGGTCGCCACCGTCATGCCCTCGTCGGCCATGTCGATCAGTGGGTCGGCGATGTGGGCGTAGCCGGGAAAGAATTCCGCCATCTCTCGGCTCAGGACGAGCGTTTGTTCCAGGCAGGGTTGCACACGTTTGAAATCATTGGCTGGGCGCGCTTCGGCCCAGACCATATAGGTATTGGCGACGTGCTCTGTGAACCGGGCGGCGAAGGCGGCCGGGATGCGCGCAGCGCGCTCATAGACTTTGCGCATTTTGCGATATTGCGCCGCCTCCACGCTGTCGGGGAGCTGAGAAGCGAACCACGGCTCCAGATCATCGAGCAGACGACCGATGGCGGGATCGGTGCGCCGTTCATGCGCCAGGCGTTCGATCAGCGCCGTTTGGCGGGCGCGCGCAGCGCCTCCTGCGGGCGGCATGTAGGTCGCCTGATCCCAGTGCAGAAGGGCGGCTGCGCCCGTCAGATCATAAATTTCTCGCCAGCGTGCTTTCAGTTCATTCCATCGGGTTTGTTGAGCGGCGTCCACTTTGACTCCTTTTTGGGTGTTTGCTGATAGATGTTGCGCAGTTGTTCCCTCTGCCAGAGGCCTCTAGCCTTCCCGTGAGAGGAGTACGCACCCCAGAGTTAATTAGTTTTGAAATCAAATTGATTATAACAGGTGCACGTCGAAACCTTGCCGATGCCGCGCGCCCGATCCGTTGCTCGCTTTTCTCCTTTCTAAAGTCTCCTGCTTTGGCGTTTCCAAAGAACAGGGGGTATACTTGAACAAATTTTATCGAAAAATTTTGCATGATTTGAATCGAATCCAAAATCGGTGAATGGAGGCGCACAGAGGCGGCGCCGGTAGCGTTCGGGAGGACATGGAAATGAGTGAGCAAGAGTTGATTCGCACCGAAGAGGTCAGTGCGCCGACGCCGGAGGGAGAGACAAACCTCCCCGCAGCGCCGGAGCCTACTGTAGAGACGTCGTCTGGCGCAGCTGTGGCGCACAGCAGCGGAGAGTCGCCGCAGACGACAACACATGTTGCGCAGTCTGACGCTGCGACTCCGGAGGAAGGCAGACGGGTCGTCAAGCTGCTGCGCGAAGGGCAGCAAATCCAAGGCAAAGTCAAGCGCATCACCGAATTCGGTGCCTTTGTCGATATCGGCGTCGGCCGCGATGGTTTGATTCACATTTCCGAACTCTCGACCACCCGCGTGGCGAAAGTGACCGATGTCCTCCGGGAAGGCCAGGAAGTCACCCTCTGGATCAAGAAACTGGATCGCGAGCGCAACCGCATCAGCCTCACCATGATCGAGCCGGGCAAACGCACGATCCGGGATCTGCAGGTCGGTGAAGTGCTGGAAGGTACGGTGACGCGGCTTTTGCCCTATGGCGCCTTCGTGGACATCGGTGTCGGTCGCGACGCCCTGTTGCACGTGCGCGAAATGGCAGACGGTTTCGTCGCCAAACCCGAAGATGTCGTCAAAGTCGGCGATACGATCGAGGTGCGCATCCTTGAAATTGCGCGGCGGCGCAATCGTATCGATTTGACCTTAAAAGGACTGCGCCCTGAGCCTGAACCGCCGGCGCCGGTCGCCGAGGAACAGACGGTGCAGCCAGAACCGGCTGTGGTGGAAGAGCCGGAGGAACAATTTGAGGATAAATTCGCCCATCTCGAGGGGCTCACCACCATGCAACTGGCCTTTTTGCGGGCGCAGGAGCGCAGCGGTGTGACGCTTCTTGGAACCCCGAAAAACAAGAAGCAAAAACGCAGTCAGGCGGCCAAAAAGCGGGCGGTTCAGGACGAAATCATTCAGCGCACACTCAGCACCCAACAGGGGAAAAAGTAAGCTGTTCAACCCCATCCATCTATTTTGCAGCAAGTTTTCCCGCGGGCCAAGTGACGAACGACGCAGCCCTTCCAAAAGACGCAGCCCTTCCAAAAGATGGCGTCCCAAGCAGGGTGACGGAGCAACCGTCACCCTGTTTTGTTGCAATTGTCCGAATAGTTACAATTTGAATGACTCAAAAAGCCGACGGTTTGCAGTCGATGATTTTGACGAGAAACGACAATTTTAACAGGAAACAACTTTAACAGGAAACAACGATGGAGATTCAAGGCAAAGTGGCGTTGGTGACAGGGGGAGCGACACGCGTCGGGAAGGCGATCACGTTGATGTTGGCCCGCGCAGGAGCAAACGTTGTGATCAACTACAATAAATCTGCGCAAGCTGCAGCCGAGACGGAGGCGGAAGCGCGGGCGCTGGGCGTCGATGCGGTTGCGATTCAGTGCGACGTTGCCGACTGGGCGGCGGTGCAACGCATGGCAAGCGTCGCCGTCGAACGCTTCGGCGGCGTCGACATTCTTGTCAACAGCGCAAGCGACTTTACGCAGACGCCTGTTCCCACCACCGAGATGGACGCCTGGCATCGCGTCACGCGTATTTCGATCGATGGGACGTTTTACGTGACCAACGCCTTGATCCCTTCCATGCAGGAGCGAGGCGGCGGCGCCATCGTCAACATCATCGACCTTTCGGCGTGGCAGCCGTGGCGCCGCTTCACGGCACACGCCGTCGGCAAAGCCGGCATGTTGGCGCTGACGCGTCAATTTGCGCTGGAGCTGGCGCCAACGATCCGCGTCAACGCTCTGGCATCCGGTCCTGTGCTGCCGCCGGACAATCATCCGCAAGAAAGCATCGAGCGCGTCGCCAACCGCACGCTCCTCAAACGTTGGGGCACGCCCGCCGACGCCGCCAATGCAGTCCGTTATCTGATCGAGGCGGACTTCGTCACCGGCTCCGTGCTGGTTGTGGATGGCGGGGAGCAACTCACGTGAAGGCGGGGCCGGTTGAAATTCGCCCTCTATGGGGAGGAGTCTGTCATGATTCTCACCAGACAAGAACTCGAAGCGCGTGAAGATCAGACGCTGGCGCCGTACGCAATGCGCAACAGTGCCAGCCGTGGACGCCGCTATCCCGAATCCGCCCATCCCTATCGCCTGGATTTTCAGCGCGACCGCGACCGCATCATCCATACGACGGCCTTTCGGCGGCTGGAATACAAGACGCAGGTCTTTGTCTATTCCGAAGGCGATCATTATCGCAATCGGCTCACACACAGCATCGAGGTGGCGCAGATCGGCCGCACGTTAGCACGCACGCTGGGATGCAATGAAGACCTGACGGAAGCGATCTGTCTCGCCCACGACCTAGGGCACCCCCCCTTTGGTCATGTGGGCGAGGAAACGCTCAATCGCCTGATGGCGGAGCACGGCGGCTTCGATCACCAACGACAGACCTATCGCATCCTCACCGAAATCGAGCGTCGTTACCCGGACCATCCCGGCCTTAACCTCACGTATGAAACGCTCGAGGGTGTCGTCAAACATGACACTGACTACGACGTGGTCGATGCACGCGACTATCATCCGGAGGAGCGCGGGACGCTGGAGTGTCAGTTGAGCAACCTGGCCGATGAGATCGCATACAACACGAGCGATCTGGATGATGGTCTGCGCAGCGGCATCCTCGATCCAGAGCAGATCAAATCCCTGGCCATCGCTCAACGCACCCTGGATTCTTTAGGCCTCGGCCTAGACGCCGACCTGCGCAGCGACCTCGTGCGTTATCGCTTTATTCGGCGCCTGATCGGGATTGAGGTCAGCGACGTAATTGCAGCGACCTCGCGCAAGCTGGAGGAGTTCGCCATTGGTTCGGTCGAGGATCTGCGCAAGGCGACGGAAAACATGGCCTGTTATTCGCCTGCGCTCGTTGTGGAAAATCAAGAGCTCAAGCAATACCTTTTCCAACACTTCTACCGGCATCATCGCGTCGTGCGGATGGCGGTCAAGGCGACGCGCACCCTGACGCAGCTCTTTGAAGCCTATATCAATGAGCCTCGTCAGTTGCCGGACGAAATTCAGCGACGCGCCGCTGCGTCTGCAGAAGGGCTGCATCGCGTGGTCTGCGATTACCTCGCCGGCATGACCGACCGTTACGCCATTCAGGAATATCGGCGGCTCTATGACATCGAGGTGCGCGCCTGAGAGAGGTGCGCATCTCAGGCAAGTCAAACCTTTTTCTTGAGCTCCAGCTTCATCTCCAGGCGCTCGAAAATGCCATCTCGATAGGCAACGTCGACAATTTTGCACAGCAGCAGAAATTGTCGCGTCTCCAGTTGCAGCACGGTGTTCGGCTGCGCCACGATCGGTCCAAGGCGATCTTTCTCTCGCTCAAAATATTTGCGCAGATGGGTGTCGGCGTATTCGCTGAGGATGATGCGCCCGACGGTGGAGAGATTTTTGTCGTCAGATTTATCGAAGATATAGACTTCCATCGCAACGACCTGGTCGGGGTCATTGTTAAGGAGGCCATGCCGCTCGCTGACGCCGACGCCATATTCACCCAAATAGTGATCTCCCTGCGGGCTGGGAATGTTGCGCGCCCAATCGAGCTGCTGGGAACCCGCCACATATTTCACCTCCAGCTCATCGATAGTCGGATATCGTTCCATGCGGGGGACGCCCGGCGCCCAACCTCCGACGGCCGGCGCAGCCGATTGTCTGACGTCCGGTGCAGCGCGTTGTGGCTCTTCGTCGCTCGTCGCCGCTTCCTCCGCTGCTGCGTCGTCGAACGGAGCGCGGCCGAACAGAGCCGAGGGTGCGGCCACGGAAGGAGCGATCGTTTGCGCACCGGTGCGCATGGACGCCGACGCGCTCGAAAACGGTGACGAGAACCCTTCTTCTTCCTCTTCGTCGAAAGGTGCGATATTGGCGGCCGCAGGTGGGCGCACCGGCGGAACTGCGGCGGGGGTATCGGAAACCGCCCTGTAGCTTGTCACGGTGGTGCGCGTCGACGATGCGTTGAAAGCAGAAGGAGCATCGCTCGATTCCAACACAGGTCGAGCCTCTGCCTTGTTCAGATGCGCTTCGGAGACGCTCTGCTCTAAAGGCCCAACAACTGCCGGTTGTGCGCCTCGCCATTGCAAGACGCCTTGCTGACGCAGCCACACCAATGCGCCAACGCCGACCGATGCAAGCAAAACGCCAAAAGCAATAAGAAAGAGGTTGGCCCCGTTCCCGGCATCGCTGGCCGCTGCGACTGTAGAGACGGGAGGCGTCGAGATGACGGCCGTGGCAACGTCTGTCTTCGCTCCTTTCTCCGCCGGCTGCCAGACCCAGCCGACCAGAAGGCCCAGCAGAAGGCCGGCTGCGGCGCCTATCAGCATCCATGTCAACTCTCGTTCGGTGAGTCGCATCTCCTTGAAGCGTTCCAATCTTGACTGTATGGGCTGTAGTGACATGTGGCGATTCCTTTCCGCAGCTCCGATCAAACGCTCCACAAAGCGCGCCGCAAGACATCGCCCGGCCTACAGGAGCTCGGTGCGTCCCTGTGCGCGCAATTGTTCCACAACTTCTTTGACGCGCTGCATATTACCTTTGTCGCCGATCAGCAGCGTGTCGCCTGTGTCGACGACCACCAGGTTGTTGACGTTGATGAGGACGACCAGTCGTTTATCACTGTATACAATATTGTCTCGGCTGTCCAGCAGCAAAACTTCCCCACGCGCAATCCGATTGCCGGATTCGTCCTGCTCGAGCACGGTTTCCAGCGCATCCCAACTACCGACATCGTTCCAGCCCGCCTTGAGAGGAACCACGGCGACCTTCTGCGCTCCTTCCATAATGGCGTAGTCGATGCTGATGCTCGGCATCTCCTGCCACACTGCTTCCAGCACTTTCTGCGCATCGGGCGTGTCAAGCGCAGCATCGATCTGTTGCAGCCGCTCGTAGATCTCCGGCGCCTGACGGGCAAATTCGTTCAACATCGTGTCGACGCGACTGACAAAAATGCCGCCATTCCAGTAGTAGCCGCCATCGGCCAGAAACTGTTCGGCGGCGGCGCGGTTGGGTTTTTCGAGAAAACGCTCGACTCGATACGCCGGAATGCCGTCGACGATCGAAAGCAGTTCGCCGCGTTTGATATATCCATAGCCGGTGTGCGCAAACGTCGGCTCGATCCCCAAGGTGACGATGAAGCCCTTTTGCGCCACGTCGGCGGCGCGGCGCAACGCTGCCCGAAATCGATCGGCGTGCAAAATCACATGGTCGGCGGGCAAAATGACCATCACGGCGTTGGGGTCCTTGCGACGAAGATGCAAAGCGGCCAGGCCGATGGCGGGCGCAGTGTTGCGGCCGCTGGGTTCGACAATCAGATGTTGTATCGGCATCTGCGGCAGTTGTTCTTTGACCAGTTCAATGTACGCTGGCCCGGTCACCACAAACAGTTTGTCGCCGTCGACCAAACCTTCGAGCCGCTGCGCAGTCTCCTGAATCATGGTGAAACCGCTGCCGGTAATGTCGCTGAACTGCTTTGGCCGGTTTTCACGGCTGCGCGGCCACAGGCGCGTGCCGACGCCGCCAGCCAAGATCACTGCATACATACGCATGACTCCTCATGATGGTTGAATCCGTTACGATTCGAGTGCGATCGGTTCAACTGGGTTCGATGGATAGCCGGATAAGCTGTTGCGAACCTTGTCCGGCACACAGCCCAGCCCGGGCATGCGCCGCTCAGGCGCGCACATAAGAAAGCGCGCCGCTCTGGTGCACCATGCCTTTCAGCTCCATCAACGCCAGTAGGCTGCTCACCTGACCGGCGTTTAATCCGGTCTTGCGCACCAGATCATCGATGTGCGTAGGTTCATGCGACAGAAGTTGGAGCAGCGCCGCTTCCGCCGGATCGGCGGGCACGCTCTCGCGCAGCGCACAGTGGTCAACAACGCGGCTCATGTTGAGCTGTTCCAACACGTCATCGACGGAGAGGAGCGGTGTCGCCCCTTGTTGAATCAGCAGATTGCAGCCAACGCTGCCAGGGGAGAGAATGTTGCCCGGTACGGCGAACAGCTCACGCCCCTGTTCGACGGCGAATTGCGCCGTGATCAGGGCGCCGCTGCGCTCCCCGGCTTCTACAATGATCACGCCCCGACTCAGGCCGCTGATGATCCGATTGCGTGGGGGGAAATTGCCGGCATCTGGACGAACGCCCAGTGCGTATTCACTCACGAGGGCGCCCTGGCCTGCGATCGCCTGCGCCAGCCCCCGATTTTGAGGAGGATAGATCTGGTCGACGCCGCTGCCGAGCACGGCGATCGTCCGCCCGCCGGCTTCCAGCGCGGCGCGATGGGCCACGGTGTCCACGCCCAAGGCCAGGCCACTGACCACAGTGACGCCGGCGCGCGCCAGCTCGCTGCTCAGGACGCGCGCTACCTCGCGGCCGTAAGCGCTGGCGTGGCGCGTGCCCACCACGGCCACAGCCCATTCATCCTGGCTGAGGAGACGTCCGCGCACGTATAGCACAGGCGGCGAACCTTCGATGGTGCGCAGGGATTCGGGATAGGCGGGATCGTCCCATGTCAGCACCTCGACGCCGGCGTCTAGGGTGCGCTGCAGTTCTGCCGCCGGATCGAGCGTGCGGCGCGCCTCCAGGAAAAGCTCAATCGTACGTCGATCCAGCCGCGCCGCTTGCATCTGCTGAATTGAAGCGCGCCACGCAGCTTCAATCCCTCCACACACCTCGAGCAGGGCCGCAAGTCGCACCGGCCCGATGCCCGAGACTCGACTGAACGCAATCCAGTAGCCCTTGCCGTCCGCCATTTCGCTCATCCAAATGCAGTCAGGATGCGCTCCAGGAGAGCGCTGAGCAGTTGGGGAGAGGTCGCCACGATCAGGGTCACAATCAAAGCGCCCAGCGCCGTTCCCACGTTGAGTGCGCTTTCCCGCATCGTCAACGGCGCGTCCTGCATGCCAAACATCAGGCGCGCCAACCGTACAAACCCCAGAATGGCGCCTACTGCCGCAAGCAAGATCGCCATCGCCAGCCGCCAGTCAAAGAGCGCCAGCGACTGCAGGGCCGCCCAGTGTCCTGCAAAGCCGGCAGTCAGCGGAAAGCCGACCAGGCCCAGCCCACCCAACAGCACTGCAGCACTACTCCACGGCATGCGCAGACCGACTGCTCGCAGGCGCTGCATCTCCAGTGAGCCGACCTGACGTTCGAGCGCAATCAGCCCAATGGCGCTTGTCATCATGCTGATGATGCGAAGTGCAAACAAAAACAGGACAAGCGTCCAGCTCTGTAGCCCCGGCGCAGTCATGGCAAGAATGATCACGCCCCAGTCATGAATGGCGGCGTATCCCCATAGCCTGCCCGCATGGGTTGCGCCGATGGCGGCGATTCCTCCCCAGATGGCGGTCAACAGACCCAGCGCACTCATCCACACCGACCAATCGGTATGGCGGAAGATAAAGGGATACAGGTGCAGCGCCTGCGCCACCAGATACAGGACGCCCAGTTGATAAAAAAGCGTGACAAGCAGGGCAGCCGCAGGCGGCGAGCTTTCGCTGCTTGCCGACCAGGCGCCATGCAACGGGAAGGGCGTCAGCAAAACCAAAATGCCCAGCCCGATCAAAGTTCCTGCCGTCTGCGTAACCACCAGGTCCTGAGGATTCAACGGGATCTGTTCAAGCCACCAACCGCCGGCCAGAAAAAGCGGCGTCGCCAGCACCGGCGGCGTCAACAACCGCAGACCGGCGCTCACTTCTTTGTGGCGCCCGCCATGGAGCACATATATGCTGAGAGCCGTCAACATGATGAAGAGCACAGGAGCGATCACAATGGGTGTCGTCGGCGCATTGACCAGGAGCGTGAGCGCGCCGTAGCCGGTCAGCAGCAGCCACACCTGGGCCGGGAAGAGCGCGTCATGAGTGTGAAGCGCGCCGAGCAGCAACGCCAGCGCAGCAAGCAACAGATAGGCGGCCAGAACAGGTGTGTTCGTTGCGCGCAGCTGCAGAGAATATCCCGATAGAACCAAAGGAGCTTCAAGATCGACGTTCACCCCAAAGGGCAGAATCCAGATCGGAAGGCTCATGTTGAGCGACCAAATCCACACCGCCAGCACCGCCGCTGCACCGGCACCGACGATCGCAACAAGACGAGCCCATGCGCCCAAAAGGAAACCGGCGGAGGCGGCTGCGATGAAAAAAACAAACAGCAAGGGAAGAAAAGGCAGGCCAACAGGTTCAATCGGATTCATACACCCTCCTTCGCCGAAACTTCTACGCTGGGAGAGGAGGCTGCGACTTTCAGCGTTTCGGCAGCTTCTTCAATGCCGGAAGGCGTGCGAGACCGGATGGCCCTTCCGGGGAAAAGGCGCAACGGGCGAGGCTGCGATGCTGCAGCCGGTTCTACAACCTGCTCCGCCTTTCTCGCCGGCGCCGTTTGCAATCTCGAAGTTCGCACGGGCTGCGCCAACACGGCGTAGGCGCAGCCCAACGCCAACAAAATTTGTGCAATTCCAACCAGGACGGCGAGGCCAGAGCCCGGCAGGAGCACAGCGGCAATATTCTGCGCCACCGCCGCCAGCAACAGCAGTCCAATTCCACTGGAGAAGGGCGCCGCAGAGAGGCTCAACAGCAGCGCACTGCACAGGCCGATCCAGATCAACAGGTCGGTCTCCACCCGAGTGAAGACAGGCAGTGCAACGCCGGGATCGAGCATCCACCAGGCGCCTGCCAGGAAACCGAGCGCAAAGGAGCGAAGCAGCCAGTTGCCATGCGGATGGGCGATGGCGCCGGGGCGATGGATGTAGGCCGAGAGCCCCAGCAGCAGAAGCGAAATAAGCGCCGCCAACCACTGTGCTGCCGTCACCGCCGGAGCAGGTTCATGCAAGGCTGCGGCAAGACTGCTGACTCCCAACATGATCGCGGCAGCGCCGACAAGCGCCCAACGCCAATCCCAGACCAGAACAAGGCTGGCGACCAAGGCGGAGAGCAATAGAATGCCGGGACCGTTCGCCAGCAACGCCCCGACGGCGACAAAAATAGAAGAAGACGCCATTAGCGCACCAGTAACACCCCTAGGAAAAAGAGGGCGAGAAACCAGCCGAAATAGCCGGCGCCCTCAACCACGCGCAATCCGTTGGCGCCCACCTGAGCGCCACGATCGATGCCCCAAATCATGAGGTTAAAAAGCCATTCCAGCTGACTGATGCGGCTGACGCGGTGTGGGAGAACACCCAGATGGGGCCAGATGCGCGGATGCAACCAGACCAAGCCGAAGCCGATCACAAGAGACATCCCGAGCACCATCCATACCTCGCCACCCGCCACGACATTGGGAGGGTTACCCAACGAACTGTCGATGGTGTTGGGAATGGCGACCAGCGTCTCGGTGAAACGCGGCAGCAGACCGGCGACCGCAAGCGGCAAACCCAGCAGTAGACAGGCAGCCAGCAATTTTAACAGATAGCTGTTTGGCAGATCGGTGGAGGCCGTATACTCTCCCCCCCAACTGCGCAACACCGCCGCGATCAACATGCCCTGTGCAATCACATAGACAAGCAGAGCGGGCCAGTATGCCGGGCCTTCCGTCAACAGGCGGGAAAGCGCCGGCTGCATCAAAAATCCCGGTGTGAACGGCAAGCCGGCCAGCGTGAGCGCGCCGATGCTCACAGGAACCTGCCACCCCCAAGCGCGCCAGACCTGATCGCCCACCAGCCAGAGCGCGCCTCCCAGCGCAAAGGCGGTCAACGGCCACATCATCGAAGCCGGGCCGGGCGCCTGGCCGAGAACACCGGCGAGCGCTGCAACGCCCGCCGAAGTGATCAAGACAAATGTGGCGTAATGGGCGTGATCTTGCGCCGTATACGCCGCCAATGCAGATGCAAAGACCGCCAGTGCAATCAAAAAGAGCATCACCGGTGTAGACAGCTGTGCTGCGCCGCCAAGTCGCAGCGCCTGTCCCATCAGCCACAACCCACCAAGCACGGGCGTCATATGGTCGAGCAACCGCTCGGAAAGATTCAGTGCGCGCGTTGAACGCGGCAGCAACCATAAATGAAGCGGATACAGGCCGGCGCGGATTCCTGCAGCCAATAAAAGGAGCGTCTGCGTCTCCGGCGGGATGACTCCTCCGACCAACTCCTGCGCTAACCCCGTTGGCCGGGCGGGCAGTATTGCGATTAACAAAAGCTTGGCGCCTATCAGGCTCTGGATCTGCGCCTCACTGGAACGAGCGCGCTCGGCCAGCGAGGCGCCGCCGACAGGTTCAACGGCCAGGCGCAGGAGAATGATGACGTCCAAAAAAACCCACGTCAACAGCACCGTGAGCAGGTTACCGCTCTGCACAAAAAGCAGGCTGGCGGCGATAATGCTCAGATCGGTGGCAAGCACCCCGTGCAACCGGGGCAGGTTTCTGCCGTCGAGTGCGCGCGTGCGGTTGAGCAAGACGCCCAGGCCGCCGATCAGCAAAATCAGAGCACCGATGTAATAGTTCCAGCCGTCCGCCACCCAGTATAGATTGGCGGCGTTTTGCAAAAGAGGCTGCCAGGGATGGCCGAAGGTCGGCACGACGACTGTGAACTGGAGGGCAATGTAAAGGAGCCCGGCGCCTCCTAAGAAACCAAGCGCGATCCAGGTCAGCCAGCCCGAGCGTCGGATCCACTGTCCAAGCCCCAGCTCTACAGCGGCGCCGGTCAACAGCAGCAGCGGCGGCCCCACCGGTGAGACAAGCAACGAAACGAACGTAGTCACAAACGACAATGATACCACATGTCGCAATGGCCGAAGAAAATGACGTCGAAAAGAGGAGCTTTTGGGAGTTGCGACCCGGAGCCATCCGTCCTGCTATGCATCATCCAGATTGAGGAAGCGATCGGTTATACGGTCGATCTCTTCCAGAGAGGCGCCGCGCGCCCTCTCTATGCGCTCCAGCCGCTTTTGAAACTGCGCCAGCGCGTAATTGGCGAATTCGCTTTCGTCGAGACCAAACGGCATCATTTCATAAGAGCCAAAGATGTCGGCGACGACGCCGAGCGCCGGTCGCAGCAGGCCATTCATCGTCTCTTCGGCAACCTCCCACAACCGGTCATCCGCTGCGATCAGCCGGGAAATCAGATGGACACCGTAGGCTATGTGACGTGATTCATCCTGCTTAAGCAGACGAACGCCGCGGCACGTTCCCGGCATCAGAGCGTTGCGCTCAAGCGCCGTCAAGTAGGCGTGGTAGCCGGTTTCGGCCAGCACACCTTCCACGATCATGTTGTAGGTCACCGCTGCGCGCACCTGCGCCGCCGGCGACGGATCGACAAGTAGGCGACGCATCGCCGTCGGCAGCGCCTCATACACAATGGTGCGATAGCTCGGCGTATGAAAATGCGACAAGTCGGTCTGGACGCCCACGACCTCATCCAAAAAGCGACGAAAGAAATCCGTATGTTTGGCTTCTTCAAAAAGAAAGGTGGTGAGATACATCTCCTCTTCCAGTCGCCCTTCGCCGGCGATCGTCAACAGCAGAGGCAAAATATCGGCCGTGACCGCCTCCTCCCCTGACTGAAAGAGCGAGGTCAAATGCAGCAGCACTTCTTGCTCCAACGCCGAAAGACGGCGCCAATCGACGATGTCCTGGCTGAAATCGAGGTCGCTGGGATTCCAGATTCCAAAACGTTTGGCCTTTTCAAAGAGGCGCATCGGCGGCGTCTGACGGTTAAGCCCGGTCGTCGTCGTGATGAAGGAGGCATGAACGCTGGAAAATGGAGCGCCGGAGACCATCCAAACCTCTTGTTAAACAAAGTTGAACTGGACTTTTCCCATTGTACGCGGCGAACAGAATGTGCGTCAAATGGAATCGGGCATTCTGGTGAAGTTGCGCAACAGGGCTATACTGGGTTTATGAGCGAACACAAAACCTGGCTTGAGCGAATCATGAATCGCTTCTATGCGATTCCCTCCGTTGCACAGCTCTGGGCAAGTCGCGCTGCACAACGCAGCGC
>JANWYX010000094.1 GCA_025055055.1 Caldilinea sp. | reverse complement strand
TGGCTGGTGCAGAGCCATCTCGACGGCGTCGATGACGCGCGCATCGTGCAGCGCTGGCTTGGCGAGAACTTTCCCATCATTACCGAGCAATATCCCGCCGGCGTGCAGGTGATCGGCTACGCCCTGCGCCACCGCTACGAGAAGCTTCCTGAACTGGACGCCGCTGCGTCTTATCTCAACGCCGAACTGGCGCCCAATTTACGCCTGATGGCCTGCGAGGCGCTGCCCCTCGCGCTTGCGGCCAGGGACGAGCGCCTACACCCGCCCAGTGCTTGGGTGCACGTCCGTCTCTGGTGGCAGGCGACAGGCGTCATCGACCAAGCATACATGCCCTCGGTGCAGATGGTGGGACCGGAAGGAGTCTGGGGAGAGCGCCTTTATCGAAACGAAGAGCCGCTGCGTCGCGATCCACCCACGCAATGGCCGATCGGTGTGATTGTACGCGATGAAGTGGACGTCAATCTCAATCCGGTGACGCCGCCCGGAGAATATCCGATTCAGATTGGAGTGCGCGATGCAGCGGGAAACGACGTGGGTGCAAAGGCGGAATGCGGCCGGGTTCGCATCACTCAACACTGAGATGGATCCGCAAAGCCACACGAAGCGATACGCAAATCATTTTTCGTTTTCAGCGTCCCTTCCCTGCCGCCCTCCTGAATCAGGGTTCCACCTTCGCCCTGCGAGTCGCTTTTCAAGCTCGGTAATGCGCTCGCCTTGCGCCACGATCAGCTCGGCCAGGAAGCCCACCAGGATCAAGAGCACGCCGATGATGGCCAGCACGCCGGCGGCGATAAACACAGGGCGCTGTTGCGTCTCGGCGAGGACGTAAAGCAAAACCAGATAGATGAACACCGCCGCGCTGATCGTCAGGGCAATCAAACCCAGCCCGCCGAAAAAGCGCATCGGCGCCTCGCTGAAGGTGAGCAGAAACTTGAGCACCAGCACGTCGAGAAAGCTCTTCGGGATGCGCTCCCAGCCGAACTTGCTGCTGCCCGCCTGTCTGGGTCGGTAGACGGTGGGCACCTCTCCAAGGCGAAAGCCATTGTGCACCGCAATCATAAGTAAAAAGCGGTGCCAGTCGCTGCGCAACGGCGGAAAGCTTTCCACTACCTCGCGCCGCATGGCTTTGATCCAGTTGCCGTCGTGCACGTGCACGTTCGCCACCCGATCCATCACGAAATTGTAGATTTTGCTGGCCAACACCTTGTTGTCACGGCGGCCCTGGCGCCAACCCGCAACGACATCCAGGTCGTCCTGCTCCAGCTTCGTCACCAATGCCGGAATGTCGAGCAATGGATCTGACTCCATATCCGCCGGGATCAGAATCACAATTTCGCCGCGACTGGCGGAAAACATCGTCTGCAAGGCAGCAGTCATGCCGCGGCCGCGACGATGGGTGAAGACGCGCAGGTCCGGAAAACGCGTTTGCAGCCCCGCCAACACCTCGCCGGTACGGTCGATGCTGCCGTCGTTGACGACCAACACCTCTCCGCTGCACCCCAGCTGCGCAAACGCCTGAAAAGAACGTTCGACCACCGCAGCGATCGTCGCCTCTTCATTTCTTGCCGGCACGACGATCGACAGATAGGGGCGCACCTTTTCCGACGCCTGCTGACCTTCTGAAGGCCTAAGATGCAAGACTTCCTGAAGTCCCGTCATGGTTCACAACCGCAAGAATTCTTCCTCGACTTCGATGCAGCCAACACTGCATCGGCGACCGCTGCAGGCGACTGCTGCAGTCGCAGAAACATGTGCTGATTGTACTTCAGGTGCAAGGGGAGAACCAAAGAAGCTACGGTTGTTGGCGCAAGAGCGCCAGCTCATAATCACGACGAGCGTTGTACAACTGACGGTTGATTCGGTTCAGCTCCGCCAGCAATTCCGCACGTTGTCCGTTGCTGCTGTGGGCCAACGCCTGCTGCAACGATGCATGCTCCCGTTGAATACGTTCGAGTTCCACCTGATAATAGAGCGGCTCGCGTCTGTAGCCGATCTGCAGCAACGGCTCGATGCTCTCGTCCGCCAGCAGCGTCTCGTTCATATGCACGAGGTGCTCGCGCTCGTCATGCAGCCAGCGCCGCAAGTACTCATTGCCGATGGAAAGTTGATTGAAAAGCCGCCGAACATGACCAAGCTTTTCCAGCCCCCACAAAAAGGTGCGGATGCGCTGCGGCGATTCGTCGGCGAGCTGGGCCAACAGATCCGCCTCACCCGTCAACGTGCGCTCTCCCACGGCCAGCAGGATGCGCCGCTCTAGCAAGGTGAGCTGCTGAAAATCGATTAAGAAAAAGCCGGCAAGCAGATGATCGGGATTCAAGTCATCATCGGTGGGGGGGCGCAGGTAGCCCCGGCCGTTGCGATCTTCCTCATAAAGCCGCTGGCAAAGATACTGGATCAAATAAGGATGACGGTTGGTGTGGAGCAAAATCTCATCGCGCACAGCGGGATCGGCGTGGACCGGGATGGCGCTCTGCCGTTGTTCGATCAATTCGACGGCGGAATCCGGGTCCAGGCTCCAGAGATTAACCATATTGAAACCGAAGAGGAAGGGGCTGGTCGACCAGTCTGCCGTCAACTCATTGAGCTGCACAAGCAGTTTTGTCGAAGCCATGATCGTTTTGAGCGAAGGGTCTTGCAACATGCGGCGAAGACGCGCAAGCCACGTCGCCTCCTTTTGCGCAAGTGCGATCAACGCCTCGGCTTCGTCGATCAGCAGCAACAACCGTTTGCCTTGCGCTGCCAACGCACGGGCCAACCGACGCAAGATCAGCAATGCGTCAAGCCCTTCGAACTCCGCTACGGAAACGCCGGCTGCAGCAAAGCGGTCGCCGGCGTCCTCAATTGAAAGATACAACTCGCTCGAGAGGTCGCCGCTGGTTTCACATCCCTGCATATCCCAGAAAAGGGGCACAAACTCCCCCTCGCCATCCTCGGTCAGATGCTCGATCTGGCGCAATAAGGAGGTCTTTCCGATGCGTCGCGCGCCGACAGCCCACAACGCAGTGTCGGGCGTGTGCAACAGATAGGCGATGAGCCGATGACGTCCATAGTGATTGGAACCACAGACCCATCTTCCGACGACATAAGGGATGCGCATGGATGACTACTCACCTCCTGGTGCTCACCGATTGAACTCTGTTTGCGGAGTCATCGCCGTTGCAGCAAGTGCAACGCCGCCGCTTCCGGGCTGTTCGGCGCCCGGTTGGCCGTTTAACTGGATAATCGCATGAGCTGCCAGGACGTCCCCCTTTGTGATGTAGCGCCTTTTATGACGTAACATCTCGTTGACCGCCTCTAAACCATATTGCTGCAGACGGAAGGGTCGCCCTTCACATTGCTCAAGAATAAAGTCCAGCGCGTCCGGTTCATACATGTAATAGCCCCGCACCGGTTCAACCAGCAGTTGAATCGACTCCTGTCGGGTGAACGGTTGCATGGCGATCTCATTGAACAGATTGAACCAGGGGCTCTCAACGCGCTCCCATTCCTTGCTGATTTCGATGCCGGCGACCACTGCACCCACCGACGCAGCGAATTCGCGCATAAAGATGCGGCGCAACTGCTGCTGCGTTAAGTGGTTGAAGCGGCTCAAGGTATCCATTTCATCCATGAGTAAAATCAGCCGCAGCCGCTTCCCTGGATGATGGATGGCGCCATGCGCCTCCAAAATCTCAACCACGCGGCGCAAGTCGCGGCTAAAATCTCGATCCTCATATTCCTCGGCAGCCCTTGTGCGATAGGTCAGAGCATGCAGCTTCGTTTGGTGCGCGGGATCAAGCCCCTCGAGCTCGCCGACGGAGTGAGCAATCTCTTCCATCAAGAAATGAAAAAAGGTCGCCTCTGTGGTACCCTCTAGGTCTATGTAGACAGGCGTATACCAGTAGTCTGGATCGTCGTGCATGCGCAGCGCATTGGCGAGCTGTTAGAGCTGCGTCGTCTTGCCGATGCGTCGCTCGCCATGAATC
>JANWYX010000093.1 GCA_025055055.1 Caldilinea sp. | reverse complement strand
TGCGTGGCGTTTTGGCCCACCGCCCGCTCCGCCAACTTTCAATTTTAGGGGGTGGACTCCACCCCGCGCGCGGTGCCGCGGCTCACGAACCACCCTGGCATGGACATTCTGCCCACCGTCAGCCCGGATGGGCGCTGGATTGCCTTCGTTAGCAACCGCGATGGAAGCTGGAAAATCTATGCTGTGCCCAGCACCGGCGGCGAAACATATCTGATCGCTCCCGTCGTCGGCGATATCAGCCGCTTCTTTGAGCACGGCTTGCACTGGACAAACTGAACCAGACCCAAAAACGCAATGGCTTCATGAGCACCGAGCCTGTCAACGGCGAGCGCCCCGCCTTCATCCCAAGGCCCGCGCAGCAGCAAATTCTCGAATACACCGGCGGGCCGATGGGCGTCAGCGCGGTGCCGGGCAGCGGCAAGACCTTCACCCTCAGTCTGCTGGCGGCGCGACTGGTCGAACGGCTGGCAGCCGAAGGTGGTCTCGATGATCGTGAGGTGCTGGTGGTCACCTTCACCAACAGCGCAGTCGCCAATTTTCGGGCGCGCATCGGCAGGTTTCTGCGGCAAGAGCGAGGGCTGTTGCCGGGCGTCGGCTATCGAGTGCGCACGCTGCACGGGCTGGCGCACGACATCGTGCGCGAACGCCCGGGCCTGGTGGGGCTGAGCGAAGAGTTCGAGATTATCGACGAACGCACCGCCGCCGAGATCAAACGCGAGGCCGTAGTCGCCTACTTGCGCACCCATCCGGACGCCTTTGCGCCCTTCATCAAGCCGGAGCTGCTGCAGAATCCGCGACGCATCGAGAATGCCCTGTTGGAAGACGCCATCGAGCTGGCCGACGTGGTGATCCGCGTCGCCAAGGAGCTGCAGACGACGCCAGGCGAGCTGCGCATCAGGCTGGATCGACAATCCGGCTTCTTCCCTTTGCTCGACTTCGGCCTCTATATCTACGCCGTCTACGAGCGCAGCCTGCAGGTGCGTGGCGCGGTCGATTTCGATGACCTGATCATGTTGGCGCTGCGAGCGCTGCGCGCCGACGAAGGTTATCTGGAGCGGCTCCAACAACGCTGGCCCTACATTCTGGAAGACGAAGCGCAGGATTCAAGCCTGGCGCAGGAGAAGATGTTGCGTCTGCTCACCGCAGCGCACGGCAACTGGGTGCGCGTGGGCGATCCCAACCAGGCCATCAACACCACCTTCACCAGCGCAGACAGTCGATTTTTACAACGCTTTCTGCGCGAGCACCCGGAGCAGGCGCGCGCGTTGCCCAATTCCGGCCGCAGCGCACTGCCCATCATCGAGGTGGCCAATGAACTGATCCGATGGTCGCAGACGGCGCATCCCACTTTGAAAGGCGATCTCGCGCTGAGCTATCCGCTCATCGAGCCGACGCCGCCTGGCGATCCGCAGCCCAATCCTCCGCCGGGCAAGCCGCCGGTTCATTTTTATGAAAAAGCGCTCTCGCCCGATGAAGAGCTGGATATCATCGTGCGCAGCGTCAAGCGATGGGTGGCAGAAAACCCGGACAAGACAGTGGCGGTGCTTGCGCCGGACAACCGCCGCGGGGATGTCCTCGTGAATGCATTGCGTCAGGCAGGCCTGACCATCGACGACGACCTGCTGCGCACCAATTCGGGCACGCGCGCCACGGCGAAAACGCTGGCGACGGTAGTCGGCTACATCGCTGACCCGCAGTCGGCGCATCTGCTGCGACGGGTGTGGGAGGAGGTCTGGTATCCTCAGTGGGCGGCGCGACGCATGCAGGCCGAGGGCAACGGCGCGGCGCTGGCAGGCCGGGATGCGCTGCCGGAGCCGGTGCGCGTCTTTGGGCAGGCGCTGGGCAAGCTGCGCGAGGCGGAGGCGTTCGTCTTTCCCGACCGGCGCGATTTTCTCAGCGAGCTGGGCTGGCTGGAAGAGATGGAGCGCTTCCGTGGGCTGCTTCGGGAATTTCGCAACGACCTGCAACGGTGGAGCCGCGCCGTTGTGCTGCCCGTTGATGAGCTGCTGCTGACCGTGGGCAACGACCTTTTCACCGAGCCGGCCGACCTGGCGGTGACCCATCGCCTGGCGGTGCTGCTCGCCCGGCTGGCCGCAGAGAACTCCGGCTGGCGCCTGCCGGACCTGGTCGGCGAGCTGGAGAACATTGCGCAAAATCGCCGTCGCCTTTTAGGTTTCACCGAGGATGGCCAAGGCTATACTGCCAAGCCGGGCGTGGTGACGGTGGCGACGATGCACGCCGCCAAAGGGCTGGAATGGGATCGCGTCTATTTGACGGCGGTCAACGCCTTCAGCTTCCCCAGCGGGCTGCCGGAGGAGCAATATCGCAGCGAGCGCTGGTATGTGCGCGACCAGATCAACCTGGCTGCCGAGCTGGAGGCGCAGCTTCGCCAACTGCACATGGGCACGCTCGACGAGTATCGGCCCGGCCGCGCCACCGAGCGGGCGCGGCTCGACCTAGCGGCGGAGCGGCTGCGACTGTTCTATGTAGGCATCACGCGTGCGCGGCGAGAGCTGATCGTGACGTATAATACAGGGCGTCGCCACGACACCGAACCCTTGCCGCCGGCGCTGCCCTTCTCCGTGCTGGCGGAGTTCGTCCGGGCGAAGGGATGGACGTGATCTCGTTGTTTCAGGTCGCTCCGGCGCATGAATGAAGCCAATGCAGACCCGCAATCTCCCAAACAAAGTGGAGCGGAGGAGCCGCTTGCCTATCGCGCCGTGCGCGGGGGGCTGTGGGTGGTCGCAGGCTCCTACTGGTCGATCGGCGTTGGGTTCATCGCCAACATCCTGCTCATGCGCCTGCTCTCTCCCTCGGTCTACGGCGAGTTTGCGCTGGCGATGTTTTTTTTCACACTTCTCCAACTGCGCGGCAAGATTGCGCTCAACTACGCGTTCGCCCAGCAGCGCACAGTCACAGGTGAAACCGTGGGCACGCTCTTTACGGTCGATATACTTTTGGGATGGGGAGGCGCGCTGCTGGCGCTGATTGCGACGCCGCTTCTGCTGCATTGGGGCTATCCTGCGCCGGTGGCGTGGATTATGTTGACGCTGGCGCTGCTTTCTGCGCTGGAGAGCTTTATAGGCGTTTTCGGGGTGGTTTTGGAAAGTGCATTGCGCTTCAAACCGGCCAGCATCATCGGCGGGCTTGCCATGCCGCTTTCCTATTTGCCCGCCTTCGCTTTCGCCTTGTCTGGGCAGGGGGAATACAGCCTCGTAGCGCAGGCGGTCTCCTTTTCGTTGATTTCGCTGGTCGCCGGTGCCCTGTACATTGCCTTCGCGCAACGGGAACTTTTCCGGCTGCGCTGGCGATACAACCCTCAACTTGCATGGGAATACCTTCGCTTCGGCGCAGTCACCGGCGTAGGGAACTATGTCGCTAGCCTGGTGACGCAGACCGATAATTTCATCCTGGGTACCCTTTCCGGAACGACGACGCTAGGGTACTACGACCGGGCATATCGCATCTCCCAGTGGCCGTCCCTCCTCCTGAGCGCGCTGGTCGGGCGCGCCGCGATTTTCACCTACAGCCGCCTACGCGAGGACCAAGAGCGCCTGCAACGCGCCGCCACAATGGTGCTCTGGGTTTCGGCCAATGTGGCGGCGCCGGTTGCGTTGGCTCTTTTTCTCGGCGCCCCTGATCTGGTGCCGTTGCTGTTCGGCGCGCAATGGACGCCCGCCGTCCCGATCCTACGCGTGTTGCTGCTGCTCGCCATTTTGCGACCCCTGTGGGAGAACGCAGGCGCGCTCTTCATCGGAAGCGGGCAACCTCGACGCGTGATCGAAATCTCCCTCGTCCAACTGCTCATTTTAGCGCTCATCGGAGCGCCCCTGACGCTCGTCGCCGGCGCGCTGGGCATGGCCATTGCCGCCGTCCTGGCGGTCGCCGGTGGCCTGACGATCGCCTATTTTATAGTGCGGCGTTCACTGACGCTCGACATCCGAAGCATTCTCGCTGGCCCGCTGTTGGCCTCCTTCCTCACCGTCGGCGCCTACTGGCTGCTGGTCCGCCTGATCGGAAGCCACCACCCTCTTTGGTTCGCCGTCCTGTGGAAATTTGGTTGGGCGGCGGCTGGCTTCTTTCTTTTTTCTGCGTTGATTCAACCTGCGCTGTTCCGAGAACGGATCGGCTATTTGTGGCGCCTGCTGCGTAGGCGCACCAGGGAAAATCTAGGGGAGAGTCTGTCATGAAGGTTGTGATTCTGGCCGGCGGATTGGGGACCCGACTGGCCGAGGAGACGACGGTGCGTCCCAAACCGATGGTGGAGATCGGCGGGCGCCCGATCTTGACGCATATCATGGCCTGGTACGCAGCACATGGCTTCAATGAATTTATCGTTGCGCTGGGCTATAAAGGCGACATGATCAAGCAATATTTTTTAAACTACTACGCACTCAACAGCGACATCACGGTGAAATTAGCGAGCGGCGACGTCACCGTGCATGACGGCGAGCGCGAAGACTGGACCGTTCATCTGGTCGACACCGGCCCCGCAACGATGACGGGAGGCCGCCTGTTGCGTCTGAAAAAGTGGTTGGCGGAGGAGAACTGTTTTATGATGACCTACGGCGACGGTCTGGCGGACGTCAATTTGAACGCGCTGCTCGCATTTCACCACAGCCATGGCAAGCTGGCGACGGTGACGAGCGCCCGCCCGCCGGCGCGCTTCGGTGCCATTCGGCTCAAAGGGAATCAGGTGGTGCGTTTCGCCGAAAAACCACAGGCAGGCGAAGGCTGGATCAACGCCGGTTTTTTCGTGCTCAGCCCTAGGGTGCTCGACTATATTGACGGCGATGAGACGATCTGGGAGCGCACGCCGCTGGAGAAGCTTGCGCTCGACGGCGAATTGATGGCATATCGCCACGAGGGCTTTTGGCAGCCGATGGACACCCTGCGCGAGAAACAGTATCTGGAAGAGCTGTGGCAGAGCGGCAACGCCCCTTGGAGAGTGAAACGATGAGCAATTTCTGGCGAGATCGACCGGTCTTCGTCACGGGTGCAACCGGCTTGGTCGGCGGCTGGCTGGTCAAGCGGCTGCTCGAAGCCGGCGCCGACGTCGTCTGCCTGGTGCGCGACTGGGTGCCTCAGTCCGAGTTGATGCGCGCCCGACCGATCGAACGTACCAAAGTTGTGCGCGGGGACGTGCGCGACCAGGCGCTGCTGGAACGTGCGCTCGGCGAATACGAGATCGACACGGTGATCCATCTCGCTGCCCAGACCATTGTCGGCGTTGCCAATCGCAATCCGGTGGCGACCTTTGAGACCAACATTCAAGGCACATGGAGCCTGCTGGAGGCATGTCGCCGCAGTCCGCAAGTGCGCCAGATTGTAGTGGCCTCCTCTGACAAAGCGTACGGCGACCAGGAAGTCCTGCCCTACACCGAGGAGGCTCCGCTGCAGGGCCGCCATCCCTACGACGTCAGCAAGTCTTGCGCCGATCTGATTGCCCATACATATGCTCACAGTTTTGGTCTGCCTGTCGTCATCACGCGGTGCGGCAATTTTTACGGCGGTGGCGACCTGAATTGGAATCGTATTGTGCCGGGAACGATTCGCTCGATTCTGCGCGGACAGCGTCCGATCATTCGCTCAGATGGGAGCTACATCCGCGACTATTTTTACGTCGAGGATGGAGCGGCGGCGTACATGTTGCTGGCCGAACGGCTGGCGGAAAACCCGGCGTTGGGCGGGGAGGCGTTCAACTTTTCCAACGAGCTTCAGCTGACGGTGTTGCAGGTGGTGCAGGAGATTCTGCGGCGTATGGGGTCTTCGTTGACGCCGGAGATTCGCAACGAGGCCGGCAATGAAATTCGCCATCAATATCTCAGTGCGGAAAAGGCGCGGCGGGTCTTGGGATGGCGCCCCTTGTTCACCCTGGAAGAAGGGTTGGATCGAACCATTGCATGGTATCGGGAGTTTTTTGCCCATGAAGAGTCGAGCTGAAGCGCTGCGCGCACAAATTCTGGCGCTGGTGGCGGACTATTATGAAGCCGCCTTTGCACCGAAGCCGTTCACTCCTGGCGAGTCTCCGGTTCCCGTTTCGGGGCGCGTCTTCGACGCCTCCGAGCTGCAACACCTGGTGGAGGCAAGCCTGGATTTCTGGCTGACAACCGGCCGCTTTGCGGCGCACTTTGAGCGCGAATTCGCCCGCTTCATGGGGGTGCGCCATGCAATTCTGGTGAACTCGGGATCCTCGGCGAACCTGCTGGCGCTCAGTTGTCTGACTTCTCCTAAACTGGGCGCGCGCGCCCTGCGCCCCGGCGACGAGGTGATCACCGTGGCCGCCGGTTTCCCGACGACGGTCAATCCGATCCTTCAAAATCGACTGACGCCGGTCTTTGTGGACGTGACGATTCCCACCTACAACGTCGATACTTCGCAACTGGAGGCGGCGTTCTCTGAACGGACGCGCGCGGTGATGATTGCACATACCCTGGGCAACCCTTTTGATGTGGACGCCGTAGTAGAGTTCACCCGCCGCCACAATCTCTGGCTGATTGAGGATTGCTGCGACGCCGTTGGGGCAACCTTTCGAGGTCGAAAGGTCGGAACGTTCGGCGATCTCGCCACCGTCAGCTTCTACCCGGCACACCACATCACGATGGGGGAGGGCGGTTGCGTTCTCACGAACAGCGGCAAGCTGAAAACGCTGGTGGAGTCTTTTCGCGATTGGGGGCGAGATTGCTGGTGCGAACCGGGCAAGGACAACACCTGTGGCAAGCGCTTCGACTGGCAGCTCGGCGATCTGCCGCACGGCTACGACCACAAATACATCTATTCACACATCGGGTACAATCTCAAAGCCACCGACATGCAGGCGGCAGTCGGCGTGGCGCAACTGGCCAAATTGCCGTCCTTCATCGCAACGAGACGACGGAATTTCGACCTGCTCCGCCAAGGGCTGAGCGACCTGCAGGAACATCTGATCTTGCCGGAGGCGACGCCCTTCTCCGAGCCGAGCTGGTTCGGTTTTCCGATCACCGTGGCAGAAAGTGCCCCATTTACGCGCAACGAACTGGTACACTTCCTGGAGCAACGCAAGATCGCAACACGGCTGTTGTTCGGCGGCAATCTCGTGCGCCAGCCGGCGTATCGCGACCAACCTTATCGCATCGTCGGCGCGCTGACGAACAGCGACCGCATCATGAACAATACATTCTGGGTGGGAGTCTATCCCGGTCTGAACAAGGCAATGCTGAGCTTTATCATCGATTCCATCCATCGTTTTGTCGACCGCACGTCGGAAGGTCGGTTGGTAAGAGCATGAAAGGCGGACCGTTGGAGAACAGGAGCGCGATAGAGCAGGAGAGCATGCGACGGCGAAATCGGGGGCTATGTCGACCATTGTGATTAGCGGCGCATCCGGTTTTTTAGGTAGCCACTTGACCCGCTATTTTGCCAAAGAGGGGCGTCACGTAGTTGCGCTCGTGCGCGCACAAAGCTCCTTGCACAGATTGAGCGACGTCCTGGACATCGTTCAACTGCAATACATCGATGCGGAGAACGTCGGGGATGCGTTGGCCGCGCAGAGACCCATCGACGCGGTGATTCACACGGCGACCGAATATGGCCGCGCGCAAGGCTCCTTCACCGGGTTGGTGGAGACAAACGTTGCGTGGTCGCTGCGCCTGGCTGAAGCCGCCGTCAAGGCGCAGGCGACCTGCTTTCTGAACGCAGGCACTGCGCTGCCCCCGACCGTGAGTCCCTACGCGCTGAGTAAGCATCAATTTTCACAATGGCTGAAATTGTTGGCGGATGGCTCGGAGACCTGTTTTGTCGATGTAGCATTGGAGACGATGTACGGCGAAGACGATGACCCGGCCCAATTTATCGCCTCCGTCATTCTTGGCTGCCTGCGCAACGCAGAGCGCCTCGCCCTAACGACCGGTGAGCAGAAGCGGGATTTTATCTACATTCAAGATGTAGTTGCAGCGTTTGTCCGGCTGGTGGAATTTCACACCGGCGAACAGAAGAAACGACGCACAGGCGGGTACGTAACGTATTCGGTGGGAAGCGGCGTCGCCGTTGCAGTGCGCCAGGCGGTGGAGAAGATTCATGCGCTCACCGGCTCTCGCACTGTGTTGGATTTCGGCGCAAGGCCCCACCGCGCGCATGAGGTGATGTTTTCCCAGGCCGATCTTTCGGCGATGCGCAAGTTGAACTGGTCGCCTCAGTACGATCTCCAGGAAGGGCTGAGCCGCACCATCGCCTGGTGGAGAATGCACAGGGAGGAGCAATTGCGATGCGCTGGCTGATTACCGGAGGCTGCGGCTTTCTCGGCGCCAATGTGGCCGATCGCTGCCTGGCACGTGGGGAGGAGGTCATTATCCTCGACAACCTAAGCCGTGTAGGAAGTCGCCAAAACCTCGAATGGCTGCGCGTGCGTCATGGGCAGGATTGGCGCATGGTGCAGGAGGATGTTCGCAACGCGGACGCCGTCGCCTGCCTAGTCGCCAAGTTCAGGCCGGACGTCATCGTTCACCTGGCCGGTCAGGTGGCGATGACCACCAGCCTTGCCGATCCCAGGCTTGATTTTGAAACCAACGCCCTGGGCTCCCTGAATGTGTTGGAGGCCGTCCGCCTCCACTCCGGTGAATCGATCGTGCTCTATTCGTCAACCAATAAAGTCTACGGTGATCTGGAGTGGGTACGCTACATCGAGACGCCCACCCGCTACGTGGCACCCGATTTCCCCGACGGCTTCAACGAAAGCATTTCACTCAGTTTTGAGTCCCCCTACGGTTGCTCCAAAGGCTGCGCAGACCAATACATGTTGGATTACGCGCGCATGTTTGGCCTCCGCACCGTCGTCTTTCGCCATTCCTCGATGTACGGGGGGCGGCAATACGCCACGTATGATCAGGGGTGGGTGGGCTGGTTCTGTATGCAGGCGCTTCAGGCCGCCCGCAAACCGGGTGAACACACTTTTACGATTTCGGGAAACGGTAAGCAGGTTCGCGACGTGCTTCACGTCGATGACCTGGTGCGGCTGTATTTGGATTGCGCTGTGTCTCACATCGACCGGGCGGCGGGGCAGGTCTTCAACATCGGCGGCGGTATGGCGCAAAGTTTTTCGATTCTGGAATTGCTGAGACATTTAGAACAAGTGCTGAACGTCGAATTGAGACCCCGGCGCTTACCTCCGCGTGCGAGCGACCAGAAAGTGTTCGTGGCCGACATTGCCAAGGCGCGACAGACGTTGGGTTGGGAGCCGCGTGTCCGCGCGCAGGAAGGCATCGCCGCCATGTTGGAATGGTTGCAAAACGAGGGGATGCGATGAACCGGCCGCTGCTCACCATCGCCATCCCGACGTACAATCGGGCGCAAAAACTGGACAGACAGCTTGCCTGGACGGTCAACGCCATCGCCGGGCGGTGGGATGAGGTGGAGCTGATCGTCTCTGACAACGCCTCGCCCGACACAACGCCCCAAATTTGTGAAAAATGGAGGTCGGCGAGCGATGGACGCCTGCGAGTAGTGCGTCAGCCCAACAACCTCGGCCTGATCCGCAATGTGTTGTCGTGCATCGAGCAAGCACAGGGGAGATATGTCTGGGTCGTCGGCGATGACGACACCATCTTCGCCGAGGCGCTCGATTGGAGCCTGACACAGCTTTCAACCCACGACGCAGACGCTCTTTCTTTTCTACATTTGAACGTCCGCACGCAAAATGGCTATGAGGGCGCAATTCTTCAAGAGCGTATCTATCCGTTCCGTGCAGATAAAAAGGTCGGCCCTGGCGGTGCGCTCTTTGAAGAATGTGTGGAGATAGACGAAAACTGGATGCTGCTCATTACGGCCAATATCTACGCTACCTCCGTCGCCAGAGCCGCCATCCGACGATGGTCGGGAATGACGAAAAATTTCGCCTTTCCTTTGTTTCTCTCCGGCTATGCAGCCGCTCGGGGAACGATGATCGTCCGCGCCGAACCCTCCATCCTGTATCCTCATCATACGGGATCGCATTTACGCACCTGGTTGAAAACCCTTTACCATGACATTCCAGAGGCCTACATCCGGCTTTTGCAAGAAGGGTATCGGCCGGAGTTTATTCGCAGACGCATTCTCTCGAGAGCGGCTTTTCTGGTGTTTATGATGCGTTTTCCATTATATTTTTTGAGATCGCTGCAATTTTATGTAGCGGCGAATCGCCTGAAGTAAGCCAATGCCCATATGCGTCTGCTTTTTTTGAACCATAACTACCGCAACGTCGGCACCTATTATCGCGCGATGCCGATGGCGGAGCGATTAGCGCGGCGCGGCCACGAGGTGACGCTGCTGACCGTCTCTCCCATCCACCGCTGGCGTGCCGTCTGGTCGGAAGTCAACGGCGTGCGCGTCGGCGAGCTTCCGAACCTGGCGCAAAACAACAGCGGGGAAGGATATGGGCCGCTCGACAATCTTGCAAGGCTTTGGCACGCCCTTTGGCGTTCCTACGACATCGTCCACATGTTCGACCACAAGCCGAACGCCTCCTTTGCCGGGCTGCCGGCGCGCTGGCGCGGGGCCACGCTTATCGCCGACTGGGCCGACTGGTGGGGCGGAGCGGGCGGCATCAACGATGTGCCGAAACGACGTTTTCCCGTCATCGGCACATTCGAGGCGTGGTGGGAAGTGGAGCAGAAACGTTGGGCGGACGGCGTGGTGACGATCAGCACGGTTTTGCAGCAGCGGGCGTTGGAGATCGGCTGCCCGGCGGAACGCGTCGTCTGCATCCCTACCGGCGCAGCGACGGAGCGCATTGTCCCAATGTCGGTGGCAGTCGCCCGCCGAGAGGTCAACGCTCCTGCCGCGCGCGCCATCCTCGGTTTCATCGGCTTCGGCCAGGGAGACCTGGCGATTGTGATGGAAGCGCTGCGCAACTTGCCGGGTGTCTGGCTGATGGTGATCGGTCCGGAGCATCCGCACATCCGTTCTTTGGCCGAACAATACGGCGTCGCCGACCGGCTGTGGCAGACGGGGCGCAAGCTCGGCGCTGAAGTCGGCCCCTACCTCGCCTGTGCGGACGTGATGGTGATGCCCATGATGGACACCGCCGCCAACCGCGGACGACTGCCTAACAAAATGCTCGACTATCTGGCCGCAGGTAGGCCGGTCGTCGCCAGCCCGGTGGGCGACGTGAAGACGATCGTGGAGCAGTTCGGCGTAGGGTTGCTTGCATCGAATGACGAATTTGCGGACGCCATCGAGCATCTCCTGAAGGATGAACGGTTGCGCAGCGAAATGGGAAAGGCGGCTCGCCGTACAGCCGAAACGGCGTTCGATTGGGAGCATCTAATCGACCGGCTGGAGGCTTTCTATCACCGGATCGTCCGGCGGCCTCCAACATAACCGTCGGTTGGAAATCCGGCGCCTGCCAAGAGAAACCGGCTTATGGAATATGACAGATTCCTCCGGCAACGCGTAGGCGCGCGTAGCTTCGCCTGCCCGCATCGTCTGAGATCTTGGGAGCTGTCGAAAACGTGCGGCTGAAAGGAATTTAACGAATGATTCCGACAATGCGTAGGAGCGGCTTGTTGCCACGCTTCCTTGCAGCATCTAATACCTTGCAATTTGCACAGAACGTCCGGCCTCTGGCCCAGGCCTACGGTTGCCGGGTCGTTCGGCCTTCGGCTCGAATGTTCAGATTGCAAAATCACCCTGGATAGGCAAGGAGATAAGAGAGAAACGATGAAAACGCTGCTCGTCACAGGCTCCTGCGGCCTCATCGGCTCCGAAGTAGTCACGTATTTCGACGATCACGGTTGGCAGGTGATCGGCGTGGACAACAACATGCGCCGCGATTTTTTCGGCGAACTCGGCGACACCTCCTGGAACAAACATCGCCTGCTGGCCACCTGCCGCTCCTACCGCCACGTCGATCTCGACATTCGCAATCGCGCAGGCGTGCTGGCTCTATTGGAGGCAGTCAAGCCCGATCTGATCGTCCACACGGCGGCGCAACCCAGCCACGACCTGGCCGCCAGCCGCCCGTTCGACGACTTTGACGTCAACGCCGTCGGCACCATGAACTTGCTCGAAGCAACGCGACTGCATGCGCCCGAGGCGGTCTTTGTGCATCTCTCTACAAACAAGGTGTACGGCGATCGCCCCAACACAATTCCGCTGGTCGAACTGCCCACGCGATGGGAGTACGCCGACCCTGCCTACGCCAACGGCATCCCGGAAACAATGAGCATCGACCAAAGCCAGCACTCGCTCTTTGGCGCCTCCAAAGTGGCGGCGGACGTCATGGTACAGGAGTACGGGCGCTATTTCGGCATGAAAACCTGCTGTCTGCGCGGGGGATGCTTGACAGGGCCCAATCATTCGGGCGTCCAACTGCACGGCTTTTTGAGCTATCTCGTGCGCTGCAACCTGGAGCAGCGCGAATACACCATCTTTGGCTATCGTGGGAAGCAGGTGCGCGACAATAT
>JANWYX010000016.1:17500-20032 GCA_025055055.1 Caldilinea sp. | reverse complement strand
ATGCCCAACGTGGCGATGAAAGGAGGAATTTTGAATTTGGCGACCAGCGTGCCGTTGATGGCTCCACAGAACGCCCCGACCGCCAGCGCCGCCACGATCGGGACAATCAAGGGCACGGATAGACCGACAAATTTTAGGGTGGCAGAGTCCGGACGTTGCGCCAGGCTCGACGCGATCACGGCGGCCAGCGCTAGAACAGAGCCAGAGGAAAGATCGATGCCTCCTGAAATAATCACCTTTGTGACGCCGATCGCAATCAGCCCCATGACCGAAATCTGCCGCACAATATTCAACAGATTTCTAGGTTGCAAGAACGCCGGCGATAGGAGCGCCAGGGCGATAAACATGGCCAAGAAGATGAAAATGATCGCGTATTTCCGGAGAAAGATGTTGAATCTTTCTCGGTTCAGGCTCCGGGCCTCGGCTTTCCCCGTGGTGATGCTTTGCATAATGGGTGTCCTCCTCAAATACACATAGCCTGCTGCGTTCTACGCCAACTGTGCGTTTCCGGTGGCGGCGCGCATAATGATTTCCTGGGTGAGCTCTTTACGCTCAAAGACGCCGCTTACTCTGCCTTCATGCATGACCAATACGCGATCGCTCATGCCTAGAATCTCCGGTAGCTCGGAGGAGATCATGATGATGGCCTTGCCCTCCTGCGCCAATTTGCTCATCAAGCGATGAATTTCCGACTTGGCGCCCACGTCGATGCCGCGGGTGGGTTCGTCCAAAATCAGAATGTCGGGCGCAGTCAGGAGCCACCGGGAAACCAACACTTTCTGCTGATTGCCGCCAGAAAGAAGCCGGATGGGTTGCTCTAGGCTCGGCGTTTTGATTTCCAGTCGCTTTTTTTCCAGGTTGCATATCTTGCCGATCAAGCGCTGATTGAGCAGCCCGGCTTTTGAATAGTTGCGCAAACTGGCGATCATCATATTGTCGCGTACAGAAAGCACCCCCATGATCCCGGTGAGCTTGCGATCCTCGGTCAACAATGCCATTCCATGCCGAATCGCATCGGCAGGTGTTTTGATCTCGACCTTTTGCCCTTTAATGATGATTTCCCCGGCGTCGATCGGCCGGATGCCAAAAATGCCTTCGATGACCTCTGTGCGGCCTGCGCCCATCAATCCGGCGAATCCTAAGATTTCCCCGCGACGGAGGTCAAAGCTGACGTCGTGCACAATGCCCGCACGAGTCAAGCCCCGAACCGACAAGACGACCTCGCCGATGGGCGCCTCTTCCTTTGGGAAAAGATTCGTTAACTCGCGGCCCACCATCATGGCAATCAAACTTTGTCTGTCCGTCTCAGAGGCGGGCACGGTGGCAATGTGTCTGCCGTCTCGAAAAACCGTGATCTCGTCGGCGATTTGGAACACCTCATCCATTCGGTGGGTAATGTAGATGATGGCGACCCCGCGCGCCTTGAGGGAGAGAATAATTCGAAACAGATGAGCGACTTCGCGTTCCGTGAGCGCAGAGGTCGGCTCATCCATGATGATCAAGGTGGCGTCATACGAAATTGCCTTGGCGATTTCAACCATCTGGGTGTGGGCGACACTTAAGTCTTTCATCAACGCATTGGGGCTGATGTCAATTTCAAGACGCTCCAACAACGCCTTGGTGTCGGCGATCATCTTGCGTTTATCGATCATGCCGAACCTTCCCAGCGGCTCTCGCCCAAGGAAGATGTTCTCGGCGACGGTCATATATGGCTCGGGGGCGAGTTCTTGATGAATCATGGAGATGCCCAGATTGAGCGCCGTTCTGGCAGTGTCGATCGCCACCTTCTGCCCTTGAAAGGTGATCGCGCCGCTGTCCGGGGTGTACATTCCGGACAAGATCTTCATCAATGTGGATTTGCCCGCGCCATTCTCTCCCATCAGCGCATGCACCGTTCCTCGACGCACGGTCAACTGGACTTCACTCAGCGCCTGGACGCCTGGAAACGATTTGGAGATATTCTCCATCACAAGGATTGTGTCGCTGTTCACTAGCCTTCCTCCTGCGGCTCGAACAACCTTCCATCTGGATTGTGCGCCGCATGGACTTTAGCGCCCGTCAAAAGTCCGCTGCGCTCATCAATGCGACGCACAACCCCGGATTCAGAACCCCTAAAGCGACTCGCTGCTCTCCAACAGGACGGCCCTCAGAGGCGGCCGATGACCCTAGAGAACCATCGCCCAATCGATCCTCATCGGTTCAGGTATTCTTTATAGTTTTCCGGCGTCACCAGTTCATAGGGAATCCAGATGACCGGTTCGACTGCCTCGCCGCGCGCCAACTTGATCGCCGCCTCGATAGCGCCTTCGCCCTGCCCCTTAGCGTTCTGGAATACGGTGACGTTAAGCCGTCCGGCCGCCATCTCGGCCAACGCATCCTCGGTGGCATCGACGCCGCCGACGATGATCTCCCCGAGTTTGCCCGCCGCCTCGATGGCCTTCAGCGCACCGATCGCCATTTCATCGTTGTTGGAAGCCACTGCATCGATCCGATCGCCGGTCGCCAGCCAGTTCTCCATCAGCGCCATGCCTT